>JAWKQO010000003.1:0-300000 GCA_041390105.1 Gemmatimonadota bacterium
TGAGCTCACCTGTCCACCTTCTGTTGTTGGGCACCAGGACGGGGGGTCTCACGAGCGAGGAGGACGACCTCTGACGCTCTCGAGTCCGCACCGATGAACCACAAGGAATCACGCAGGAAGCAACGTCAATGGCTCACGGGCGGGAGCTCGGACCGGAGAGGGCGCGCGCCGGCGCGGCGCCGCAGAGTGAGACAGGCGCGCCGCCAGCCGCGCGCGCACCGCTCAATCCGCCGTCAGGACCCGCGCTGGATCCACGCGCGCGACCCCTCGGGTGGGGAGCCACGCCGCGACGGCGGCCACGGCAGCGAGCAGCGAGGCGGCCGCGAGGAACGTAGTGGGGTCGGTGGCCGACACGCCGAACAAAAGGGCCGTCAGCAGGCGCGCGAGCGCAACTGCACCCAGGAGCCCCGCACCCGCACCGATCAGCACCGGACGGAGGGCCTGGCGCAGCACCAGACGGCGCACCCCGCGGAGTGTGGAACCCAGCGCCATGCGCACCCCGATCTCGCGGGTGCGAACGGTGACTCCATGCGCGACGACACCGGCCACCCCGACGCTCGCCAGCGCGAGGCCGGCGAGCGCGAGCACGCCCAGTACGACCAGGACCATGTGCTCCGTGGCCAGGGAGGCGGCCAGGCGATCGGAGAGCGTGCGCACGTCCGCCAACGGCAGCGTCGGATCCACACCCGCGACCGCGGCGCGGACGCGTTGCTCGGCGGCCGGGGACCAGTCGGAAGCGCGCAGCACGACGATGAGCTCGCGACCGACCCAGGACCAGGGACCGGGCGGCACGCCTCGCGGCGAAAAATAGAGGACCGGCGCCGGCGCAATGCGCGGCCCCTCCCCGCGCGCGTCGGCCACCACGCCGGCAATCCGCCAGTCCTGCGGCTCGCCGTCCTCATCCTGGAAGTCGCTGCCACCGATCCGCAGCGCGCGTCCGACCAGCTCGGAGGGAGTCCCGCCGAGGCTGGCCGCCAGCGTTTCGTTGACCACCACGGCTCGGGCCGCAGCGCGATCCTCCGACTCGGTGACCGCAGCGCCGGCGAGCAGGGGAATGCCCACCACAGCGAAGTACCCGGGCGCGACGATCTGCATGGAGGGCTGCACGGCGCTCGGGCTGTCGAGCGCTTGGCCGGCGAGCGCGACCGGGAGCCCGAAGGATCCCCCGACCAGCGGGGCCGCGGTGCCGTACGACACGGCCGACACGCCAGGCACGGCCGCGACGGCCGCGAGTACCGCGTCCGCGACGTTCACGGCGGCAGCCGCTTCGCGGTAGCGACCCTCCGAAACGCTCATCTGCGCCGTCACCACACTCGCGTCGTATCCAACGGGGACTGCGGCCAACGCGCGCGCCGTGCGCAGCATCAGACCGCCCGCCACCACCAGGACGAGGGCCGTCGCTGCCTGGGCGCCGACGAAGGTGGCCTGCCACCGGCGGGTCCTGAGGTCGCCACCGGCCCCACGACCCTCCATGGATCCCGCACGGGCCACTCCGCCGGTACCCAGGAACGCAGCCACCCCGGCACAGGAGAGGCCAACGACGAGCGCGATCAGGAACGTGCTGGCAACGACAGCAGGTGAGATCCCGACGTGAGCGAGGCGCGGTGTGTCGGCCGGTGCGGCAGTCACGAAGATCCGTACGACCGCGTAGGCCACAAGAACCCCCAGGGCACCGCCCCCGAGCGACACCAGGGATTGCTCCAGCAGGAGCAGGCGCAACAACCTACGCCGGCCTGCACCCAGTGCGGAGCGCAAGGAGAGCTCGCGCCTGCGGTCGGCAACGCTGGCGAGCAACAGGTTCGCCAGGTTTGCGCAGCTCAACAGCAGGAGCAGCAACACCGCGCCCGTGAGCGAGAGAAGGGGCGCTCGGGCCTGGCCCAACAGAGCCTCCTCCATGGGCAACCAAACGATGCGTACGCGCTCCCCGTCCGCGTCGGGCTCCTCCACCGCGTCCGCGACGCGCTGAAGCGCGCGCACACCGCTCGCGACGTCGACGCCAGGCCGCAGCCGCGCCAGCGCTGACAAGTAGCCGGCGCTCTGTTGGCGCTCGGCGCCCGACAGCCGCAGCGGCACCCAGAGATCAGGGTCCGCGTCGGCGAGGCGTTGTGTATCTGCCAACACCGCCGCGACCGGCCGGCGAACGCCGTCCACATCGACCAGGAGCCCGATCACGTCGGGGTCGGCTCCATAGTCGGTCCGCCACAGACGCTCGCTCATCACCAGGCCCTGGTCCGCGAAAGACCCGGGGAGGGAGCCCAAGAGGGCCGTCATGCCCAACGTGGCGAAGTAGGTCTCCGATACCGCCCGCGTCCGTACGCGGCGCGGCAACGCGGCTCCCGCGAGATTCGCGTCGCCTTCCACCCATACCGCGGTCTCCACCTGCGCATCCACCTCGCGCTGCCAGGCGTCCCAGAGGCGCGGGCTGACGTGGCGGACGCCTACGCCCTGGTTCGCCTCCACCAGCCCGAGCCGACCCGGATCCGGGAAGGGCAGCGGACGGAGCAACACAGCCTGTACAATCCCAAGGACGGCCGCCACGGTCCCGACCGCGAGGGCCACCGTGACCAGTGAGGCGCCCGACAAACCCGGCCGGCGGAGGACGGCCCTCCACGCCGCGAGCGCGTCGTCCCGGACCCCGGCCCAGGCGCCCGACCACCGCTGCCTGCGTCGCGCGCGCACGGAGATGGCCTCGCACTCCGCCTGCACACGCGCTACGGCGCCAAAGCGGCGCCGCGCTTCTCGCGCCGCATCCTCGGGCGTCCATCCCTTCGCGATGAGGGCTCGTGTCCGTCGCTCGAGATGATCCTCGAGCTCGGCGCGGATCTCGTCAGGATGGTCTTCGAACGGCCGGCGCTTCACGCTTCGGTCTCCAGTGCGCCCATGACGGTCCGGGCGTAGCTGCTCCACTGCGCACTCTCGTGCTCCAGCCGCTCGCGCCCCGCTTTGGCCAGCGTGTAGTAGCGTGCTCTGCGGTTGGTCTCGGAGACGCCCCATTCGGCCTGCAGCCATCCGCGCTGCTTCATGCGGTGCAGCGCCGGGTAGAGCGTGCCCTCCTCGATGGGGAGATCCGGCCCCAGCCGCTCTTCCAGCCACTCCAGGATGCCGTAGCCGTGGCGGGGACCGGCCCTCAGGGCCTGCAGGACCAGCAGTTCGAGCGCACCACGCAGGAAATGCGTGCGCAGGCTGGGATCTTCAGAATGGGTCATGAGCGGCCTTTCCCTTGGTGACACCAAGGAAGATCGCGACCGACCCTTGGTGTGACAAGGGGAGCGGGTGCCGCCACTCGGTTGGGGCCGACCTTTAGCCGTGGGAGGCTCGCCCTACACCCCCTCCCGCATGGCCAGCCCGATCGGGATCCACACGCAGAACGCCAGGCAAGCCACCAGGAAGAGCGCCCATCCGTAGGGCACGGCCTCTGCGGCCGGAAACGCGAGCGCGGCCGCGAAGGTCAAATAGCGCGCTCCACCCTTGAGCAGGTCCGCCCGCATCAGCCCCAGCACCAGCAGCAGGACGCCCACCCCGAAGAGGGCTGCCCCGCTGATGAAGACCCCGGTGACCCAGAAGCCCCCATCGAAGTAGGCGTCCGGAAGGCCCCCACCCGTGCGGACCGCCAGCGGCGCGATGCCATCGGCTCCGAGCCCCACCACGTGCAGCACGGCACCAGGCGCCAAGAAGGCCAGCCCGAGCCAGGACAGAGGCTCGGAGCGCTGCAGACGCAACGCGATGATCCCGCCGGCGAGGATCGCGCTCCCGAAGGCCATGGCGCTCAGCAGGTGACCGACAAACCAGCGGGTCGACTCCAGGGAGGCCGCCGCCGCCAACCCGTGGTCCGCGTAGTCGTCCACCACGGGGATCAGCAGCACTCCCAGAGCCAGCAGCACGGGCACCGCGAAGATCGGGAGTCGTTTCATCAACGGATTCCAGCGGGCACGGACGGCATGGCATCCTCCTGCCAGTAGAAGGGACCAGCGGCGCGTTGTCGCGGCCATACTTCATCGAGCGTTGCGCCGTCGTGCAACCGACCGTTGATCATGACCATGCGAATGCTGTCGCTGTTGCGGATGTCTTCCAGCGGATTACGGTCCAGCACCACCAGATCGGCGAGCTTTCCCGCCTCCAACGACCCGAGATCGTTGTCGAGGCCGATGGCCTGGGCGCCCACCAGAGTGGCCACCCGCAGCGCCTCGTGCTGGGTCATGCCGCCGGACTGCATCATCCACAGCTCCCAGTGGTAGCCCAGCCCCTGGAGCTGTCCGTGGCTGCCGATCCCCACGCGGCCACCGGCCCGCAGCACGTCGCGCGCGAAACGCGCAACGCGATCGAACGTGTGCACGAGGGGATGGAACCAACCGTTGGAGCCACCGGGCGACGTAGGCCCCGGTCGCCGCAGTGCCTTCTGCTGCACCTCCTCGAACGGCGTGAAGCGCCTCAGCTTCTCGTTTCCAAACACGTCCTCGGTGGTGTAGAAGTAGTTCTCGCCCCAGGGACCTCCGTAGGTCACGATGATCGTCGGTGTGTAGGCCATCTGCGACTGCGCCACCAGCTGCACGACGTCGTCGTAGAGGGGGAAACCCGGCATGTTGTGTTCCATGCCGGAGTAGCCGTCTTGGCCCATGGTCATGTTGAGGGCCAGGTCCAGCGAGCCCTCGGTGGTGGGCATCAAGCGCTGCTCCCTGGCCGCCTGGATGATCCACTGCCGCACCTGACGGTTCCCCGCTCCGTACATCTTGATGGTCTTGGTGTCGTAGTATTCGGAGTAGCGCTTCAGCACGTCGCGCGCTTGATCGAGGCTGCTGATCCCCTCCGATGAGAAGACGCCGGGCCCGGTCGAGTAGAGACGCGGCGCCAACATATGGCCGGCCCGCCAGAAGTCCTCATAGCTCAGAATGTCCGTGGTGCCCGTCTGCGGATCGCGCGTGGTGGTGACGCCGTACGCCAGGTTGGCCGCGTACGACCAGGGCTGATCTCGCAGCAGATCGACCTGGGCACGGAGGTGCGCGTGCGTGTCCACGAAGCCAGGAAGGATGGTCTTGCCTGCGACGTCGATCACCTGCGCGCCTTGAGGAACCGCTACGCTCCCCTGGGCACCGACGGCTTCGATCCGGTTGTTGCGCACCACCAGATCGCCGCGCTCGATGATCTCGTCTCCTCGCATGGTGACGATGCGCGCGCCCCGGAGCACGACCACGCCCTGGGGAAGATCGCGCTCGACCTCGATTCGTACTCGCCGCTCGAGCGGCCGGTAGCGAAGCGTGTCCCTGCCCCGACCGCGCCGGTCCTGCGCCGAATCAGCCGCGGTTGCAGAGTCACCCGCGGCGGCCCGAGCCGACTCCACCGAATCGGCGAATGCACGCGCCGCGCCGAGGTCATAGACGAAGTGTGCATTGCCGACCGACCAATGCACGCGCGCCCCGTCCGCGCTCCACGCAGGGAACTGGGCGCCGATGTCGGTCAGCCGCTTGGCAGGAAACGCAGCGTTGTCCGGGTTGGCCACGGAGATGGTGGGGACGTCGCCCCCCACTCGGGGCACGGTCACCAGGTAGAGGTCGTTGACGACCAGTGCCAACGCCTGGTCGCCTTGCGGGGCCATCCAGATCGCCGAAGCGGGTTGCCCCGGCCCCTGCCCTTGCGAGCGACCTCGCACCTGCACGTGCGTCTTGCGATCGGTGCCGTCCCAGCGCATGGACATGAGCCCCTGGAAGCCGCTCACGTAGATGCGCTCCGACGTCCTCGTGAAATGTGGTGCCCCGAAGTTCTCCACCGGGGCGATGAGGCTGGCCGACCCGCCGCTGACCGGCACCCACACGAGGTCCTGCAGCCCTCCGGAAAGCCCCCTGGCCAACGCCTCGTCGTAGACGCGGCCCTGGCTCCGTAGCGCCACGATCCGCGTGCCATCGGGGGAAAAGACCGGATCGGTGTAGTACGCGCTCTCGCTGGTCACACGCTCCGGCTGGCCGCGTCCATCGGTGCGCACGCGGTAGAGGTGCCCTCCCTCCTCGGTCGACCAGGTGCTGAACGCGATCCAGCGCCCGTCCGGCGACCACACCGGGTGCGCCTCCTGCAGCGCCAGCGTCGTGAGCCGCCGTGGGGTTCCGTCCGGGAAGTCCATGACGTACAGGTCGCCCAGCACTGCGAAGGCGAGCTTGCTGCCATCCGGTGACGGAACCGCGTCGCGGATCTGCTTGGCCACGAAGGTCGGGGTGTCCTCGATCGGGTAGTCGAAGTCGACCGCGGGTCCGATCGGTAGATCGACGTCCACCTGGAAGGGAATCTCGATCGGAGCGCTCCCGTCGATCGGCACGCGCCACAGCCCACCCCCGTATGAAACCACCAGCTCGCGCGAGTCCGGGGTGAACGACATGCCTGGCAGCACGTCGCGCGACCCCCGCGATTCCATCTCGTCCCGTTGCACGGGGTAGGCGAGCCAACGTTCGCCGCCCGATTGCAGATCCCGGATGCGCAGGCCCGTCTCCGCCACCTGCCGGGTCCCGTACACCAGCCAGCGACCGTCCGGCGAAAGCGTGGGCCGGAACGCACCACCATAACGGCTCGAACGGGTGGCCATCTCTCCGGTTTCACGGTCGTAGACGGCCAGGTCGAACTCGCCGAGCCCCGAGTTGTATTGCCAGCTCCCGTTGCGGCGGGCGAACCACACGTAGCGGTCGTCGTTGCCGAACGCGGCGCCCATCATACGCAGATTGTTGGGCTCCTTCACCAGACCTACGCCCGAGCCACCGTCGACGTGGTACATCCAGAGCTTGTCCACGCCGGGCCCGGGGCTCTTGCTGGCCACGATGTAGTGTCCATCGGGCGTCCACTCGGGCGACAGGTAGGAGTTGTCGTTGCCCTTGGTCACCTGCACGGTGTCACTCTGGTCCAGCGCGATGATCCAGACGTTGTCACCGCCACTGCGGTCGGACGTGAACACCACGCGAGCCCCGTCCGGGCTGAAGCGCGGTTGAGCGTCGAAGGCCATGCCGTGGGTGAGTGGCGTGGCGCGTCCGCCGGAGAAGGGCAGCGTGTAGAGGTCGCCCAGCAGATCGAAGACGAGGGTCTGCCCGTCCGGGCTGACATCCACGGACATCCACGAGGCCTCGCGGGTGCTGACCTGCACGCGCCGCTCCGGCGCCAGCGGCAGCCCCTCCTGCTCGGGGTTCCTGGCGGCGGTGTCCGCGGGCGCATCCTGGGCCAGCAGTGAACTCCCCCCGATCAATGTCCAGAACAAGACCGCACCGCACCCGCCCACCCACGTCTGCCTCGTCCCCATCTTCACCCTCGCGCAGGAAGCATCCCACCTCGACCGCGACCCGGTAGCCGCTCCAGCCAAGATGTGCCCTGAGCGGGGGTGCCGCGAGGCCGTCGCGCAACGGCGACCGGCGGCACCTGAGCGGGGCAGAAGCGCCCGCTGGCGGGTCTAGTTGGCCCGCAGCGCCACCGACGGATCCACCCCGGCCGCCCGTCGGGCGGGAAGCCAGCTGGCCAGCACCGCCACACCCCCCAAGACCAGGGCCCCCACCACGTAGGTGGGCAGATCCAGAGGTCGGATCCCGAAGAGCAGGGACCCCATCAGCCGGGACAGCCCGAACGCCGCCAGCAGGCCGGTCCCGATCCCGATGGCCGATAGTCCCGCCCCGTGGCGAACCACCATGCCGGTGACGTCTTCCCGGCGCGCTCCCAGGGCCATGCGCACTCCGATCTCGTTGACGCGTTGGCTGACGCTGTACGAGATCACGCCGTAGATCCCCACCGCCCCCAGCGCCAACGCGACCAGCGCGGCAATCGCAAGCATGACCAGCGTGAACGACGTACGCGCCATCGAGCGGCGCACCACCGCATCCATGCCCTGTACGTTGGCGAGCGGGACACTGGCGGACACGGACCAGACGGCGTCACGAGCCCGCGGCAACAGCGTGGGCATCGCTCCCGGCGCGGCGCGTACCACGAAGCTCAGCGACCGCACCACGCTGGCGGCCTCCTCCACGCCATACATGTCCGTCTGGATCATGGGCCAGTACATCGTGGTGGGCACCTCCTCGTCCAGGCCGTCCGCGTGCACGTCTCCCACCACACCGACAATCTCCTGCCACACCGGAGGACCACCCTGGATGGCGATGGTCGACACGCGCCGGCCGAGCGCCCGAGCCGGTTCCTGCCAGTTCTCCCGCGCGTAGCTCTCCGAGACGACCACCACCTGCCGCAGATCGTGCAAATCCGTCCACTCCAGGTCGCGACCAGCGACCAGCGGAATGCCCATCGCCTGGAAGTAGCCGGGCATCACCCAGTTGAAGCGCCGGATCGGAGGGATCTCGCCCTCTGCTGTGGGCGCGTCCTCGCGGTACACCGGGTCATTCGACTGACTACCGCTCATCGGCAGGTTGAAGACGGCCCCCGCGTCCGCGACACCGGGCAGCGCTCGCAGGTTGTAGAGCATCTGCTCGTACGCCAGCGCGGTCTCGGCCGCGTCCGGGATGGTGGCCGACGGGATGGTGACCCGAAAGCTCAACAGGTCCTCGGGGTCGGTGAAGCCGGCATCCACGTTCCGGAGTGCCTGGAAGCTGCGAATCATGAGCCCGGACCCCACCAGCAGCACCAGCGCCAGGGCCACCTGCGCCACGGCCAACCCGCTGCGGGCACGGCGCCGCTCGCGACCAGCCATGCCTCCGCGGCCGCCCTCCTTGAGGGCCGGAGCCAGGTCTCCCCGACCGTAGCGCACGATGGGGAACAGCCCGAAGAACACACCGGCGAACAGCGAGATGCCCGCCGTGAAGACCAGAACCGTGGGATCGATGCCGATTTCGCTCAGGCGCGGAAGCTCCTCGGGACCCAGAGCGTGGAGGACGCGGAGCCCGATCGCAGCCAGCGCGATCCCGACGAGTCCCCCCAGCGCGCCCAGCACCACGCTCTCCGCCAGGAACTGCGCGGCGATCTCGCGACGTCCTGCGCCCAAGGCGGTGCGGACCGCCACGTCGCGCGAACGTCCCTCGGCGCGGACCAGGAAGAGATTGGCCACGTTGGCGCAGGCGATCAGCAACACCATTCCCACCGTGCCCAGCAACACCCAGAGCAGCGGACGTACGTCTCCGACCACGTCCTCCTTGAGCGGCCGCGTCACGGGGCGGAACCCCGCCTGCTCCAGCATGGACTGGGTGACGGGGCCGGGATAGCGCTCTACCGCGATGGGCACCAGGCGCTCCAGCTCGGCTTGCACCCGCTCCAGGGGCACGTCGGGACGCATGCGCGCGATGAGCTGATAGGAGAAGTTGCCCATCATGACGTCGGCCGGGTCGAAACGAGTGGTGACGAAGATGTCCGCCTGCTCGTCCAGAAAACGGAACCCGGAAGGGGTCACACCAATGATCTCGTGGGGCTGGCCGTTGGCGGTGAGCGTGCGTCCGATCACCCCGGTATCGCCGCCGAAGGCCCGCTGCCAGTACTCGTAGGAGAGCATGACGGTGCGGGCCGCCCCCGGCGCGTCGTCCTCGGCCGAGAAGCGCCGGCCCAACACCGCATCGACCCCAAGGACGGGAAAGAACCCATCCGTGACCTGCAGGCTCGGCACCTGTTCGGGTTGGTCGAGGCCGGTGATCTGGGAGGACCCGTTGGCCCAAAGCCCGACTTCCTCCAACGACTCCGCATCGTCGCGATAGGTGAAATAGAGCGCCGGTGATTGATTGAGCAGCTCGAAGCCGAGTCCGGGAGCGGTGTTCCAAAGACCCAGCAGCCGCTCCTCGCTCGCATAGGGCAGTGGCTTGAGCAGCACTCCGTGGACGACGCTGAAGATGGCCGTGTTGGCTCCGATCCCGAGAGCCAGCGTCAGCACCGCCGCTGCGGTGAACAGTGGAGCGCGCAGCAAAGAGCGACCGGCCAACGGAAGGTTGCGCAACAAGGACGCCATGGGATCGATTCCGCTTTGGACGAGGGCACACGGCACCGCAGCCCCCTGGCTCCGGCGCCTCCCCCCTACGGCCCGCCGCCGTGCCCGGTTTCCCACCGGCGCGCCGGCAACCCTGCGGCGTTCGCCGTTGTCCAAACGGAGGCGCACCTACCGAGGAGACACCCAAATGCGACCCTTCGCGCTCACCGCAGTCCTCTGCCTGGCGGGCGTGGCCTGCAGCGGCGAAGAGGGGTCGGGCAGCACCCACGGCTGGGTGGCCCGCGTCGACACCGTGGGCGACACGATTCGGGTGCACACCGTCTCGGGCAGCGTATGGGAGGGCGAGGGCGCGCTGGTCGAGGAGAACTCCATCGGCCAACTGGAGGGGGACGAGGTCTACCTGCTTGGGCGGGTGGTCGCGCTGGCCGTGGACCCTCAGGACCGCGTCTACGTGCTCGACCAACAGGGTCCCTCGCTCCGTCTCTACGACGGGGACGGCACCTTCCTGCGCGAGGTCGGTCGCGCGGGTCAGGGACCCGGCGAGCTGCGCTCCCCGGACAGCGGACTGCAGATCCTGACGGATGGTCGCGTCGTGGTGCGCGATCCGGGGAACGCCCGTTTGCAGGTGTTCGACAGCGAGGGTCGGCCACTCGCGACCTGGTCTCTGCGCGGGGGATTCAACACCAGCGAGCCACTGGTGGCCGACACCGCCGACCACCTGTTCACGCCGACCATCCGGGACCTGGGCGTCCCACTCGACCAGTGGGAGCGGGGGATGGCGGAGTACGGCCCCACCGGCGACTCCCTGGGCTTCCGACGCCACCCGCTCCCCCCGCACCAGACGCCGTTCATCGAAGCGAAGACCGAGGACTCCTGGTCCCGCAACACGGTGCCGTTCAGTCCGCAGCAGATGTACGTGCTCGACCGCTTCGGAAACTACGTGCATGGCATCGCCGATGCGCTGAGGTTCGACGTCCTGCACCGCGACGGGTCGGTGCTACGGGTCAGCAAAGCCTACGAGCCCGTGCCGGTGAGCGAGGGAGAGCGGACGGCCCGCGAGCAGGTGGCCACGCGCAACCTCCGTAGCGTCGATCCGTCCTGGACCTGGGACGGTCCCCCCATTCCGGACGTGAAGCCGGCCTACCAGGGACTGGTCGTTTCGGACGAGGGCGATGTGTGGGTGCTGCTGCACGGTCCAGGACGGGACACCGGTGAGCCTGCCTACGAAGCCGCGGCCGGAGAGGCCCGCGCACCGAACCGCTGGACCGAGCCCAACCTGTTCGAGGTGTTCGACCGGGAGGGTCGTTACCTGGGGCGGGTGCCCGCACCCGATCGGCTGCGGATGAACCCGCGTCCCGTGATCCGCGCCGGCCGGCTCTGGGCGGTCGTCACCGACGAGCTGGACGTTCAGCACGTGGTGCGGTTCCGGCTGGTGTTACCGGGAAGCGGCGCTCCGGTCGCCTGACCCACCCTCCGGCCGCGCCGCTGTACCGCCAGGGACCCCCGGCCGGCCGTGGTGCCCCTGAGCGCCCCGCCCTGCCTCCCTTCCGAGGGGCCTCATCCTTGCTGCCTTCACCGGCGAGCGCCCATCATGGCTCACCCGCCCGGATCGGAGGTTCATGAAGAGGTACAAGGTCGAGATTCGCTACGGACTCGTCGCCGGCATTCTACTGCTGGCTTGGGTGGCCGTGGCGTGGGTTCTTGCCCCTCGCCTCATCCGTTCGGCATACGCGGGGGAGAGCTTCGGCTTCGTGAACGACCTCCTGCAGGGGCGAGCGGTCGTTCCGCTGGACCGCTACCTCGGTACCTGGGCAGCGCTGGCGCTGCGGGGGACGCTCTGGCTGCTCGTGGCGCTGCTCGGCGGACTGCTCCTCGTGTCGTTCCGCACGCGGTTCCTCGCGCTGCGCCGACGCTTCTTCCAGGCCGAGCCCACGGTCCCCTGGACCGCGGCCGTCGGGGCGGCCGCAGGGGTAGGGCTGGTCCTGGGAGCGGTCGAGGTCGGCGTTCGTGCGCTCAAGTACCACTACGATCGAGTGTTTTTCGAGTGGTCCAATCCAGACGCCCTCTGGATGATCCCCACGTCCGAGGCGGCGCTCTTCGCCCTCCTCGCGCTGGGCTACGCGGTGGTGTTGGGATGGCCGGCACGGCGCCTGTCACTCAAACCGCTGCTGACCCTGCTGGTGGCCATGGGTGCCTGGAGCGTGGTGGCGTCCATGAAGCAGCTCGGCATCCACCCAGCCGCGACCGCGGTCCTGGCCTTGGGATTGGGCTTCCAGGCGGCGGAAGCCGCTGGGCGCGATGTGCGTCGCTCCTTGCGTCAACTCCGCACCCTGTCGGCGCTCGTCCTGATCGCATCCGTGGCCGCAGTCGTGTGGTTGCACCCGCTGCGAGCCCGCGGAGAACGCCAGCGACTGGCGGGCGCGGCGCCCGCCACCGCGCGAGGGCTGCCCAATGTCCTGTTGATCGTATTGGACACGGTGCGAGCGCAGAGCATGGGCCTCTACGGCTATGGGCGCCCGAACACGCCTACGCTCGCTCGCTTGGCGGACCAGGGCACGGTCTTCGATCGCGCGTATACCACCGCACCGTGGACGTTGCCATCCCACGCGGCGCTGTTCACGGGGCGTTGGCACCATGAGCTCTCGGCGGACTGGCTCGAGCCGCTGGATCAGCGCTATCCCACACTGGCGGAGTTCCTCGGCGGACAGGGGTACGAAACCGGTGGGTTCGTGGCCAACCTGCTCTACACGACCCGCATCACCGGCCTGGATCGTGGCTTCCACGTCTACCGTGATCACCCGGTCTCCTACGCCGAGTGGATCTACTCGGCCACCGTCGTGCAGAAGGTGGTCAATCGCGTGCGCGCGCTCGTGCCAGGCGGGTACAGCCTGTTCACGCGCAAGGTAGCCGCCGACGTCAACGAGGAGTTCCTCCAATGGGTGGACACCCTGGAGGGGCGCCCGTTCTTCGGCTTCCTCAACTACTTCGATGCGCACGATCCCTATGAACAGTTCGAGCCCCACACCTCCGTGGTGCGCGCGCAGGTACGAGACTCCGTGGCTGTGTCGGCCGGCGAGACGCGCAAGCTCGAGGATTGGGAACAGAACCTGGTCGATCGCTACGATGGATCGATCCACTACATGGACGCGCAGATCGGCCTGCTGCTGGACAGCCTCGACGCCCGCGGGCTGTTGAGCAACACGTTGGTCGTCGTCGTGGGTGACCACGGAGACCAGTTCTTCGAACATGGCCTCGAGGGACACTCCAACAGCCTCTATCAGATGCTCACGCACGTCCCGCTCCTGGCCGTGTTGCCGGGGCGGGTCCCTGCGGGCCTGCGCGTGGCCTCCACGGTGTCCATCCGAGACGTCCCGGCCACGGTGGCCGACCTGCTGGGCCGGTCCGGCCCCGCACCCTTCGCGGGCTCGTCTCTTCGGCGCACCTGGGATGCGGAGAGCGGCTGGACGGGTGCGGAAGGAGCGCTCACCGAGGTGAATCCCTACCCGCTCGAAGACTTCGACGGGCCGGTCGTGCGCGGACCGATGAAGTCGGTCAACGTCGGGCCTCTGCACTACATCCGCTACGGCGACGGCGTCGAGGAGGTCTACGACGTCGAGCAGGATCCGGGGGAGTTGAGCGATCTATCGGGGACCGAACGAGGGCGCCTGGCCTTGCCCTCGCTGCGGCAGGCCATGCGCGACGTGATGATCAGCGGAAGTTTCCGGGCGCCGACCGATTCGTCCCACTCGGGACACTAGCGTCGCGCGTACACCGCTCGATCGATGCTGATCAGTCCTTCCGGTTGTTCCGTACTTGCGGAAAAGAGCATTCGCTCCCGCACATCGCCATCGGAGAAGGTCAGAGTCAACACCAACCCTCGAACGCGATAGGAGCCGGTCAGAGCGCTCCGACCGTCCCCGAAGCTGAATCGTCCACCGCGATCGAATGTGTAGGTGTTGACGCCGATATCGCCAGAACGGGCATCCGTCCATCGCCCTGCGAGCGACTCCGCCCGGACGGCTCGCACCGGTCGGTACTGTTGGCCATCGAGACGGACGCCGTCGGCGGTCGCGGTGAACGTCCACTCCTGCGTGCTTCCGCCGTCCCAACGCACTGTTAGCTTGCCCGACGAGATCTCGTAGGTGCCACAGGTATCGGGGTTGCAGCGGGAAGGATCGAACACGCCCGATCCACCTAACGGGTGGAAGCGACTCACGCGCTGCCCCGGCATGAAGAGCCAGGTGTTCGTTTCGATCCCGCGGCCACCAGCGATGTCGACCTCAACGCGGTAGAACAAGCCCGAGGGCAAGGCGTTGACGACGCGCCCCGGTTCGATGGGGACGCCCGCTGCTGGGCGCGGCTCTCCATTCTGCCGGCCCGCGTTCGGCACGATCGGTGTGGACGGACCCGCTGCCGCCGCGGAGGTCGGCCGGACACTGTCGAGGAAGCGCGTGAGCTCGCGCAGAGCTACCTCTCCCCGAGCAACGCCGACGATAGGGAGCGTGCGCCCCTCTCGTGACACGGTGATCAGGGCGGCAGTGACCGTCCCGTTCTGACCAACGATCTGCTGCGCACCCACCGCGATCACGAAGGCACCCTCGCGCCGGAGTCGCAGCTCGGGCGCGGATGCCCCGACGGCGGGCTCCACATGGGTGTGCCAGGTGGAGGCGAACACGTCCTGCTCGGATCCGGCTTCGCTCCGGCTCGCGTAGAAGACGACGACGCCGCTCCCGTCTCCTCGTACGAAGCTGGCCCCTTCCTGTACGTTCCGGGCCGTCCAGCCGTCCGGCACGACGTAGCGTACGAACTCGAACTGATCGGGGGGCACGACGGGCGACTGGAGGATTCCGGCGGCCAGGGCGACCAGCGCTGTGGGAAACAGGATTCCGGACACTTCACCTCCTCTTGCCCGCAGGCCGGATGTAGCATTGGTTTCGAACCCGATTCTGGGTCGCCGCTACCGCACTCAAAATAGGATGCCGAACGAGACCGGAATCGCCCGGATCGAGTGCGCGTCGATCGCACCGGCTTCGGTGTAGATGTTCTGGACTCGACCTTCGATGAACGCCTCTAGACGGCCGAGCTTGAGCGCGAGCCCGGCGCCACCGTCGATCCCGAACTCCACAGCGGACTCGGGGGTGACCAGACTGGTTGGGTCGGCTTGGAGGTCCTGGCGAACGTGGAAGGCTCCCACGCCCGCTACCACGTAGGGACTCACCGGCCCGAGGGAAAAGAGCCTCAGGTTGAGCGCGGCCACTCCGCTGAGGATCTGCGTATCGCCCTGCGCCGGACCGCCGAGCGCGTCGCGAATGTCGAACTTCTGATACCCCAGGTTGAGGCGGAACGGTGGGAGCATGCCTGTGTCGATCAGGACGAAGGCCTGGCCATTGACCCCGTTCTCGAGCGCGTCGGCCACGTCACTCGTCGGAACGCTGACGCCTCCGCCGAAGCCGACCCGGAACAGGTGGCGCTCTGACGCACCCATCCGCATGTCGGGGACCTGGGCATGCGCCGGTCGGGCAGTCAGGAGTACGAACCACGCGAACAAGGCCATGCGGCGCCGGCCGCGGAAGACTGTCGACATCTGAGGCCTCCGAGGGTGTGGCCAACGCCGGAGCCGCCGTCCGGGTCGATCCCGGAACGCCTCACCGCACACCGTTCCTGCGCACCTTGCGGCCCTCGAACCACCCGGCTGCCGGTCCAGGTGCGGTGCCGTTGCCGGCCCGTGCGTGGCGAATCTAGGTTAGGCGCCGGCATCATCCGCCCATCACAAACGGATCATCCGGCCGTTCTCCCGTATGTTGAGGCTTCGGCTGTTCGGCGGTGCCCTTCTCGAAGGGACCGACGGGCCCCTCGGCGGAGCCGCGACCCAGCGCCGCCGAATCGCCCTTCTGGCCGTTCTCGCCTGCCACCCGGACGGGATCAGCAGGGACCGACTCGTCGCTCTGTTCTGGCCCGAAAGCTCCGACGAGCGCGCGCGCCACGGCCTGGCCCAGTTGCTGTACGCGATCCGCAAGGACCTGGGGGAGGGCGCCATCGTGGGAAGCGCCACGATGTTGCGGCTCGCTCCCTCGGCGTTGGCCACCGACGTGAACGAGTTCCGTGCGGCCGTTGCCGCCGGAAACCTGGAGCAGGCGGACGCCCTCTACGGGGGCCCCTTCCTGGACGGCTTCTATCTGCGTGGCAGCCCCGAGTTCGAGCGCTGGGTGGAGGAGGAGCGGGGTCGGCTGGCCGATCGCGCGAACGGAGCCGTCGAACGTCTGGCACGCCAGTGCGCGGACAAGGGAGACGCCGGGCAGGCGGTGCGGTGGTGGACGCGGCTCGCGGGCCTGCGGCCCCTCGATTCGCGTGTCGCCCTCGCCCTGGTGCAGGCGCACGTGGCTGCGGGCGACACGTCGGCAGCGCTGCGGGCTGCCAGGACCCACCAGGTCCTCGTCCTTGATCAGCTCGGGGTGGCGCCGGACGCGTCTTTGTCGGCCTACGTGGAGAGGCTGAGGTCACGGGCCCCTGCCGTGCCCCGCCCCAGCACCGCGCCAGACGAGTCATCGCCGGAACCGCGTCCGGTCCCCGACGTCGTGCCGGAGAGGTCCGCCCCCCCGGGCGCCTCAATCCGCGCGACAGCGCGCGGCCCGGCAAGCCGGTGGCGGCGTGTGGTCGTCGGCGCCGGCGTCGCCTTCGCCGCCGCTTGGGGGCTGTTCGGATCGCACGGCCCGGCAGCCGGGCGCGGCAGTTCCGATCCGTTCTGGCTGCTCGTCGCCGATGTCGAGAACGACACCGACGACGACTCTTTCGACCGCACGCTGCCGCTGCTCATCGCGTCCGGCCTCCGGCAATCGAGTCGAATCTGGGTAATGCCGCCCGAGCGGGTGCGCGAGGCACTCGGCCGCGCGCGCCACGACCTCGACGGTCCCTTGGGTGCGGACCTCGCCCGCGAGTTGGCCGTCCGTGAGGGCGCCGCTCTCGTCGCAGTGCCTGCCGTCGCGGTCGCGGGCACCGGCTTCGACCTCTCACTGCGGCTCCTGGATCCGAGTAGTGGAGAGGTGTTGGAAGCAGTTGCGCGGCACGCGACTGACCGCGCGAACGTCATCGACGCGGCAGACGCCCTCCTCCGCACGTCGAGACGACGGCTGGGCGAACCTGCGATCTCTGTGGCCTCCCAGTCCGTTCCGCTCCCTCGGGTCACGACGAGCTCGCTCGAAGCGCTCGATCTTTACGCACGAGGAGTACGCGCGTTCGGAAGCGCACGGGTAGAGGACGCGCGCGCGCTCTTCGAACAGGCGATCGCCCTCGACTCGGCGTTCGCCACGGCGCATGCAGCGCTCGGCGGATTGCTTTACTACATCAACTCGCCAGTCGACGCCGAAGTGCACTTCGCACACGCTCTGTCATGTGCCGAGGATCTGAACTGGCGCGAAAGCGCGTTTCTGCGCTCGAGCATCGACGAGTGGCGAGGAGATCGACGGGCTGCCGTCGAAGCACTGCGTCCCGTGCTTGCACGCGAACCGAGCAACCCCGCTGCTTTGAGCCGCGTCGCGTACAACCAGCTACGCAGTCGGGCACCTGCCGAAGCCGCAACCACTCTATGGCGCCTCGTCAAGTTCGACAGCCTGGATGCGAACACACGCATCAACCTCGCAACCGCCGAGAAGGAGTTGGGTCACTACGAAGACGCGTTGCGCCAGTACGCACGTGCCTTCGCGCTACGACCGGAGCTTCGGGCCGCCAACAACAACATCAACCTCGAATACGCTGGAACCTGGGTCTACGCCGGCGCTCCCGACTCGGCAGCAGCCGTCATTGCCCCGATGCTCGACGGAGATAGCAACACGCGGGCACGCGGGCTCCGATCGATGGCGTTCCTCTCGATGTTCGAGGGCGACTACACGCGAGCCCACGTGTTCCTGCAAGACGCCATCACACTCAGTCAGGATGCGGGGCAAACGGTGAGCGAGGTACGCAACCGGTTGCTGCTGGCTTCAGCGCTGCGGTTGACCGGTCACCCGACTGAGAGTCGATCACAGGTCGACAAGGCGCTCATCGTCGGTCGCCAGGCAACCGATCCAACGCTCCAGTTCTGGATCGGACGGGCGCTGGTGCGATGGGGTGATGTGGGTCGGGCGCGCGGGGTTCTGGAGGCAATCGATGCGTCGAGGCATCCCGGCAGCCTACCCGGGCAAGCTGCCTCGGAGGGACTGCGCGGTGAGATCCTCATCGCCGAGGGAAGGGCACTCGACGGCATCTCGCACCTCGAGCGGGCCATGAGTCTCGACTCGAGCGCGCTCACGCTCGAAGGGGTCTCCCACGCGTCAGAGGTGGCAGGCCTGTACGAGCGCGCCGCAGCGTTGTACTCCGAGCTCGGGCGGGGCGCCGAGTTCGGGTGGGAGGGGCAGGAGCACTGGCGCCTGGCCCTGTATCGCTTGGCGTGCGTCGAAGAGAGGCGTGCGCGCCACGACGCGGCCGTCGCCGCGATGCGGGCGTTTCTCGACGGCTGGGAGGGTGCGTCCGCGGAGCTGATTCCGGTTCAGGACGCGCGGGACTTCCTCGCGCACACTTCGGCTCCACCAGCATGCCGCCTCTGAAGGCGCTGCAGGCCCTCCGCCATGCGCGACGTGATGATCAGCGGAAGTTTCCGAACTCCACCCGAGTCGTCCGACCCCGCTCACCCGCCACGGTGACCGAGCGGGCCCGCTCGGGAAGGACGTACTGCCGGAGGAACTGCTGGACCGCGTGGACCCGCGTCCAACCGGAGGGCAGCCCCTCGGCGGCGCAGTTCCCATCGTCGTCCACTCCACTCCAACTGGCCACTCCCACCTGGATGGGTCGCCCCTGGACCAGGGCGAAGGCACCGCTTCCATCGTCGTAGTAGCAGGACCCCACGCCGGGTGCCCCGCCGGCGCACAGCATGTCCGTGCTGATGCCTCCGTAGACGTCGTTGCAGAGCGCGTTGGGAATCACCGGCAGATCAGCCCGTTGCAGCTGGGTGTAGAAGTACAGCCCGTCCGGGCTGATGGCCCCCCAGCCCACGGCCGTGACGTTGGCCGGGGGCTCGAGGGCGCCACTCGGCAGGTCTTCGAAAGCCAGCGCGCGGTGCACCATCTGGACGTCGCGAAGCTCGATCAGCGCGACGTTGTAGGCGGTCGTGGCCTCATCGTAGTCGGGGTGCAGGATCACGCGCCGTGGGCGCACGTAGGTCCCACCCACATCGACGTCGGCGGTGCCGATCAACACGTCGGGTGTGGACGGTGCACCGTTGACGGTCACGCACGAAGCCGCCGTGAGCACCCAGGCACCGGCGATGAGGGTGCCTCCGCAGTAGAGCGCCTCGAACGGTGGGGAATGGAACGGGTCGAGCACCGCCACCGCACCCGGGAATTCGGTCAGAGTGGCGTCCACTCCCCCCACGATACGCGCCGGGCCGGCCCCAGCAGCGTCGGCGGCAGCGAAGGCAGTGGCCTGGTTGGCCACCGTGCTGGTCGCGCTGGTGCTCGACCACCCGGGGGCCAGCGCCTGGGTCACCGTATAGACCTGGTCGTGGGGCAGGTCCGCGAACCGGTAGTCACCGTCCAGGTCGGTGGTGGTGGAGGATTCCTCGGGATCCAGAACGCCGTCCCCATTGCGGTCCAGGAAGACGCGCGCGCCCTCGATTCCCCGCTCGCCCGGATCCCGAACTCCGTTGCCGTCCGTATCTTCGAAGACCGTGCCGACGATCGTGAAACGAGCGTCCGCAGCGGCCAATGGGCCCTGAGCGGTATCGCAGGCGCCAACGCCTGCGAGCAGAAGCCCCATCGCTCCCGCGCCCGCGCGCATCACCCTCCCATTCGCCCTCATGGGAGCAACATGCGGACGAGCATCGGGGTACATCAAGGTGGATGCGATGCAGGCCTTGGTTCTATACTTGTCGCGCCATCGCAGCAGACCCGATTGCCATCGTGGGAACAAAGGGAGCCCGCCTCCATGGACGAGCCGAGAAAGCGACTGATCGTGGTCGGGGACCGCGTGCTGGTCGCCCCCGAGGAAGGCGAGGAGCGCACCAAGGTGGGCCTCTACCTCCCGCCTACGGCGCTCGACAGCCAGGCCATCCAGGGAGGGACGGTGGTGGCGACCGGACCCGGCACCCCGATCGGCGCGCCCACCGAGCTCGACCAGGAGCCCTGGAAGATCGGGGCCGGAGAGGCTCGCTACCTTCCCGTGCAGGCCGAGCGCGGCGACTACGCGCTGTTCTTCCGCAAGGCCGCCGTGGAGATCACGTTCGAAGGCACGCGCTACCTGGTCGTGCCCCAGGCCGCCATCCTGACGCTCATCCGCACCGAGGGCGAGCCCGAAGCCAGCCTTTACTGAGGCGGGCGCCCTCGCCGCGCCAGCCGGCGGCCTCCGATCGCGGGTCGATCAGGGCGCGCCGCTCTGCGGCCGGAACATGAACCAGGCCGCCCCCAACAGGCAGAGGCCAGCCCAGAGGTAGTCCCAGGACAGGGGCTTCTTCATGTAGTAGAGTGCGAAGGGGACGAACACGGCCAGCGTGATCACTTCCTGCAGGATCTTCAACTGCTCCAGCCGCAGCACCGTGTAGCCGATCCGGTTGGCCGGCACCTGGAGCAGGTACTCGAACAGGGCGATCCCCCAGCTCACCAGGGCGGCGACATACCACGCGCGCCGATCCAGATGCTTGAGATGCGCATACCATGCGAACGTCATGCACACGTTCGAACAGATCAGTAGCAGAACGGTCTGCACAGTGGCGGCGCGCATACGACGCTGTGCCTCCGGGCTCAGGGAAACGCCGCCTCGAAGGAGGCGGACTCAGGTGGCGTCTTCGGAAAGGAGCACCCGCGCACGGCGGACCGCTTCGGCGAAGTCGGGTGTGACGTTTTCGGCTCCCACGCGCGCCGGGAACTCGGCGCGCTCCAGGACCGAGCGTGGTTGAGGCTGAACGCCCGAGAGCACCACGGCCGTGCCCTCCCGCTCCGCCTGTGCAGCCAGCTCCTCGAGGGCGCGGAGCCCGGTGGCGTCGAGCACGGGGACCTGGCGCATGCGCAAGATCAACACGTTGGGCCGGCCCCGCACGGTGGCGAGCGTCGTCTTGAACTTGTGAGCAGCCCCGAAGAAGAACGGGCCGTTCACCTCGAACACTTCCACGCCTTTGGGCAGCGCGGCCAGGAGAACGGCGTCGGGATCCGCCACATCCTCCTCGTCCATCATGGACTCCAAGGTGCGGACCTCGGTGACCTCCGTCATGCGTTTCATGAACAGCAGCGCAGCCAGGACGACGCCCACCTGGATGGCGGCGGTCAGATCCACGAAGACGGTGAGCGCGAAGGTGACGACGAGAACGAGCGCGTCACTGCGCGTGCTGGAGCGCAGCACCTTCAGGAAGAAGCGGGCTTCGCTCATGTTGTACGCCACGACCAGCAGGATCCCCGCCAGCGTGGCCATGGGGATCAGCGCCGCCCAGCGGCCGGCCACCACCAGGATGAGCAGCAGCGTGAGGGCGTGCATCATCCCGGCGATTGGAGTCCGTCCGCCGTTCTTGATGTTGGTGGCGGTCCGCGCGATGGCACCCGTGGCCGGGATCCCGCCGAACAGCGGCGATGCGATGTTGGCCACCCCCTGCCCTACGAGTTCGATGTTGGAGCGATGCCTGCGCCCCGTCATGCCGTCCGCCACCACAGCGGACAGCAGGCTCTCGATCCCCGCCAGCAGCGCGATGGACAGGGCTGGGGAGAACAGGTCCGGCACCTGACTCCACGGAACTCGAGGCAGGTGTGGGAGGGGGAGGCCTGAGGAGACGGTCCCGAACCGGGATCCGATGGTCTCGACGGGGAGGCTGAAGGCGTGCACGGCGGCGGTCCCGATCAGGATCGCCAACAGCGAAGCCGGGAGCCGGGGAGCCCACCTTGCCCCGAGCACCAGCAGGGCAATGGTGCCTCCGGTCAACGCCAGCGCCCAGGGCTCCGGTGCACTCAACAAAGGCAGGTAGGTCTTCCACTGCCCGACCACGCCTGCGGGCACGGTCTGGATCGCAAGACCCAGGGCGTCGCGCACCTGTGTGGACGCGATCACCAAAGCGATACCGGCGGTGAAGCCGACCGTCACCGGGTAGGGCACGAACTGGATCAGTGCGCCCAGGCGCGCGAGCCCCATCCCCACCAACAGCACACCGGCGAGCAGCGTGGCCACCGCCAGCCCATCGTAGCCGTGAGCCTGCACGATGCCGTAGACCAGCACCACGAAGGCACCCGTGGGGCCTCCGATCTGCACTCGGCTGCCGCTGAACGCCGAGATGAGGAAGCCGGCCACGATTGCGGTGTAGAGTCCCCGCTCCGGCGTGACCCCGGAAGCGATGGCGAAGGCGATGGCCAGCGGGAGGGCCACGATGCCCACCAACACGCCGGCCGTGATGTCGCGAAGGAGCTGCGCGCGGGGAATCCCTTCGCGCAGAACGGTGAGCAGCTTCGGCTCGAGTTCGTGCGGCATGCGGGCGCCTACCGGTCGAGGGCCGCATCTGGCCCCCGAAACCGGAGCGCCCGGAAGCTAGAGGTCGCCGTCCGCCGGTCAATGCCCCCGCGCCCGCGGGGCCCCCTCCCCCTCAGCGACCCGCTACGGTCTCCAGCCGGGCCCGCGCACGACCCGCCCCGGCTTGGCGCCGGTGTGCTCGCCGTCCCGGACCACCGCCACTCCATTGACGAAGACGTCGCGGATGCCGACCGAGAGCTGGTGGGGCTGCTCGAAGGTGGCCACGTCCAGCACGGTCTCGGGGTCGAAAACCACGATGTCGGCCATCATGCCTTCCCGCAGCACACCCCGGTCGCCGAGGGACAGACGCGTCGCCACGGCGGAGCTCATCTTCCGGATGGCGTCCTCCAGCGGGAAGACCCGCGCATCCCGCACGTAGCGGCCCAGGATGCGCGGGAACGTGCCGTAGGAGCGCGGGTGTGCCATCGAGGTGACCGAATCGGGATCCATGCCACCGGCGTCGGTGCCGAACTTGATCCAAGGCTGCTTCATCTGCAGCGCCAGGTTGGGCTCACTCATCATGAAGACCACCATACCGGCCTGACCCTTGGTCGCGATGGTGAGCTCGATGGCCGCGTCCACCCAGTCCCCGCCGAGTTCGGCAGCCACCTCCGAGAGGCGCTTGCCCACGTGCTGCTCGGCGCCCGGAGCCTCAACCACCAGCACGCCTCCGGGCGTGGCCAGCGCGCCCAGGTTCTCCCATTCCACGTTGTCGCCGATGACCTCGTCGTGGATGCGCTTGCGGGTCGCGGGATCCTGCAGGTTCTCCAGCAACCGACCGCCTTCCGAGGCCCAGGGGGGCAGCAGGGCGGCCAGCCCGGTGCCGCCGGCGATGTAGGGGTACATGTTGGCTTGCACGTCCAGCCCAGCCGCCCGCGCCGAGTCGATTTTCGCGACGGCCTGCGGTCCCTTGGAGAAGTTGCGGCGTCCCGCCGCCTTCAGATGGTAGATCTCCACGGGAACGCCGGCGCGTTTCCCGATCTCCATCGCCTCGTCGATCGCCTCCAGATAGCGATCAGCCTCCGATCGCATGTGGGTGATGTAGACCCCTCCGTAGGGAGCGGAAGCAGAGACGATCTCCACCAGCTCGTCCGTGGAGGCATAGTTGCCCGGCGGATAGATCAGCGCGCTGGCCACTCCGAAGGCCCCGTCCTCCATCGCGTGGCGGACCGCGGTCTTCATCTGCTCGAGCTCTTCCGCGTTGGCGGGCCCGGCGTCCATCCCTTTGCCGTAGAT
The DNA here is from genome assembly GCA_041390105.1 of Gemmatimonadota bacterium. Taxonomy (NCBI): domain Bacteria; kingdom Pseudomonadati; phylum Gemmatimonadota; species Gemmatimonadota bacterium. The sequence continues at coordinate 23,621 of JAWKQO010000003.1, forward strand.
CCGGATGGTGGACGCGCCCACGAAGGAGCCGACGTTGGGAGACGTGCCGTGGCTCTCCATCGCCCGCAGCCAGGCGTCGAAGCCGTGCTCACCGGAGAAATCGAGGCCCGCGGCGGCGGCCTCCGGGTCGATCGCGTCCGCCGCCGCACGCGTGCGCTCGTTCTCCGGGGCGTTGGTCCACCCCTCCCCCATAATCTCCGTGGTGATTCCCTGGGTGATCTTGCCGAGCACGCGACCGTCGCCCGTGAGGAAGGCCCCACGCGAGTGGCTCTGGATGTCGATGAACCCAGGGGAGACCACCATGCCGGTGGCATCGATGCGGGTGCCGGCCGTGGCGCCTGCCAGCACACCGGCCGGAGTGATGGCCGCGATCCGGTCAGCGCGGATGCCCAGATCGCCATAGAACCAGGCCGCTCCAGTCCCGTCCACGATCTTGCCGCCCGACAAGATCAGGTCGTAGGCGCCTGCCGCGGCGGGCTCCGCAGAGCCCATTGGCGTCGCTGCCGGCGGGGCGCCGCTCTCCGCTGTGCAGGCGGTCAGCAGCAGGATGGCAAGAAGTGCGTTCGTGCGTCGCATCGGAGTCTCTCTGGGTTCAGGCGGACCAGATCTCGGTGAGCACCCGGCGGAAGTTCCCGCCCAGGATGCCGCGGATGTCGTCGTCCGAGTAGCCTCTGCGAATCAGACCCTCGGTCAGGTCGAACATGCGCTGCGGGTGATCGACGCCTTCGATGTCGATCTTGTCGCGGAAGCCGTAGCTGCCTTTGTAGCTCGCGCGCAGGTTGGCGTTCTGCTCGGCAGGTAGATCGTCGTAGCCGTGCAGATCGATGTCGCTTCCCACACCGAGGTGTTCAGGTCCGATCAGATCCCGCACGTGGTCGAAGTGATCGAGGAGGTGCTCGATGGTGGTGGGCTCGTCGTTCTTGACGAACATGCGCACGCCCGTGATGCCCATGACGCTCCCGGCGCGCCCTACGGCCCGGATGGCCTCATCGGTCTTGCAGCGCGGGTGGCCAGGAGCCAACGCTCGGCAGTTGGAGTGGGTGATGAGCACCGGTTGCGCTGAGATCTCGAACGCGTCCAGCGTGGTGCGATCTCCGCTGTGCGACACGTCGACGGCCATGCCCACCTCGTTCATCTTGCCGATGACCGCCACGCCGAAGTCGCTGATCCCCCCGTCCACCCGTTCGGTGGACCCGTTCCCGATCCGATTGCGCGCGTTGTAGGTAAGCTGGGAGACACGCTGGCCGAGTGCATGGAAGGTGGCGACATCTTCGGGCCGCCGGAAATGCTCGGAGTTCTGCAAGCCGATCAAGACACCGATGCGCTCATGTTCGCGCACACGGTCGAAGTCGGCCGCTTCGTCGATGCGCATGAACGCATCCGGACGGTTGGCGATGAGAGCAAGGTGCGCTGAGATGAAGCGCATGACGTTGTCGTAGGCCTCGTGCGCGTCCGCACCGCCGATCCCGGTGGCGATGTGCATGACGTCGATCTCCGAGCCCCTGAACTCCTCGAAGTCGGCCGCCGTGAACCCTGCGCCATCCGGACCCCAGCGCTGCTGGGTCTCGTTGTTGATGGTCAGCGGACAGAGCATGTCGATCACCAACGACCCTCCCACCAGGTCCACGCAGCGCGCGCTGTACTCGCGTGGGGACGCGGCGAAGAGGCGGTAGCGCCCCAGGTTCAACATGGGTGCGGCCAGGCCGGCAGCTGCCGCGCCGGCAGCCCATTGGAGGAGTTGACGGCGGCTGGGGCGGCCCCCCTGGGGATACGTCATCTTCGACTCCGGGAATCGGTTGGTCCGGGAGGCGAAGCTAGGGTGAGCCAGGAAGGCGCGCCAAGGGGCTCGGGAGGCAGGGTGGCCCTGCCTCCCTTGGCGTGATCGTCAGCGACCCAGACCTGAGAAGCTGAACTGCAGCAGCACGGAGGTCTCCGACAGCTCGTTGGTCACTTCCATCACGCCGAACGGCGTGTTGAAGGGGCCGGTGATGTCGTTGGCCAGTGCCTGGTACAGCCCGAGGTCGACCCCGAACCCACCGCCATTCTGGAAGCCGAGGCCGGCGGTAAGGTGATGCTGCACGACCGCCGGAGCGGCGACGTTGTAGACGGACAGGTCGTCCGGAATCGGATTCTGGCTGTAGTTGTAGCCAGCGCGCAGCTTCCAGTGGCTCGAGGCTGCGATCTCCACGCCGGCGGCACCGACCAGAATGTCATCCCAGCCGAAGCCGTCCACCGAGCCGTCGGCCTGGAAGCCCGGCGAATCGGTCTCGAAGCCGGCCGTGGAAGAGTAGGTGATGTAGCGCACGTCACCCGTCAGCAGGACGGTCTCCGACGGCTGCAGCGCCACCCCCGCGCCGTAGACGGCTGGCACGTCCATCGCGAAGACGATCTCCCGCGCCGAGCCGTAGCCGCTCGAGAAGGGGTTCTCGTCCATAGCGTTGAAGGTGAAGTCCTTGAACCACTGCGGGCTCGTGTACGCCAAGCCGAACGTTAGCGCGTCAGTCGCCTGATAGAGCAGTCCGGCCTGCAGGCCGAAGCCGAACTGGCCGTCGCCAGCGGACGCGCGCGAATAGAACGGCGCCGGTCCCTGCGGGGTCTGCGCAACCACGGGTGAAGCGGTGGGCATGGGATCGACAGTCAGCGACGCCCAGTCCAGGTTGAGCGCGAACCCCAGCGACAATCTGTCTGATGCCTGCACGGCCGCGGCCGGCATGATCTTCATCAGCGAGAAGTTGCTGTAGACCTGCCCGAAGCCGTTGGGACGGTTGGCCAGGATGGGGTTGGCCGTGCTGGAAGGATAGTCGACGCCGAAGCCTCCGATCCCCAGTCCGGCCACGGCCACCGTCCAGCGCTCACCAGCCTTCATGCTGAATCCGAAGGAAGGGATGGGCACGAAGTTGCTCTTCGACTCGGTCGATCCCGCTCCCAGGCCGGGCATGCTGCTGGAGACCGTCCGACTGGGTTTGAACATCTCGAAGCCGAACGCCACACGGGTTCCGTCGATCGTGGTCAGTCCGGCCGGGTTGAGGTACATGCTGCCCATGAGGTCTCCGGGTGCCGCGATGCCCGCGCCACCCATGGCGGAGTTCACCGCTCCCACCCCATGGAGGAAGTGTCCGTCCGTCGCCGACGCTGGTCCTGCCAGCGTCAAGGCGAACACCGTCGAGCCCAAGGCTCTCCACCACCATCTATTCTCCATGACATCTCCTCTCGGTGATTCTCCTTCGTTGATGGTTCGCACTTCTGCATGCGTCGCGGATCGCCGGTTGGTCCTCCGGTAGCCGAGGTTCTCTCATCGCGTCGCGCTCAGTCGTTCGATCGTGGCATCGATCCGCTCCTCGAGGCCTCCTTTCTGCGATCTGGTGTGGGAATCAGCATCCAGCCCGAAGCGGCGTCGGTAGTCCTCGAGCCCCGCGGGTAGATGGCGAGCCAGCAGCGATTCGCCGCAGCGGGTGGCTGCCGCATCGCTCTCCCGGCTCGCGACCGCTCGATCGGTGAACTCGAGCTCCAGCGTCGCGAAGGCTGCGCGCACCGCCGGGAAGCAGAGCTCACGGACCAGCGCCCCCAACGCTTCCCCGAGGGCTTCTCCCCCCGGCGCGGCAGGCGCTCCCACCATGACGCGTGTGTCGGTGGCATCGTCCGGCCGCCCAGCGAAGAAGCGGCCTTCCACGCCGAGCGCGGGCGAGACCACGGCCCGTCCTCCCGACACGCCCCAGGTCTGCAGGTGTTCCGCGAGCGGCCCTGCGTAGGTGGACGTCCACGTGTCTTCGAGCACGGCCGACGCGCCAACGCCCAAGAGCCCCTCGTAGAAGGCATCCAACACGCGCCACTCTTCGCGAACATCGGAGACCAGGCGGCAGAGGACTTCCCTCTGGTCGCGGCTGGACAGCACGCTCGCCAGCGCCATCAGACCAAGGGAAGAGGGAGGCTGTTGGGGTCTGCACAGCGCTTCCAGCGCGTCCAACCCGTCATTCGGATTCGTGGCGTCCACGTAGAGCGGAACGAAGTGCAGCACCTCGAAGGCGGCGTCGTCCGCCAACAACGTGCCCAGGGAAGCCGCGTCGCGGTCCAACGGCGTCGGGAGCAGACGTAGCCTCGCTTTGTGCTTCCGGATCCGCTCGGCGAATCCGGGTGCGTACAGCGGCTGCTCCGCGGATCCGTCGAACCCGAGTGTCGCCAGGGCGCCGAACCAGAGATCGGCGAAGAGCGATCGCTGGAAGCTCCAGGTCCGCGGTGGAGGTTCCGTCGGAGCACCTGCGCGGAGGGGTGCCGCGGGAATCAGGAGGGCGAGCGCAAGCGCCGCGATACGGGGCCAGGGGAGCGGCACCCGGGGGGCGCCCGCCAGGCACACACGGGGCCAGCGGGTCTTCATGGAACCACCTCACTCGCTGCCCGGGGACCGCTGCGGCGTCCCCGGGCGCGTTCAGATAGCGAACCGGCTCAGATGAAGATCGTCTGAGCGCCTTCGGCCTTGTCGAAGAAGTCCATCGCGGAGATGACGGCTTGCACCTGGGGCACCAGGTCGTCCCTCTCCCGCCCGAACATCTCCATGGCCATCTGACAGGCATAGATCTCGGCACCGGCATCGTCGAGCGTCTCCAGCATTTCACGGACGTCCGGGATGTCGAGCTCCTCGATCTTCTTCTTCATCATCTTGGACCCGAGCGCCTCCATGCCCGGGAAGCCTTGGATCCACGTCGGCATCGGGTTGGCGGGGTTGCCCACCAGGTCCGCGTGCAGATGGTCCACCTTCTTCTCCGTGACCACGTCCAGGCCCCAGAAGGTGAAGAAGAGCACGGCTTCGATGCCCATCATGCGGGCCGCGTTCGCCAGGATCAGGCCAGGATAGGCCATGTCCAGACTGCCCTTCGAGCAGATGATCGCGATCTTGCGAGCAGTCTCCGGTTCGCCGGATTCGACCGTGGCGGCGCCGACCGCCTGCGCGGGCGCCTTCGTTTCCTGCATCGTCGCGTTGCTCATCAGATGCACCCTTTCGGCTTCGTGAGACCGGAGATCTTGGCGGCGAGGATCCCAGGTCCTTTGGGGAATAGTTCGTACATGTCCTTGGTCGAGACACCGGCGAGCTTGGTGATGCGACGGACTCCGGGAGGAGTCCCCTTCTCGGCGGCATCGCGCCGGCAGAAGTCGATCACTTGCCAGTGGCGCTCCGTCAGCGGGTCGATCCCCACACTGCGGGCGATGTCGGCCGCCACGTCGGGCGTCCACTGATCGGGATTCAACATGAACCCTTCATGATCGACCTCGATCGGGGTTCCTGCGTAGGTGACAGTACTCATGATGGTCTCCGCTTCGGTTTCGGCGTCGTGTTCAGGTCCTGTGGTCTATTCGACGGCCCCGGCCGCGACAGTCTCGCGGCCGGCTCCCAACTCCTTGAGCAGCGTCAGCATGAGCCCCATGCCCCGCCGCACCTCGGGATCGCGCAGCGAACGCAGCAGCTTGGGCTTGACCTCCGGGGCGTGCTCAGCGGCCCGCAGAGCTCCTGTGGCACGGTCCGCGATCTCCCGTATCTCGGGCTGCGTCAGATTCCGCACGGTTTCGAGAATGCCCACCAGGTTCTCGCCCAACAGACGGACGTCCTCGGGTGTGAAGCTCGTCGCGACCCGCTCCAGCAGCGTGCTCGCCTCGGCCAGGAAGGCGAGGGCGCCAGTCTCCTCCCAGCGCCCCAGCGTATCGCTGGCCCGTTGAAACAGGCCGTTCGCCATGGGCATGAGGTCTTCTTTCAACTCGGCCAGCGACTCGGCGCGCTCTTCGAAGGCGTCGAGCCCACGCTCCACGCGCTCCAGACGGGCCTCGATCCGAGCGAGCACCACGCCCAGGTCCTCGGACAGGGCACCCTTGTTCGTGTCCAGCGTCATCGGAGTGTTCACGGGCGCTACCTCCACTTTCCTGCCATCGACAACTGCGTGCCGATGAAGGGCATCTCCGCACCTTTCAGGAGCACGTTCCAGTAGATCCAGCGGAAGGCCATCTTCCCCCAGTGGTTCATCTCGCTCTCCTCGAGCAGGGTCATCGGGCCCAGTCCGGGTAGCGGGAAGCGACCGGGGAGCGGTTCGGTCTCGTAGTTGAAATCGATGAGCACGGCCTTGCCGAATCCGGTTTCGATGAAGCAGTTGGCGTGGCCGTCGAAGTGGGGGAGCAGCTCACGCCCCTCGATCGCGCGCAGGACGTTCTCGATCAACACCTCGCCCTGGAAATGCGCCACGGAACCTGCCTTCGACGACGGTAGGTCGGTGGCATCCCCGATCACGAAGATGTTGGTGGCGGCTTCAGCTTGAAGCGTGTGGCGATTGGTGGGTACGAAGTCCAGCTCGTTGCCCAGGTCCGATCGACCGATGGCCTCACTCCCCATATGTGTGGGAATGGTGACCAGAAGATCGAAGGGGATCTCGCGCTCATCCCAGCTCTTGAGCACGCCCTGCTCGATGTCGACCTCGCCGGTGTTGAACAGGGGCTCAACCTTGATCCCGCGCTCCTGGAGCATCGAGCCCAGCCGCTCGGAGGCCTTGGGCTTGGTGAAAGCGCCATCGAGCGGTGTGGCGTAGACGATCTCGACCTTGTCACGCAGACCACGTTTGGTGAAGTACCAGTCGGCCAGGAACAAGAACTCGAGCGGTGCCACCGGGCACTTGATCGGCATCTCGACGACGTTGAGGACGACTCGCCCACCTTCGAAGCGCTCGAGACGGTCCGCCAACGCGGTGGCCCCCTCCAGCGTGTAGAAGTCGAAGGCCTTCTTCCCCCACCCGGGACCCGTCAGCCCCTCGGTCTCACCCGGAACGATGCGGCTTCCGGTCGCGATGATCAGGAAGTCGTAGTCGAGGACGCGACCATCCTCGAGGTACACCCGGTTTTCGTCCGGCGCGATGCGGTCGATGATGGCCAGAACCAGCTCGACACCCGCAGGTACGTAGCGGGCCCGAGCCTTCACGATCTCTCGGGGCCGATATACGCCGAACGGGATGAAGAGCAGACCCGGCTGGTAGATGTGCTGATTGTCCTGGTCGACGAGCTGGATCGTCCATTCTTCCGGATCCAGCGCCCGCCGAAGCTTCGCGGACATCATCGTGCCTGCGGTGCCGGCTCCCAGGATCACGATCTTCTTCATGATGACACCCTGTTGTGGCCTGTGCGGTACGTCGGGCGACTCGGCCCGACCGCGCCGTACACGGAATGCAACAGGGGTACCGAGAAACGGAGTCCAGGGAAGTGTCGATGTGATAACGCGTTACGGCGATGTGGCCGGCGGGGAGCAGGTGCAACGTGAAACGTCATGTTCCGTGAACGCACCGTCACGTTTCACAATGGTGCATGGCCCGCTGCCGTTGCGGGAGCCGAAGTGCCGACTAGAGCCCGAAGCGGCGCATCTTCCGCCAGAGCGTGGTCCGGCTCATGCCCAACTGCTCGGCGGCCTCCGCCTTACGGAAACGGGCCCGCTCCAGGGCTTCGCGAATGGTCCGGGCTTCGGCCGCTTCCGACGGGGACAGCAGGACGTCGGCGGGAGGACCCGCGAAACCGTCCTCCGCGGCCGGCGGCCGCGCCGTGCGATCGCGCGTCGGGGTGGACACGGGAGAGGGCCCCTCCACCTCCGCATCCAATCCTTTGGCGATCTCTGGGGGGAGATCGCGGACGTGGATGGTCTGGCCTTCACAGACCATGGTGGCATACTCGAGCGCGTGTTCCAGCTCGCGGACATTTCCGGGCCACGGATACTCACCGAGCACCCGCATGGCAGACGGTGCCAGCTGCAGCGCCCGGCCGCGTTCCTGGCCAATGCGGTCCAGGAAGAACCGGATGAGCGCGTCGAGGTCCTCACGTCGGTCCCGCAGCGGAGGGATCTCGATGGGCACCACCCGTAGTCGATAGTAGAGATCCTCGCGGAAGCGTCGCTCGGCGACGGCACGCACCAGGTTGACGTGCGTCGCCGCCAACACACGCACGTCCACTTTCCGCGTCCGGTTTTCGCCGACGCGCTCGAAGGTCTGTTGCTGCAGAAAGCGCAGCAGCTTGGCCTGCAGTGGGAGCGCCAGGTCGCCGATCTCGTCCAGGAAGAGGGTTCCGCCGTCGGCGGTCTCGAAGCGTCCAGCGCGGTCTCGTACGGCTCCCGTGAACGCTCCGCGCACGTGTCCGAAGAGCTCGCTTTCCAGCAGTTCCGAAGGAATCGCTGCGCAGTTCACGATCACCAGGGGCTTGTCGGCACGATGCGAGGTCTCGTGGAGGGCGCGCGCCACGAGCTCCTTGCCTGTTCCGCTCTCGCCCGTGATGAGCACCGTGGAGTCGTTGTCCTTGAGGAGCTCGATGACGCGGAAGATCCGCTGCATGGCGGCGGATCGGGAGACCATGCCCCGGTAGGCGGGCAGCTCACCCACCGTGCGTTCCGGACGGATCATGACGAGGTAGCGCCCGGACAGCCCGGCGCAACGGTCGCTCTGTTCGATCGTCCCCACGCTGAGGGAAACCTGTCGCGGCTGACGTCCGGGCCAGCGCAAGGTGGCACGCACACCCTCGCGCCTCTCGCCGCGCTCCAGCGCTTCACGGAAGCGGGAGTGTTCCCCGAAGAGCTCCTCCCCCAGCAGCCGGCCCAGCGGCACTCCGGTCAGTGTGCCCTTGGCCAGGGAGAGGATCTCGTCGAAGGCGCTCGAGTAGCCCACGACCCGAAAGGCGCCATCGGTGGTGAAGAAGGCCCGCCCGAGGCTGCTGAAGAGCGCATCGATGGCCGCTGCGGAGATCCGCCCTCCCGCCGGGAGCCCCTCACTGGGCGTCACGACTTCCAGGGCACCGCGGATCTCCCCCTGCTCGTCGAGGAAGACCCTGCCGGACTTGAGCACGTCGACGGTGGTGCCGTCGGCCCGGGAGAGCGTGATGGGCGCATCCACGACTTCGTGGTGCCGGAAGACGCCGCACCCCTGCCGGCATTCCGAACAGCGGATCACCGTCAGGCAGGAGCGGCCCAGCACGTCCTCGGCCCGGAAGCCGGTCAGCTCCTCCAGCGCCGGGCTCAGGGCCACCAGGTTCCGATGTTCATCCACCTGGAAGTAGGCCAGGTGGGCCAACGCGCCCAGCGACTCCAGGGCCCGGGGATCGGGTGCGTCACCCGCGTGGCCCCCACCCCCTTCCCCGGGGTCCTCGGAACGTTCTGAAACGGATTGTTTCACCCCCATGCCTGAATCTCCCTTTGGGCGGGGGGCTGTCAAGCGCCGGCCCGAGGCGGGAGCGGGGGGCCCGGTGCGGGGGTGGGAGCTAGCGGCACCCCAGCCGCCTGGCCTCGGCCCGCTTGCGCGCCAGCTCCTGCAGCAGCAGACGCCGGACGAACGGATCGCGCTCCTCCCGCACGGACTCCTGCAGGAGCTCGATCGCCTGCTCCAAGGCCGGACACTGTGGGCTGGCCGCCCGGTCCACCTGCACGGTGTGGCCATCCGTCCGGGTGGACGTGACGCGCACCGTCAGGCCTTCTGCCGGATTGCTGTAGGACTGTCCGTCCGAGAGTGCAGCCGACGTTCGTAGGAACACCCGGGTGTCGGTCTCGACCTCGTAGACGATGACGCCCTCCCGCGGGATGCCGTCGAAGGTCCCGTCCTGCCGTTCATAGGCGTCCACGCGGCGGCGCGACTCGATGACGAAGTGGGTGTGTGACGTGCGGGAGGACACGCGCACCGCGCTCGCCTGACCGGGAGGTGCCGGTTGGGGCATCGCGATCGCCTGGAGCTGATAGGACCGGCGCCCGCTGCCGTGCTCGATGAACGCCGCTCGGGGAAGCCACCCGAACAGGTTCTTCGTGTGCGCGGACGGGTGCGTGGTGGCGCCAGCGGACGACATCACGTCGTAGGGCCCCAGCGCCGGGTTTACGTTGTAGAGGTCACCCAGCCCCGTGATCGCGTGAAAGAGCTCCATGGCCCAGACACCGATCGGCTGGCGGAGCGTGAGCTGCGGGTTGTCGAACAGCGCGACGCGCGACATCGCCGTGATACCGTTGACTGGGGACAGACCCCACTGCGCGAATCCACCGCGATGTTGTCCGAAGCTGTGGGGAAGCACTGCGAGCAGATGCGTATGCCCGTGACCGGAGGGCAAGCTGCGGGCTGCTGCCCCCAACACATCTGCGTCGTCCGCGACGACTCGCGGGAAGAACTCCGCCTCGAGGAACGCCGTCCCCGACGACACCGCTTGCAGGTAGTTCTGGAACGATCCGTCCTCGCCACTCGCGGGATCCGGCTCGTGCAGGGTCCTCGCCCGGACCTGGTAGTCCCAATCGGCCGGCGGGGGGATCCGGTCGACGTTGCGATCGAAGACGGGTACCACTGCGACCCTTCGCGCACCTCGCCACGGAGTGACCATGCCGAACACCTCCTCCCCAGTTGGTTGAGCGCCTGTGGATAGGAAGCGCGATCCGTTGGGAAAACGGTCATTCTCCGTACACGAGCCCGGCCACAGCGCGAGGCCTACGGTCAACGCTGGAGACACCGGCGGCACTACGAAGAATCGGGTAGATCAGTCCAACCGCCGATTGCTGGAAAGACGAAGGGTTTCGTAGTATGGGAGGGGGGGGGTCCGGGGCCCCAGGGCCCCTCGTCGGCTGCTTAGCGGGGCGAGGGCTTCACGAGCGGGTAGACCACCACCTCCTCCACGTCGAAAGCATCCCGTTCGACTCCGATCAACTCGCCGGCTCCGGCGTCGAGCATCCTGAACCCGCCTGGCAGGTCGATCCGACCCAGCCAGCGCCCGGTCCGGTCGACCACCGACCAGGGGGCGCTGCCCTCCACCGGAAGTCCGAACGGCTCGATCCACAAGTTGCCCTCGGCATCGAACAACAGACGTGCGTGGGCCGGCTGGCTGGCGGCGTGCTCGAGGGCCGCGAGGGCGGCTCTACGCGCGGTGCGTTGTTCCGGCGGGACCGTGGCCACTCCGCGATCGAGCTCCGCCTCCAACGCCGCGGGAGTCACCGCAAGAGAGGGAGTGGGTAGACGGATCTGCCGCGTGAGCGCTCCCCCCCGATCCAGCTCTTCGAAGCGCAGGCTGTCTTGCGTGCCCACGACGATGCGTGTGCCGCGCACCGCTCCCTCCGAGGTGTGGACGAACGGCGGGAGGTTCATCACCAGTCGCCCGGCGTCGCTGGTGAGCGTGACCTCCCGGCCCGGAAACACCCCCAGCGTATCGACGGTGACGGCGGACGCGTCGAAGCGGACCCACGCGACCGGGTCCCGCCGAAAGCCCGCGGTCGCCGCGCCGGCCAGTATCGTGGCGGCCCACACCTGGCGCAGCACGGGTTCCCTTCCTTCCAGCACGCCGACCGCGCTCAACACGGGTGGCTCCGCCGGCAACGTCGTCGTGCCTAGAAGCTCAGCTTCGAGGCTCAACCAAGTGAAGCGACGGGCCAGGAAATCGTAGGCCCACACCCCTTTTCCTTCCATCACACCGAGCGCCGAGAGCGACCGGAACTCCCCCGGCCCGTCCCCGGCCCCCCCCACCACCGCGTGCAGAGCGCCGGCACGGTCGAACACGCGGATCTGGCGCGAGGCGCCGTCCGCTACGAACAGCAGGCCTTCCGGCGTCCGCAGCGCACCGACGACCTCGGAGAACTGCGTCTCGACCGGACCGCCGGCGCTTCCCAGTCGCAAGGAGGCACCCGGAGCGACGTGCCAACGGGTGGCGTCCGTCCATTCGGGAGTGTGATTGTCGACGACCTCGACGCCCGCGCTGTCCTGGATGGACACCGCCTCCACGTGCGAGCGCGCCTCGCAGCCCAGCGAGAAGGCGACGAGCCCGACGGCAGCGTATCCGATCGTGCGTCGCATCATCGGCGTGTTGGACGCCGCACCGGGAAGGCGTCGCCGCCCGGCGCACCGGCCCCCCTCAGAACGAGTCCACCACATCCCGCGTCGTATAGTACACGGCGCGTTCGACCACGGGCTCTCCCACCGCCAAGGCCCAGGCGTGGGCATACAACTCCACCTGCCTGCGGTAGCGACCCGACCGAACAGGGAAGTCGGGGTCGTCGCCGGAGTCGGTCTTGTAGTCGACTACGACCCAGCCGTTCGCTTCCCGGAACGCGAGATCGACGACGCCCTCAAGCACGACGGGCCCATCCCCCTCTCTCTCCCCGTCCAACGGTACCGCGACCGGAACCTCCACGTGCCGAACCGCCGCCCGCTCGGAACGCCGCCAGAGGTCCGAGCCACGTACGCGCTCGACCAGCCCCAGCAACTCCGCCAGCTCGGTGGGCCGGCCGGCATCATCGACGGGGCGCTCGTACTCCCGGAGCAGGTCGGAGCCCACCGCTCGCAGTTCCTCGAGCGAGCGTCCGCGCGCCGCAGCCGCCAACGTCCCGTGCACGACGCTGCCCCACTCGTACCCCCGGGGACCGGTCGCACGCTCGATGGCCCGGTCCAGCGCCGGTTCGGTCTCTTCATCTGAACTCTTGGCTTGCTGCGTCACGGAGTGAAAGCGCACGGTCGGAGTGCCGCCGCGCGCGCGTCGCTCTCCGGCCCGGCGCGCAGCCGCAGCGAGCGCAGCGGCACCCTCCTCCAGTGGCATCCGCCCTCCCGGCGCCAGCAGCGGCAGCTCCAGCAGGGTCGCGTGCTCCTGGGACCAGGTGCTGAACACCCTCCAGGCTTCCCGGTCCGCGCGGCCGTTCTGCCCCAGCGCGATAACGAGCTCGTCCCGGGCACGCGTGGCGGAGACGTAGAGCAGCCGCTCCTGCTCAGCCTTGTCGTAGCGCGTCTCCAGGTCCGCCATCTCCGGCCAGCCCTCCGGCTGCGCCAGCGGTACGGTGTTCCAGCCCTCCCGCTCGGTCACGGTGAACCACGCGCGCCCCACTCCCGTTTCGTCCCGCTGCACGTGGAGCGAGCGGCTGCCCGTCCCCCCCGATCCCGGATCCGCCAGAATCACGACGGGGGCCTCCAGGCCCTTCGCCTTGTGCAGGTTCATGATGCGCACCGCGTCGCTGGCGCCCGGTCGCAGCGGCGCCTCCGCCTCCTCCCAGGCCAGGGCTGTCTCCAGCGCGTCCAACGCACCTACCAACGACGTGTCTCCTGCCACCGCCGCGGCACGCACGGCATCCAACGCGTAGGCGAGCACGCCGGTCCGCAGCGAACCCAGTTCCCCCGCGGCCGCGTGGGGCAGCAAGCCCGTCCGCTCGACCAGCGCCGCGATGAACACGTCTGCCGGCTGCGCCTGGCTGCGCGTCCACAGGTCCCGCAACGCACGCAACGCCTCCGCCACCACTCCGTCCTCGCGCCCAGGCTCCCAGAGGTCGAGACGTCCCCCTCCCAGCCGGTGCTGCACCAGCTCCTCGTGATCGACGCCGAAGAACAGGCCGGTGAGCGCTGCTGCGATCAACACGTCGTTGCCGGGATCGGTGAGCGCCCGCAGGAGCAGGCGCAACTCGTCCAACTCCAGCGCCGTGCCCACCCCCGCGCCGGCCACCTCGATGGGGAGTCCCCGCGCCTCCAGCGCACGCGCGAAGTGCGACAGGTTACGCTTGACACGGGTCAACACGAGGAAATCGCCGGCGCTGCGCTCTCCGGCATCGACCCGGTACCGGATCCAGCCGGCCAGGCGCTCGGCTTCGTCGCGGACGCGGTCTTCCCGCGTCTCTCCTTCCCCACCCTTGAGGTCCACGGCGTACCAGCCGATCCCTCGACTCGCCACCACCTCCTCGGCGAACGGCCGCTGCGGCAGCAAGGGCTCGAAGCGGGCCTGGACGGGAGGCTGATCCTGACCGAAGCGTTCGGAGAACACCTCGTTGGCGATGGCGGCGATCTCGAGCAACGAGCGGAAGTTGGCATTCAGGCGCAACACTTCGCCGAACGCAGCGAAGCGGGCGCGCACCTGCTCGTATACCGCGATATCTGCGCGCCGGAATCGGTAGATGCTCTGCTTGGGGTCGCCCACCACGAAGAGCGCACCGGGCCGAGGCACCGCCAGGCGCCACGCCTGCGAGTCGGCAGGCTCTTCGGAGTCCGGCTCCGATGCCAACAGAAAGGCGATCTCCGCCTGCACGGGATCGGTGTCCTGGAATTCGTCGATCAGCAGGTAGCGGAAGCGGCGCCCCAGGTCGCGACGGGTGGACGGACTTCTGCGGAGCAGCTCCGCCGTGAGGAGCAGCAGGTCCTGGAAGCTGACCAACCCCAGGCGCCGACGTTCAGCGGCGTAGGCCTCGGCCGCGCGTCGGACGAAGCGCACCGCTGTCGGGTAGCGGTGCGCCCACCATCGACGTAGGGCCGCGTGCGCGGGCCCGACCTCTTCACCCTCCCTCCCGCCCTTGGCCGTGAATGCCACGATGTCATCGCGGAGCGCTTTGATGGGCCCCTGCGCCCTGGAGTCCGGCTCCCACCGATTGAGCGTGATCCGCGTGGTGCCGGTCGAAAACGCATAGAGGTGGTTCAGGAACGCCTCGGTGCGCTCCCAGTCGCGGTGCTTTCGCGCGTGCAACGCGCGCTCCACCTTGCGTTGGACCTCACCCCACCCTTTGGAGGGCTCCCGCTCCGGCATCAACGCCTGGGCCCGGTCCAGCAACCCGTCGAGTTGCACCCGGAGGAGCGCCACCTCCGCTTCGGTGGGGGCAGGTACCTCCGGTGCGGGGAACTCCAGGTCCAGGTTGTCGGACATTTCCTGGAACGCGTTGTGGAGGCGTTGCGGTTGGATCCCCACGCGCGAGAGCTCGAGGAGACCCGGATCTCCATCCGTGGCCAGGCGCTCGAGATGGTCGTTCCAGAACTGACGTCGGAGGCGCGCCTCCTCGTTCTCCTGCAGCTCGCGAAAGCCTGGATCGAGGCCCGCTTCCAGGGGTCGCTCCCTGAGAAGACGCGCCGCGAACGCGTGAATCGTCCCCAGGAACGCACGGTCCACCTGAGTGAGCGCGTGCGCGAGCCGACTGCGGATCTGAGCCTGGCCGGTGCTGCGCATCGCCTTCTCAAGATCCTCACGAAACCGCTCGCGCAGCTCCGCCGCCGCCTTGCGCGTGAAGGTAACGGCGGCGATCTCGTCGGGCCGTGCCGTGCCCGTGGCCACCAGCGCCACCATGCGCGCCGCCAAAGCCGTGGTCTTTCCCGACCCGGCACCCGCCTCCACCAGGAAGTTCAGCTCCAGTTGCTCCACGATGCGGTCGCGCGCCCCCTGGTCGGGCGGTCGCGCGCGAACGGCGACCGAGCCGCTCACGGGGCCTCCCCACCGAGGAGCGTCTCGAGCGGAGGCGGCTGGATGAACCCCGGCCCCTCCTCTTCCCTCCGGCGCGCGCGGCGGAAGGCGGCGTACTCGGCCACCTCGGCGCCGAAGCGGGCGGCCCAGGCGGCCGGAGGCGAGGCATCGACCTCGCCGTTCCACCGGCTGCTCACACGGCACACGGGCTGGAAATCGCAGAACCGGCAGTCGCCGGGCTCGTCGGTCGGAAGGAAATGCCCTCCCGCCACGGCGTCGAACAGTTTGCCCAGGATCTCGGGCGCGGCCCTGAGCTCCGGCTCCACGAACTCCTTGACGGCATTGGACGCCTTGTGCGTGGGGAAGTGGTACTCCATCGCTGCCACGGGCCGCCCGTACAGCGTCCGCACGGCGACCCAGTACACGTAGTGCTGGAGGCGGCGCGCACCGTCGAACACGCCCTTCTCGGCGCCGAAGGAGAACATGCCGCCGGTCTTGTAGTCGATGATGCGCAGGCCGTCGTCGCTCTCGTCGATCCGGTCGATACGGCCCTGCACCAATACGCGCCCGCCCTCGACCGGCAGGGAGAGCGGCCCGGTCGGCCCCCTGCCGAAGCTCACCTCCAGGTCCAGCCACCGTCGGCCGGACTCCGTGATCATGCCGGTGAAGGCGCGCAGGTCGTCCTCGAGGCCCGCGAGCTCGCGTCGGTGGATCTCCTCGCTGGGAGTGGGCACCTTGTCCAGCATGCGCGCGGCTTCATCGGCGAGGACCCGCTGCGCGTGCCCGCTGAACTCCGGTGTGTTCGGCTCGATGCCCCGGGCGCGGGCTTCCCGCAGGAGCCGCTCATAGACGGTGTGCAACAGGACTCCCCGCGACGCCGCGTCCAACCAGCGATCGGGATCGTACTCCGGCTCGTCGGGCGGATAGATCCGGAGGACCGAACCGTACAGGTACCGGCGCGGACAGGTGCCCAGGCTCTCCAACCGGCTGGCCGAGAGCACCTGCTCCGTCCGCCGCAGATCGAGCGACTCCCGCGGCTCCACCTGACCCAGGTGGGCCGAGGCGACGGGCGCGTCGAGCGCGACGAACGGTCGGTGACCCCGCTCCAGCACGGGGAAGCCGCTCCGCACCGTGCCGCCGCCGTTCCGCAGCACGCCGTCCCGACCCAGCGCGTGCATCCACACGTCGCGTCCGTCCAGTGCCTGTACACCCGTCGGTGGGATGGTGGCCACCGGCGTTCCCACCAGGCCGCGCAGCGTCTCGAAGCTCGCCTCCGGATCACCGGTTCGAAGGCGACAGGCCAGGAGCACCTCGGAGGATGCGGAAAGGGTGCGCGCCTCGGCTGGTTCCCACGCGCACCAGCTCAGCGTAACGCTGCCGCGCAGGCGGGCCAGGAGTGCCGCCAGCAGGAAGCGGCGCTCCTCGATCCGGTCTCCAGAGGTTGGCAGCTTCCCCCGGCCCAACCGGACCCGCTCCCGGTCCAGAAGCAACGGATCCTGAGTGTCGGACCCAGGGAAGCGCTCGGCGTCCAGGCCCACCACGAAGGTGGCTCGCCGACCCGTGAATCCACCGTGCTCGAGGTCGGTGAGGTACAGGTGCCCCCCGTCTGAGCTCCAGGGGGCCTTGCCCTCCGCTCGTGGTGCCGGCACGCGGATCTGCAGGTGCGACCGGAGCGCCGCCGCCGCCGCTGCATAATGCGTAGGCCGGGTCAACGTCGCTTCCACCCGTGCCAAGACGCGCTGCAACCGCTCCAGCGCGGTCTGATCGACGGCGTTGTGGGCCGGCACCAGAGAAAGGAACCGACGCACACCCGTGGCCAGGGCTGCCGGCGAGACGAGCGGCCCGCTGCGGTCCAGTGGGTTTGCCGGTAGCGGGGGCAGGGCCTCCAGCACCGGACGAAGCACGGCGGCGAGCGCGAGCAACTCAGCTCGGGCCCGTTCGTGACCGATGCGCGCCCGGTCGTCGTTCTCGTCTTCGCGCGCCTGCATCCGATCGACGGCCGCCAAGCGGCGCGCCAGTCGCGCTTCGGTCCGCTGGCGACCCCACCCGATGCGCAGTTCGCGGAAGCGACGCCCGAGCGCCATGCCGTCCGGAGCGTCGTCACCGGGCGGGCGCAGGTCACCGGCTTCCAGCAGCCTCCTCATCTCCCCGGCCTGGAAGCCGCCCTCGATCCAGCGGAAGCACGCCGCCAAGGCACGCCCGGGGCGTGTGCGCGCGACCTGCAGACCGACACCGAAGGTGACGGGGACGTCCAGGCGCTCCGAAAGCGCGTGCAAGGCGGACCCGTAGACCTGGGCGTCGGGTGTGACGATCTCGACCTCGTCCCAAGCAAGACCCCGCGCCAGCACGCGGCGCAGAACCTCGCGCAACTCATCTTCGACACTGGCGGCGCAGAACAACTCCACGCCCTCCACGGGTCCCTGGATCAGTCCCGGTGCATGCAGACGCGAGAGCTCGCTACCCTCCCCGCGGGCGCTCCAGATCCAGCCAGTGGGGACTTCCAGTCCGACGACCGGATCTGTCTCAAGGACCACCGCGCCGTGTGCGAGTAGCGCGGCCAGGAACTCCCCTGCCCGACCGCGCGAGCCGAGACCGGGCACCAGCAACAGATGCTCGAAGTCCAGCGCAGCCTCGCCCGTCCGCACCACCGACGCCGCTTCGGCCAACACGGTGGCGCTATCGGCGAGTCGGTCGCGCGTGAGTGCTCGCTCGTACTGCGACAGGGCCCGCACCACCAATCCCTGTTTTCGCTGGTCAGCGAACCCGGCTCGGCTCACGTCGGAGACCATGACTCCGCCCAGTCGTAGCGCCTGCACGGCACCCGCCAACGCGCGCCGGAAGCCCAGCGCTTCCGAAAGGTCGGAGAAGGAGACGCCGCCACCCTCCCGGTCCTCGCCTTCGTCCGTCGCTAGCGCCGCGTCGATCGCGTCGTCCAGCAGGGAGACCTCTTCGAACTCGTCCAACACGCGGAGACCACGCCCGGCCAGCCGGCCCCCGACGCACTCGATGGCCAGCGGCCGGGCGGTCACCACCTCCCACCCCACCCAGGGCGTCCCGGTGCGCACCAGGGCGCGCAGCAGCTCGCGGCCTTCTCCCCTGGTCGCGGTCACCAGGAGCTTGCGGGCGTAGGGAGCAGCCAGGGTGACTGCGCGTAGGCTGTCTACCAGCGCTGAGCGTTGCGGTCCCGCGCGGACGGTCGTCCCGGAGGGAACTGGCGATCCTGGGCTCCCGTCCGAGGGGCCCCCGTCGGGCGGGCCCGCGGACGGCTCCGCGTCCAGAAAGCCGAATCCCAACTGATCGGCGGCGTCGCTCGAGCGGCGGGGAGCCGTCATGCGAAGCGCGCACCTCCCGGATCCGGATGCGCGCGCACCCAGGCCATGGCCGCGTCCGGACCCTTTCCGATCTCGGCGACCAGCGCACGGGCTTCATCGGGTGTGAGCGCAGCCAACCATTGGTTCGTCAGCCCCCGCTCCTCCGTCACTTCGCGCAGCGGGACGATGCCCTCGGGAACGGGTGGCGTGGGCTCGTCCTCGCGGGCCAGCTCGATCTCGGCGACCACCAGTCCCGTGAGCGCGCCGCTGAAGACGTCGATCTCCCAGCGCCCGAACACATAGCGGAGCTTGGTGAGCACGCCGGAGCCCGCGATCTCGAACAGACCCGCTGCGACCTCGGGCGGGATCGGCCACTCCACCTCGCGCCGAACCAGGCCCGAACCGGATTTCACCGTCATGAGGAAGGCGTCGTCCTTCTGACGGACCCGGATGGCGGGGCCCACCCGGGTCAGGTATCCCTGCCGAATGCGCTGGACCCGGTCCGCTGCAGTCAGGGTCTCGGGCGCGACGGGTCCGCAGAGGTAGCGTCGCTCGATCTCGTGCATCGGGCTTTTCCGGGCGAGGGAAGCTGCAAGGACCCGATCGAGTACCACGGGCGCCCGGGTTCGGTCCGCTACGGTTCGAGCTCGCGTCCCGGCGTGTAGCGCTTCACCAGCTGGGCAGCGATCTCCGGCTCCCGGAACGCCACCCGCTTGAGCTCGCCCCGCGCGAACAAGGCGGCCTGATCATCGAAGTGCGGCGATTCCTCGCGGCTGCTCTGCCCGTAGGCCAGCACCGAGTAGGCGCGCGGGAATTGCCCGAACTCCACCGCCAGCACCCACCCGTCCCCCCCACGCACCGAACGGAGGCCATCGGGATCATCGGCGAAGTTCAGGACGCGGAAGCAACCGAGGTCTCCGCCACAGCCGGCCACGGGAACATCCACCCCGCCGCGACGGACGCGGTGCACGTCGCCCCAGGCGACATCGTACGATCCCCAACGCCGCACCGCCTCCTCGACGGCCCACTCGAACGCCGCTACGGCCGTGCGCGGTGAGCCGATCCCGTGCGGCGTTCCGACCGGATCGCTCTCGGACCAGTTCACCCGGAAGACCGAGGCGGAGTCCGTGGTCGCCAGATATCGATGGAACCAGAGCTCGAACAGAGTGCCGCCTCTGCTATCGACCTCGGCGGTGTTGTTCCAATCCCGGAGCAGATCGGCGGCGGCCCGCGTCGAGGACGTCACGTCCGCCACCCGGATGGCGGCGATGAGATCCTCCTTCACGCGGTCAGCCAGCAACATGCGTGGCGAGTGCTTCAGGGTGATCACGTCGTCGAGCTCCAGGAGCTGGTCGCCCCCGACCAACTCGAGGCTGAGCTGGCTTCGCAGACGCAACTGCGGATCGGGCATGTTCTCGGGGAACGAGTCTCGCGGTAGCAGGGCCTCGAGGTTCGTGTAGTAGGGAGGGTCGTTCTCGTTCTGCACGTAGCCCCCGACCGGATTGCGGAGCTGGGGCAGCCGGTCGAAGCGGACCAGCTCGCTCCAGAGGTCGGCGCTCTGCGTGGCCAGCACCGGCTCGTCCCGCGTCCAGGGGTGCGGGAGGCGGGGCAGCTTGGCATTCCACACGTAGAAGATGTTCCCGCGCCGATCCGCATACGTGTAGTTGGAGGAGGAGATGCGCTGTTCGCGCATGGCCGCCAGCCACTCGTCCAGCGACCTCGCACGCATCATGTCCAGGAACTGCTCGCCGCGACGGAATTCGCCGTCGTCGGACGTGCGCATGACGTAGATGTCGTCCGCCGTCTCGTAGACCACCGGACCCAGGTGTGTGGTCCAGAACGTCCGCACCTCCGTTCCGATGCCTCCGCTGCTGGCGAAGCGCGCCGCGTCGTGGATCTCCACGGAGACCTCCTCGGAGCGCATCGGATAGGAAACGCCATCCAGGAGATAGTGGCGGGGGCCCTCTCGGTCCTTGCGAATGCGGTAGGTCTCGGAGAGATCCGGGTAGTTGTTGGTGGTGGTCCACCCGAGATCCTGGTTGAAGCCGCCGATGATCCCGAACAACCCTCCAATGCGGAAGTCGCCGTAGAAATCGAGTTGCCCGGGAACGGTGAGGTGGGCCTCGTAGTAGCCCGCATCCCAGGACAGGTGCGGGTTGCGGAGCAGGATGGCGCGTTGCGCCTTGGTGCGGCTCGGCCCGAACGCCCAGGCGTTCGAACCCACATCCTGGCCGAGCCAAGTCGATCCGGATTCCCGACTGCCCTCGGGACCGGGACCGGGATCGGAGCCACCGGCTCGCTCCTCCAGCGTACGCGCAAGTGCACGCGCTTCGCCCACATTGTGCCAGCCGATGTACAGCGCGTGGACGTCCACTGCGGTGAGCGGCGTGACCACCTGCGCTGGACGCTCGTCGGGGTGCAGCGCCCAGTAGTGCTCGATCCCGGCCGCGAAGCCCTCCATCATGGCGCGGGTGTCCGCGTTCAGGTGCCGGAAGGTGGTCTCGGCACGCGCGTACTGGCGCTTGTGCTGGAAATCGGACTCGACGTTTGCTGGAGTGCCTTCCAGCAGCGCCATGCGCCCGCGCGCGCGCACGAACGCTTCGAAGACCTCGGGCCCGTGATCCTCCGCCTCGGCGTAGGCCAGCCCGAAGGCCACGCCCCGCAGATCGGCGGCTCGGATGTGAGGAACGCCGTACCGGGTCCGGCGGATCTCGACCTGGTCCGCGCTGGCCCAGTCCTGTGCCACCAGCGGGGTTCCCCAGGAAAGAACTGTTGCCCCGAGAGCGCAGACCATCATCGCCTTCATCGCCATCTTCCTGCCGGGGGAAACCGGTCCGGGGGTCCGAGACCCACCGGTGAGGACGGTACCTTCAAGGATCGTGCGCGGACAACCTGAAGCGGCCTCGGGGGCGACCGGCCTTGCCGCCCCCGCACGGGGTCCTCCGCGGGCCCCGTGAGCCCCCTGCGACCACCTTTTCGCCTTCGGTGAACGGAGGAGCCAAACCCATGACCGAGAACGCCGCGCCCACGCTGGTCGCACTGACCGCCCACCCCGACGACGAGTCGCTGGGGATGGGCGGGACGCTGGCCCACTACGCGGCCGCCGGCGTGGAGGCTCACGTGGTCTGCGCGACGCGTGGGCAGGCGGGCCGCTACCGGGATGGGACCGACCATCCCGGCCCCGACGCGCTGGGCCGCATCCGCGAGGCCGAGCTGCGAGCGGCCGCCGACGTGCTGGGCGTCCGCTCGGTCACGGTCCTGGACCATCCCGACGGTGGGCTGGACCGCCAGGACCCGCACGCCGTGGTCGGTGATCTGGTGGCACACCTGCGGCGGCTCCGCCCCGACGTGGTCATCACCTTCGATCCCTTCGGCGCCTATGGGCATCCGGACCACATCGCCATCTGCCAGTTCGCCACCGCCGCGGTGGCCGCTGCCCACGACGCCGACGTGCCGGGAGGCACGCCCCACGCGGTTGCCAAGCTGTACTACATGGTGTGGCCCGCGCCCACCTGGGCCGCCTACCAGGCCACCTTCAAGAAGCTGGTCTCGCGGGTGGACGGCGTCGAGCGGCAGGCCGTGCCCTGGCCAGACTGGTCCATCACCACGTCCATCGAGACCGGCGATCAATGGGAAACCGTATGG
This sequence comes from Gemmatimonadota bacterium, assembly GCA_041390105.1. NCBI lineage: Bacteria > Pseudomonadati > Gemmatimonadota > Gemmatimonadota bacterium. Next base: position 45,730 of record JAWKQO010000003.1, read on the forward strand.
AAGGCCGTGCGCTGCCACGAGTCGCAGATGCTCGCCTATGGCCCCCTGGGCAACCTCACCCCTGAACACCATCGTGGTCTCTGGGGCTCGCAACACTACTACCGGGCCCTGAGCCGGGTGAACGGTGGTCGGGTCCACGAGACGGATCTTTTCGCAGGCATCGAGGGTGCCGGGCCCGCTGCGGCCGGCGCCCCTTCAAGGAGCAATGCATGAAGCGAGTTTCCGCCGCCCACATGAGCGCTGACGAGTTTCGCAGCGCGGGTCACGCGCTGGTCGATCGGATCGCGGAGCTGTTCGAGACGCTGCCCTCCCGTCCGGTGACGCCCGGGTGGGACGCGACCGCAGCACGCCAGGTGATCGGAGCGCCGCGGCCACTCCCTGAGGCCGGCGCGCCCGCGGGCGAGCTCGTTCGCTCGGCGACGGAGAGCGTGATCGAGGGCTCGCTCTACAACGCTCACCCGCGCTTCTTCGGATACATCACCGCCGGATCCGCACCCGTCGGGGTGCTGGGCGAGCTGCTGGCGGCGGCGGTGAATCCGAACGTGGGAGGGCACGCCCTCTCACCGGTCGCCACCGAGATCGAAGTGGAGACGGTGCGCTGGATCGCCGAGCTGATCGGCTTTCCCCCAGGCGGGAGCGGCTTGCTCACCAGCGGCGGCAACATGGCCAACCTGACCGCATTCTGGGCCGCCCGCACACGCATGTTGGGAGCGGGGATCCGCACAAGCGGACTGAGGGGTGCGGCCCAGCCCCGGGTCTACGTTTCCGCAGAGACGCACACCTGGGTGCAAAAGGCAGCGGACCTGTCGGGCATGGGGACGGAGGCGGTGCGGTGGATCCCGACGGATGACAGCCTGCGCGTCGATCTCTCTGCCCTGCGCGCCGCGATCGCGCAGGACCGTGCGCGCGGGGATCTCCCCTTCATGATCGTGGGGACCGCCGGCAGTGTCAGCACCGGAGCCATCGATCCTCTGCCTGCTCTCGCCGAGCTGGCGAAGGAAGAGGGCCTGTGGTTTCACGTCGATGGCGCCTATGGTGCCTTCGCGGCAGCCCTCCCCGAGGCGGACGAGGACCTGTTGGGAATCCGGCTCGCCGATTCGGTGGCGCTCGATCCGCACAAGTGGTTGTACGCGCCCCTGGACGCGGGCTGCGTGCTGGTGCGGGACGTCCAGACGCTGCGCGACACCTACTCCTATCACCCGCCCTACTACCGCTTCGACCCCGACACCACGAACTACGTGGACCTGGGCCCCGAGAACTCACGCCGCTTCCGGGCACTGAAGGTGTGGCTACAGCTCCAGCAGATGGGGCGGGAGGGTGTCGTGGAGTGCATCGCCGAGGATTGTGCCTTGGCCCGCACCATCCACCAGCAGGCCGGCGAGCATCCGGATCTGGAGACGTACACGCGGAGCCTCAGCATCGCGACCTTCCGCTTCGTCCCGCCGGACCTGCGGACCCGACTGGGGGAGCCGGACGTGGAGGCGACGCTGAACGAGCTGAACGAGCAGATCCTCGCTGCCGTGAATCACGACGGCAGGGCCTTCCTGTCCAACGCGGTCGTCCGCGGACGGTTTCTGCTCCGGGCCTGCGTCGTGAACTTCCGCACGGGGACCGAGGACTGTCAGGCCCTGGTGGACGAGGTGGCGCGAGTGGGAAGGAACCTCTGGGCGGAGGCCTCGGTCACGCTGGCGTAGTGGTCGGCTGGTTGGGGGCCTGCCGGCCAGGCCGCGCAGCCCAGAGAGCCATCGCCACACTGGCCAGGCCGAGTACCCAGCCGGTGGCCGCCAGAGGCCGCTGGTCGGGGAAGCGGACCGCGATCCCCGTGAGCGCCCAGCCCACCACCAGTCCGAACGTCACGTCCCTGCGCTTCAGCGCAAAGACAACGGCCAGCCCCGTCGCGGCGGCCATGAAGACCATGGCCCAGGTGGGACCCGGCAGGCCGAGGCCGTTCCACCCCAACACCTGCAACAGCTGCGCAGTGTTTGAGATGGTGGCGACCGAGATCCAGGCCAGGTAGACCCCGAACGGCAGGGACACGAACCACCAGTCCCCACGCCTGGGGCGGAGACCACCGACGTGGACACGCCCGTAGAGGAAGATCAGGTCCACCAGCAAGCCGATCATCAACGTCCAGGCGAGCAAAAAGCGCTCGAACGAGAAGGCCATGAGCCAGGCGGCGTTCAGCGCGGCGTTGATGGTCCAGAGCCAGCGCACCCGCTCCACGGTCGCCCGCGAAGCGGGCCGCGGAAGCGCCTGGTACACGACGAAGCCCAAGAGCCCGGCATAGATCAGGCTCCAGATGCCGAAGACGTAGTCGGCCGGCAGAAAGTAGGTGGGGTCGCGATTGGCGAGCTCGCCGATGGAGCGACCGCTGAGGGCCCCCGTGGCGGCCAAGCCATTGAGGACGACGACACCCACGAACGCGAGACCGTTCAGGACGGTGAAGGCACGGCCGGTCATGTTCCCCCCCATTCCTCCAGCCGGCATGTGCCGCTCACCATCGCGCCGGCCCGGTCGGTGCCGGTCCGCCCGTTCAGTTCGCCGGCTCGAAGTCCGGGAACACGTCCTTCAGCACCGCGACAGCCCGTTCCGCTTCCGTGGCGGAAACCAGCAGCCGGGCCGGGTTGGCGAAGGCAAGCCCCACCTCCATGCCCCCCACGTCGTCGATGGACAGCTGGGACGGGATACCAGCGTTGTCGAGGAACCCCTTGGCGAGCTCCGCCTCGTGGCGGTATCCGTAGCGCGCGATCGTGACCAGGTCGGTCATGGTACCTCCTCGCTCGATGGACGCCTGGTTCTACCCGCTGGAATCCCGGAGGATTCGGAGAACGTGAACAACCCCACCCCGCCGCGCGTCCTCGAGGTCTGCGTCGAAACCCGCGACGACCTGGAGGCCGCCCTGGCGGGCGGCGCCGACCGGATCGAGCTCAATCGTGACCTGGCCCAGGACGGCCTGACGCCGGGCGCGGGGGCCGTGTCGTGGGCCCGTGCCCGAACCGAGCTGCCGCTCATCGTGATGATCCGGCCGCATCACCGCGGATTCGTCTACTCCGCGCAAGAGGTTCATGCGATGGTGGAGGCAATGGCTACCCTCTCCGCGCTCGGAGTCGACGGCTACGCGGTCGGTCCGCTCACGGCCGAAGGCACCGTGGATGCCTCGGCCCTGAAGACTCTGGTCGCTGCGGCGGCGGGTCTCGACGTCGTGTACCATCGCGCCTTCGATCACGTCGCCGATCGGAGCCGCGGGCTCGAGACGCTCATCGATCACGGTGTGGTCCGCGTGCTCACGTCCGGGGGGGCACCCTCGGCGGTCGAGGGCGTGCACCGCATCGCGGACCTCGTCGTTCGCGCCGCGGAACGCATCGAGATCCTCCCCGGCGGCGGCATCACTCCCAGCAATGCCGACGCGATCCTCCGCGGCACGGGGTGCACGCAACTCCACGGAACCTTCCGCCTGGGAGGGATGTGCACGGACGCCGCCGCCGTGGCCCAGGTACGGCAGCTCCTGCACGCGTGACGGCGGCGGCACTGGCCGTGAGGCGGGGAGCGGCACGGCCGGCAGGGGCGACACCGCATTTTGCGACCAACGTAGACCCCTGAGGTCCCCGGCCTCCACGACGAGCTCGACCCGGTGGGGTCCCAGGATCACGGTGCGGGTCGGCGACTCCCCGCAGCCAGGCAGTCGGAGGTCCTCCTGCCCGAACGCCGTCCGCACAGCGTTCTCGATCGACTTCGCGAACTCGTGGGCATCGCCCTCTGCGCAACCACACTGATATCGGCAGTCTCCCTGCAGGAGGATGTGCGCGAACTCCGCGATCTCGTGCGCGACCACGGTTTCCTGCGTGATTGCCCACGGAGGAGCTCCGTCCGAAGGAAGCCATCCGTCACGTGTTCCCTGGAAGCGTGGGAACTGCTCCACGTCACCCCGATCCAGTTCGAGCACCGCCAGTGGTACCGGACCGGAACCGCCGAGTTGGAGTGGCGCCCGCACGGTACCGAGCAACACGCCACGGCGGCTCGCCTGCACCCGTATCGCGGGTGCTGACCCAGGAGAGCCCTGGACGGCGGCGAGTCGCTCCCAGAGCGCGGCGAAGTCGGCTGACCGCTCGTTCAGCGTGCGGATATGGGCAGCCAGCCATCCGACGTCTTCGTGCGAGCCTTCGAGGGGCACCTGCCCGCCGAGCGGAGCGGCCGCAACGAAGGCCCACACGAAGACGATCGAGAGCGAAACCCGCGGCCTACCCTTCCCCGACCCCGTGAAGGGATGCGCTGGACGTCGCACGGCTTGCTCCATTTCGGCGCTCAGCGACCCCGGGGCTCCAGGTCGACGGTGTTCGTATAGGCGAGCGTGATATCCGCGGCAGTGCTGAAGCCGATCTGGGGTCCGAATGAGAATCCGACATAGTTGTCACCCCCGACGTTCACGCTGCCGAACACCTCGATGGGGAGTGCGAGGCCCCGGCTCATCTCCCCCGAGAACCACGGACCCACCGAGCCCGTGAATACGCGCTCGAGCAACCCCGTACCCGACAGTGACCAGCCGTGACCCACGAGATCTGCCCTGGACACATCGAAGGGGATGTAGACGAGGCGCATGCTGGACGAAACACCACCTCCCTTCATGACGCCCGCTCCACCCGAGAAGTACGGAAGCGCAGCCTCGTCCCCGGCCAGCTTGAAAAGCACGCCGTACGACAGTTGCAGGTTGGCTGGCAAGCCGCCCCCTACGTCCACGACGGTATGCACGAACCCGAGCCAGCCAGGGGCCGCGGCCGATTCTCCCACGTACCCTCCTCCGCCCTGGGCAACCATCGCGGCGGCCGCGCGCAACGCCTCTCGGGTGCCAGCGTCACCGCATACCGCTGCCAGGACGGCCTCCGGTGCAACCTGCATGTCTCGGCCCGTTTCCAAGAGACGAACGAGCATCGACCCGAACTGGGGATCGGCGTTCAAGATCGGGCGGAGCAGGTTGTCCAGGTCCGGCTGGAACATCCCGATCACGTCCTGCGTCGAAACGGTTTCGGACGGAAGGCCGACCGACTGCAGAAACTGCGTCTGCGCGGCCTCCAACTCTCCCGACACCTGACCAAGCAGGCCGACGACGCTGCTGGCCCCCCGACTCAACTCGCTTCCGACGCTGCACCAATTGAGTTGGGACAGGTCGTGCACGAACCCCATCCCCGCGTCGTAGGCACTCTGTCCAACCTCCCAGATTCCCTCGGCAAGATCGTTCCCCCCATCGATGACCACGTCCACTACTGGACTCCAATCGGGCACCTCCCCGACGCCCCTCCCGTAGGTGGACTTGAGGTACCAGTCGAACAGCGAGCTGTAGCAGGTGGCGCCGTGGTCGTCGTAGCCACCGCGGCAATAGGCCCAGCAAACCGGGCCCACTCCGTAGTAGCCCTGGTCGCAGGTGGGATAGCAGAGGGCCCCGTCGAGCTCGGTCCCCGGGCGGCAACTCTGTGCCTCTGCGCCGTCAGGGGCAGCGAGGCCCGTGATCATGAGAAGTCCGGCCAGCAACAAGCACCGCCGCAGAATGGTCGCCATGTCCAACCTCCGCTCACCTCGTGGAAGGGGTCCGACAACCCTTTCACGAGATTCGCGGCCGCCCGCGGTTCACGGGGCCCGGATGAACCTCGGACCACGCCGGATTTCGTGCTTGAGGCAGGGGCCGGACTCCAGGCCGGACCCCGTTGTAGCCCCTCGAGCCCCGGCGGAGGCGATCATGTGCTACCAGGCTCCACTCAATCGGCTCAGCCTGTGCGTGCGAGTCCTGTGGCTCGCGGCCCTGATCGCGGGGACGTTCCTGCTCTAGACGGCGCGCCCCAAACGCCGGGCCACGTCGCCCGCCCGAGGCCGCGCCGCCGGATCCACTGCGAGGCATTCGCTCAGAGCCCGTCTCAGCCGGAGCGCCTCCTCGCCCGTTCGCCCTTCCGGTACGAGAATGGGCGCACCCGCCCGGATGGCCTGCACGGTCTCGCGCATGGTCGGATGGCGGAAAGGATGACACCCGAGCGCCTCGAGCAGCAGCACACCCAGACTGAAGATGTCACTGGCAGGGCCCACGTCCGAGCCCGTCAGCTGCTCCGGAGACATGTATTCGAGCGTGCCCACGGTGACGCCCGCCGCGGTCTGGACCACACCCTCGTGGCGGGCCGCGCCGAAGTCGAACAGCCGCAGGAGCGGCCGAGACGCGCAGTACACGTTCGCCGGCTTGAGATCGCGGTGCACGACCCCCAGTGCATGGGCTTCGGCCAGTGCCTCCGCCAGTGCCGCTCCTCCCTCGGCAAGCTCCGCCTCGGGGAGCGGACCCCGCTTCAGTCTGTCCCGTAGCGACTCCCCCTCGAGCAGCTCCAGCGCCAGGAAGGGGCTCCCTGCTGGGGTGCGTCCCCGGGACCGCAACCTCGCCACGGCCGGGTGCCGGAGCCGCACCAGAGCATCGCCCTCCAGCTCCAGTCGCCGGTGCACGTCTTCGGTCGTCCACCCGCCCGGTGTCGCTCCGGCGATCTTGAGGGCGACCGCAGTGCCCGTGGCGAGCTCGATGGCGCGATAGACCTCGCACACGCCACCGCCGATGCGTCGTTCGATCCGGTACCCCGGGACAGCGATCTCCGCCGGGACAGGTAACTGATCCTGCGGCATCCCCTCTTCACTCAACATGGACTGGAGCGAGGCGGGGTCGATGGACACCCGACTGCGCACCGCGATGTCCTCCTGCAGCCATTGGCGCGCGTGGATCCACGCCCGCTTCACGGTGGACAACGAGATCCCGAGGGCTTCCGCGGTCTCCTCCGACGTCATGTCTCCAAAGAAGCGGCACTCGATCACACGAGCCTCGCGCTCGTGCTCCACCTCGAGTCGATCCAGGCTTTCGTCGAGCGCCACGAGCACGTCGGCTGTCGACTCCGAGAAGGATGGTCCGCCCCCGAGCAGGTGTGCCGCCTCCAGGCTGACATGCTCCACTGCCCCGCCGCGCTTCTCCGTCTGCCGCGCACGCGCATAGTCGATGAGAAGTTGGCGCATGGCGCGCGAGGCCACTGCGAGAAAATGGCTCCGATGCGTTCCGTGCCCCGACCCACCCTGACTCAGCTTCAGATAGGTCTCATGCACCAGCACCGTGGTCGAGACCGTGTTGTGCCCACTCCAGCGAGCTCGGTGGCGGTGGGCGATCTCTCGGAGCTCGGCGTAGACCAGAGGGATGAGTCGGTCCAACGCCGTGCGCTCCCCGCCGGCCCATTGGGCCAAGAGCAGATCGACTTCGGAGATGGGATCTGTGGGCATGGAGTCTGGGCGTAGGGACCGTGGGTTGGCGTTGTGGCTCAGTTCATCGTGTCCGACACCGTCCCCATGCCGAACCACCCGGCATCCAACCTGAAGCGGGGGACCTCGACGCGAAACTCCTCACCGTCTGGTCGCACGAACGTGTAATGCCCCTCCATGGCCCCTCGCGGCGAGCGCAACACGCAGAAGCTCTGATACCGGTGCACCGCACCGGGCTCGAGGGTGGGTTGCACCCCGATGACGCCGTCGCCGTCGACCTCGGTATCAGGCCCGCCCTCGTCCTCGATGGTCCAGTGGCGTCGCAGGAGCGTGCCCGTGGCGACGCCCATGTTCTCGATCTCGATGTCGTAGGTGAAGACGAACCGACCGCGAGACGGATCCGACTCCGAGAGGACGAACCTGGGCTGCACACCGACCCGCATGCCGTGGGTGACCTGTTCGACGTACATCATCTGGACCGCCCCATCTCTCGGAATGTCCAAGCGGATCTTGGTTGAAAAGCTGCTCTCCGGCCCGCCGAGCGGCTCTCACCGCTCCGGCGCCGCATGTGGTAGATTCTCGTCGCGCCCACTTCCCCCGACCAGAGCTCATGAGCCCAGCGCCTGTTCTCCCGCCGCTTCCCACCTGGGAGGCCATCCGCTACCTGGTTCCCCTCAAGGAGGGGGGCTCGCTGCCGGCCGTCGTGGAAACCGAGGGCGGTGGGCTGTTCGTGGTCAAGTTCCGAGGCGCCGGTCAGGGCGCCAAGGCCTTGATCGCGGAGCTGATCGTCGCGCGACTGGCCGCCGCCCTCGAGCTCCCCGTTCCGGAGGTGGCGCTCATCGAGCTGACGCACGACTTCGGACGCACGGAGCCCGATCCCGAGATCCAGGACATCCTGAAGGGCAGTCGCGGTCTCAACTTCGGGATCCGCTACCTGGATGGCGCCCTCAACTTCGATCCCGGCGCGGCCGGTGACCTGGTGGCAGAGGACTTCGCGTCACGGCTGGTGTGGTTGGACGCTTTGGTCACCAACCCCGACCGCACGCACAAGAACCCGAACCTGCTGGTCCACGGTGAGACCCTCTGGCTCATCGACCACGGCGCCGCCCTGTACGCGCACCATCAGTGGAGCGCAGTGGACGACGCCCGTATGCGCACGCCCTTCTCGCCGATCGCTCAGCACGTGCTCCTCGAGCGAGCCGGCGCGCTCGCCGCAGTCGATGAAGCCCTGACCGCTCGCATCACCCCCACGCTACTCGAGGAGGCACTGGCCGCCGTGCCGGATGCGCTACTGCTCGACGAAGTGGGTGGCGCGGATTTCCCCGATGCGCCTACGGCCCGCGCGCGCTACGTGCACTACCTGTCCACCCGCCTGGAGGCACCCCGCGCCTGGGTAGGCGAAGCGCAGGGAGCGCGTGAACGCCTGCGGACGACTCCGCCGCGCCCACTGCGAGCCCGACGATGAGCGGCTGGGTCGACTACGATTTCGCGGTCGTGTGCGTGGTGCCCCACGTGCATCTGTACGGTTCGTCCGCGGTCGGGGTGGTCCTGCACGCCCGGCAGGCCGAGTTCATCGACGCGCGCGTGACGACGGACCCCACCCAACTGGCCGCACGGATCGGAGGCGGAGACGCCACCCGCCTGAGCCGCTACCTGGAGTCCTATCGGGCCGTCGCGCGCGGAGAGGTGGGTAGCCCCCTGGCGCTGCTCCCGCCCTCGGAGCGCTTCCATTGGCTCACTGCCCCGCGCTCCGACCTCATCCAGTGCTCACCCGTGCACTCGGGGCGTAGCCAGGATCCGGCCACCACCCTGGAAGCGCTTTTCCGACAGTACGTCCCGCGCTGAGGGCGGGTCGGTCCGCCCTGGTCGATGAACCGGGGAGAGGCGGGGATCAGTTCAGGTGGCACCCGGCAGCAGACGCAGGCCCGCAGACTGCTGGGCGGCGACGACCCGGCCCGATTCATCCCGCTCGAAGCGGATCTCCGTTCCGTCCTCGACGTCGTACCAGACGTCGTCGGATTCCGCATACAGCGTTCCGCGTGGAGCTCCGTCCACCCTCACGACCAGCGTGTTCCCCTGCGAGGCCAGCTCGACCACGACGGACGGCTGTCCCTCGACGTGGTACGCCCCCGCGAGGGCAGCGAGCACGTCCGCCGGGGGCGATACCCGGGGGCGCACCTGCGGGCGGAAGCCCGGCCATCCGTAGACCGCGGAGACCGCGCGCGTGATCTCGGCGGCCAGGGCGGAGCCCTGATCGCCATTGGTCATCACGGCGATGCCCTGCCCCCCATCGCGGTAGGTGATCCAACTGGCTTTGAACCCGGCGTTGGACCCCCCGTGGCTGAAAATGCGAGCGTCGCCGTTGTTGGAGAGCCCGAATCCCAGGCCCACGTCTTGGTAGCGCTCCGCCCCGCCCCCGTGGGGGGTCAGCATCTGCTCCAACATCGCACGCGACACCACCCCATCCGTGACTGTCCCGTCGAGGATGCCCAGGAGGTGAACCGAAAGGCGCGCCAGCTCCTGCGGCGTGGTCCACAGGCCCGCGGCCGCCTGCTCGGGATAGGTGTGCCATTCCCCCGGCAGCTCGGTACCGTCGCTTCCGTGGGCGCGGGCCGCCTCCGGCCAACGCGCCTCAGGGAGCGGCTGCGCGTACGTCGAGCGCTCCATCCCCACCGGCCGCAGCACGCGCTCTCCCACCACGTCCGCGAACGACCGGCGCGTCACGTCTTCGACGACTTGCTCCATGACGGTGTAGCCACCGCCGGAGTACTGCCAGCTCGTGCCCGGCACCTTGTAGACGCGCACGGGATCCGTATTGCCGCGACCCTCGAGCACATCCACGTTGCCGGGGAGTTCCTCCCCCCGCGCATAGCCAGGAAACCCCCACACCGTGAGACCCGCACTGTGGGTAAGCACGCCGCGCAGGGTAACCGCCGAATCAGCCGTGAACTCGTTGTCCGGAACCTTCCAGGAGGTGAGCGCGGCATTGACCGGAGCGTCCAACTGCAGGACCCCTTCCTCGACCAGCCCCAACACGGCCAGCGCGCCCACCGGCTTGGAGATGCTCGCGGCCTGGAACAGGGTCGCCGGCGTCACGGGCACTCCGGTCTCGGTGTCCGCGAGCCCGTAGCCTTTGGCCCACACCACCCGCCCCCCGTCCACCACGGCAATGCTCACTCCGGGCACGTGGTAGCGCTCCATGCGCTCTTCGATCGTGTACGTGCGGGGGGCCTCGCCTTCGACCTGCACCGCCAGGAGCAGTCCCTCCTCCACGGCGGCGACGCGCGCCTCCTGCCCACCGCGGCTGTCCGTGTCGGATCCCGAGGCGCAGGCGGCCGCCGTCAAGGCGACCGCCATGCATGCGGTGGCTCTGGGGTGCACGCCCTACATTCCCTCGCCGCGCTTCATCAGTCCCATGTGTTGCGTAGCCTGCGCGAGCCCGCCTTCCCCTTCGCCCCAGGAGATACGTCCGTCGCCGTTGGCGTCGGTCCCTTCCACGATGGCCGTCGTGAGCTGGTGGATCTCCTCGGCCAGCGCAGCCGCTGTGGCCGCGTCCGTGGCCGTGAGCACCGCATGCGCCTTCTCCATGGCCATCTGTGCCCACTTGACCACGTTGTCCGAGCTGGCTTGCACGTGCTGCGCGTGCGTCTTGACGTTGTCGGAGGCCCCTTCGGCTTCTGCAGCCAGCGCGATGTGCCGGGCAGCGCCCTGGGCGGCCTTGATCAGTCCGTAGCCTTTTCCGGGCCCGCCATCCATCATCGACGGATCGAGCGCGTGGACCACGTGGCCGATGTGCCTCTGGATCGACTGCAGGTTGTCCGGCTGAGCCGTGGCCAGCGCGGCGTGCTGATTGGCGACTTCCGCCTCCGCTTGTGCGGCGGGGAGCAGGCCCATCTGGTCGGGCGTGTCGTTCCACTGGTCGGCCACATGCCCCATGTGTCGATGCGCTGCATCCTGCGCGGCGGCGGGCCCGGCCCAAACGGCCAACGACCCCACCAGCAGTGCGGGAGCGAGACGGCGCGAGGTAGGCGATGCCATGGATCCTCCTTGGGCAGCTCCTCCCAGCCAACAGGGGAGCGATGACCCAGGGTGTAGTGGGCGGGGAGGTCAGGGAACTGCCCACGATAGCGGCCCCCCGGGGGAGCGGCCAGCGAGCGCACTCTCGCCGCGACACTGCAGGGGCCCCAGGTTCGGCGGCATGACCACCGACCGCGCTGACCGATCCTGGACGGGGCTCGCCCTTCTGGCGGCCGCTCTCGTGGTAGCGGCCTGGCGGTGGTTCGCTGCCGGGGCACCGCCGGGCGGAGACTGGGCCCAATACATGGGGCACGCGCTCGCGCTGTTGCAGGGGCGTCCGTACGAAGACACCGGCTACCTGTACAGTCCGCTCGCCTGGACCGTGGGCCCGCCGCGCTATCCGCCGGGCCTGCCGCTTACGCTGACGCCCCTGTTCATGTTGTTCGGCACGTCGACGCTGGCGCCCCGCCTGCTGATGCACGCCTTCCTGTTCGCGTTCCTCGCGCTGGTGGCCCGCTATTTCCTACGGGACGGTGAGCCTCCCGCGCTCGTGTGGGGCTCGGTGGCCATGCTCGGTGCGTCGTTCCTGCTTCGCGACGTGCCCAACGTGGTGGGTTCCGATCTGGGCTTCTGCGCACTGGCGTGGACGGTGCTGCTGCTTGCCGACCGACCCGGCGCTTGGTCCGGGACCAGGACGATCGCTATCGCTGCGCTGGGAGCGTGGGCCATCCTATACCGGATCGCTGCCGCACCGTTGATTCCGGCACTCCTTGTTCCGGCGCTCATCCGTCGTCGGGAGGTCGGTGTGCGGGCGCTGTTGCCCGCGTTGGTATGGACCGTTGTGCTCGTTGTGGTGGTGACGCGTTTCGGCCCGGGGCAGGCACCGGTCGATACCATGTCCGGCGTCGCATCCGGCGGGGGCGAACGCAGTGTGGGGGCTTCCCTGCAGTGGTTGCTGGAGCGCATGGACCGCAAGGTACTCCGCTACCGTTTCGCACTGCAGGAGGCTTGGCTGTATCCCTTCCCCGGCCGGTCGGCGGACCGCATCTACCACGTGTTGGCGCTCGGCCTGACGGCGATCGGTGGGCTTCACTGGATCCGTCGCCGTTGGCCGACGTTCGCGGCGTCATTCGTGCTGTTCACCGCGGCGATGCTGACGGTGGCGCCGGTATGGGATCCCCGTTATCTGTGGGTCCTCACGCCGTTCGCCTGCTATGGTCTCTTCAGTGGCGCAGCGTCGGTGCTCGCGCGCCTCGGCTCGCACGATCGCGCACGCGTCCACCGCGGGGTGGCAGCGGTCGGCGCCCTGATGGTTCTGGGTGCCGGCATCGAGACGGCCCGTACCGGGGCACCGGCGATTCCTCGTGACGACCTCGCCTGGGCCACCGTGCAGACACGCCTGCAACGGCTCGGGGACGGGCGCCCCCTGCGCGTGGTGTCGAATCGACCCCGCATCGTCGCCTGGCGGACCGGGGTTCCGGCCATGCCCCTCCCCAACCGGCCTCTGGACACGTTCCTGACGGAGGCACGCCGGCTGGGGATCACGCACGCCGTGATCACCGAGGCCGCCGCCGAACCCGAGTTGTTGGAGCGCTGGCAGCAGTGGCTACGCGAGCGCCCCGAGTTGTTCACCCTGGTCGAGACGGTGGGCCCGGTGCGCCTCTACCGCGTGCACCTCGCTCCCTCGACGTCGTGAAACGTCGAACTCGATCAGAGGCGAGCCCAGGCGCGTAGCTGGTTCCAGACTGTGTGGGCTTCGCGCACGCCCGCCCAGGTGGTGACCCCCAGATAGATGACCCCGTAGGTGCCGAGCACCACGGCGGCCCGCAGGATCGGTCCAACCGGAGCCACAGCCAGCTTCACGCCCCAGGCCGCTGCCGCGGCCAAGGCGGCGATGCCCCACAGCTTGAGGAGGAGCGCGACGAACCCGGGTGGTCGCGTCCACCCGAGCCGCCGATCCAGCCAACGGCGCAAGAGGAGGAACTCCACCCAGCCACTCACTCCCAACGCTGCCCCCAGACCGGCCGCGCCCCAGCGAGCGTCGATGCCCAGCCAACGGACCACGGGGACGGCCAGCACCGCCCCCACGACACCGCGGAGCGCCAGACGCCACACGGACGCCTTGAGCGGCGTCATCGCGTCCCCCAACGCATAGAACGCGGTGGCGTGCAGGCCCCCCATGGACGCACCCACCAAGCCGACCGAAGACGCACCCAGGATCGCCCACACGAAGCGCGCATCCTCGGACGTGAATTGCCCTCCCTGGTAGACGGCCGCCGCGATCACATCCCCCAGAGTGATGAACGCAACTGCGCAGGCCACCAGCAGAAACGCCGTGTGCCGGAGCGCACTGTCGAGCGGGCCTCGCAGTCGTTCGGCCACCGTAGCCTGGTCCGCCGTCGCCGCCGAGAGTTCGGGCAGTAGCGCGGCGGAGATGGCGACGGTGAAGAGACCGACGGGCAGGGAGTAGAGCAGCTGCGAGTAGTTCAACAGCGCCAGCGCCCCCGTGGACACGAACCCCGCGATGGCCACCTCCACCCAGGTGCCGAGGCGACCGATCAGCCCTCGAACCGTGGCAGGTCCGGCGTTGCGCGCAACCTCCCTCAGGTGCTGCGGATCCTCCACACCCGCGCGGGGCGCCCCCACCAACGCCAGGACCGCCGGAAGTTGCACCGCGACCTGCAGGGCGGCGCCCACCAACGCCCCCCAGGCCGCCGCCACCGCCACCTGGTTCGCACGTCCCGTGCGCCCCGCGAGCGCCAGCGCCACGGTGATGGAGACCGCCGAGAGGATGGGCACCGCGTAGGGCAGGAAGAAGCGTCGATGGCTGTTGAGCACGCCCAGACACCAGGCCCCCACCACCAGCAGACCGACTGCGGGGAAGAGGAGTCGCACCAGCCGGACGGTCAGGTCGGCCTTGGCCGCGTCGAACCCGGGTGCGATCCACCCGACCAGGAGCGGGGCGGACAGTACACCCGCAACCACCAGCGCAGTCACGATCAACGCGTGGATGGAGCCGACCACCCAGGCCAAGCGCCGGGCTTCCTCCTGGGCTCCCTCCGCCAGCAAACGGCTGTAGCGAGGGATGAAGGCGGAGGAAAACACCCGCTCGCCCAGGACGCTCTCCATGAGCGTCGGGATCCGGAATGCCGCTCCGAAGGCATCGGCGGCGTCCGAGGTGCCCAGGTAGTGCGCGAAGAAGCGTTCGCGCACCAGACCCGCCACCCGGCTGAGTGAAACGGCGACCGTCACATGGGAGGCGCCGCGTCGCATGTGCGTGCGTGTCAGAGGCCTGTCGTCCCGATTCCGAACCCGCGCCCCGCATCCCGTCGGACGGCCGAGGGGGCCACCGTCCAGCCGGAACCCAACCTAGCAGGTCCTTCCGGTGCTCCGACAACCCGACCGCAGCCGCCCCACCTCCCGGCACAGCGCATCCAGTGGCACGGTCGGCGGGGTTGGCCCTAGCATTGCAGCGTCCAGGAAAGACCCCCGTCCCTCCGGACCCCCATTTGAGCACGCTCTCGCAGGCCTTCACCTACGCCCGTTTCCTCCGGGGCTTCCCGCGCTACTTGCGCTCGGCCCTGACCTTGGAGGAAGCGCGTGCCGCGTTGCAGGAGCGCCTCGAGCGCCGTGCGGAGCATCTGGTGGACATGGCCGAGCGCGTGTTCTTCGGCCTTGCGAGCAGCCCCTACCTTCCCTTGCTGGAACAGGCAGGGTGTTCGTTCGCGGACTTCCGCGCCTCGGTCGCCGACCTGGGGGTGGAGCCTACGCTGCACCGACTTCGCGAGGCCGGCGTCTACTTCACGTTCGAGGAGTACAAGGGCCGCGTGCCGGTCGTTCGAGGCGGACGCGAAATCCCCGTCAGCGAAGGTCGCTTCGACAACCCGTTCCTCACGCACTTCTTTCGGACCTCCACCGGTGGATCGACGGGCCGCCCCACGCGTACGTCGGCGGACCTGGTTCACATGGAAGTCCAGTCGCAGTACCGCATGCTGCTGCTGGAGACCCACGGACTGCTGGACGTGCCCTTTTCGGTCTGGCGGCCAGCCCTGCCCTCGGGGAGCGGCCTCAACAACATCCTGCGGCAGGCACGCATGGGGCGTCCGGTGGACCGTTGGTTCACCCCGCTCGTCCCCGGAGACTACGCGCCGGAGCTCAAGTACAAGCTGGCCACCGAAGGAGCAGTGCTGGCGGGTCGCGCCTGCGGTGTCTCCTTCGTGCGGCCAGAGCCCGTGCCGCTGGATGGTGCCGTCAGCATCGCCCGCTACCTGGCGGATACGGTGCGCACGCAAGGCGGAGCCTGCCTCAGCACCACGGTGAGCTGCGGGCTCAGGGTGGCGCTGGCCGCGCGCTCAGCGCGGGTCGACCTGAGCGGGGCATGTCTGTTGGTGGCGGGCGAGCCTCCCACCGAGGCGAAGGTCCGTGGAATGGAAGCATCCGGGGCATCCGTGCTGAGCGACTACGGGGCTGCCGAGACCGGGCGGATCGCACTGGGATGCGCGCATCCGGATCACTTCACCGACATGCACCTGACCACCGATACGGTCGCGGTCGTGCCTTTTCCCCGTCTGGTGCCCGACTCGGGGGAGACCGTGGCTGCGCTCAACATCACGTCGTTGGTACCTACCATGCCCAAGCTCTTCCTCAATCAGGAGCTGGACGACTTCGCCGAGATGGAGGAGCGTGAATGCGGCTGTCCCCTGGGGGAGCTCGGCCTTCACACCCACATCCGGCGGGTGCGCAGCTTCCGTAAGCTGGTCAGCGAGGGAGTGACGCTGATCGGCAGTGACATGGTGCGCATTCTGGAAGAGGTCTTGCCCAGTCGTTTCGGTGGCTCCCCGCTCGACTATCAGCTGGTCGAAGACGAGGACGAGCGCGGGTTCACGCGTCTCAGCCTGCACGTCCATCCCCAGGTACACCTGGAGCGCGAACAGGACGTCGTAGAGGTGATGCTGGGAGCCCTGGGCCGTACCAGCGTCGCGGCGGACATGGCCCGTGCCTATTGGGCGGCGGCCCGCTCCTTCCGCATCGTCCGGGAGGCACCGCAAGTGTCCACACGGGGGAAGCAGGCCTCCTTGCGTGTGGTGCGCGATACAGGAGCGGCATGAGTCACGAACCGCCCGACCGCGTGTCGCCCGACCCCTCGCGTCGTCGCCTCCTGCGGTGGCTGGGCGCGGCGGCTGGCGGGGCGTTGTTGTCGAGCCGCCCGCTGGCCGGCATCGGCTCAGAGCGGGTCTGCGAGTCCCTACGGGGGCGACGGGTCTCGTGGCTGGTAGGGTGGTCACCGGGTGGCGGCTACGACATCTACTCCCGCCTGCTCGAAGCACCGCTGGAACGGGCGCTGGACGCGGAGATCGTCATCGAGAACATGCCGGGCGCCTCGGGCATCGTCGCGGCACGCCGCATCTCCACGTCCCGACCCGATGGACGGACGCTGGGAATCCTCAACGGTACCGGCCTGATGCTGGCGCCCTACTCCAATCCGGGCTTCGCTCCGTCGCTCGAGCACGACTTCACCCTGCTGGGGCGGATCGTAGATCATGAGCAGGCCCTCGTGGTGGGGCGGGCCAGCGGGATCACCTCGCTTTCGGATCTGGTGGAGATCGGTCGGCGACGGCCGATCGTCCTCGGAGTCACCGGCCCGACCACGGTGAACGTGCTCCTGAGTGCAGCACTGGAGGATCTGTTCGGCATCGAGGTGGCGCTGGTGCTGGGCTTCCCCGGGAGCCAGGAGCTCCTCACCGCTGTCCTGCGCGGCGACCTCGACGGAGCGGTGATCGGAGACGAGTCCGCCGAGCCGCTCGACGAGCTCCTCCCGCTCCTGCGCTTCTCACACCCACCGCTGGGCGGACCCGCTGCCGAGCGCGGTCGCACGTTGCTCGGGGAAGAAGGCGTGCTCGCCACGGATCCCCAGCTCTTTCCCGATCCGGAGCGTGCCCAGCGGGATGCGGCCGACCTGGCCACCCTGATGGACGTGGGACGGCTGGTGGCCGCCCCCCCGGGACTCCCAGCGGAGCTCGGCGCCTGCATGGCAGCCTCGGTCGCCAGCGCCCTTGCGGACCCGGCGCTTCTGACCCGCGCCGCACAGGCCGGACGCACGCTGCGACCCGGCAGCGCAGCGGAAACCGCCCGCACTGTGAGCGTCGCCCGCCTGGCGCTCCCGCGCTTCGCGGCGGCGGTCGAGCGGGCCGTTCGACGCGCCACGGGCTGAAGCGCCCCCCTTCATGGACTCCCACTCGGTTTCCGTGCTCGACGCCGCCTGGCGGGGTCTGTTGCTGGTGCTCGCCTGGCCCAACCTCCTGTATCCGCTCGTGGGCACGGCCGTGGCGATGCTGGTCGCGGTACTCCCCGGTGTCAGTGGAGCCACCCTCCTGGCCCTGGCCATTCCTCTGACCTTCTCGTGGGACCCGCTGCCCGTGATGCTGCTGTTCGGCGCCTTGGTGGGCGGCGCCACCTTCATGGGCTCGGTGACTGCGATCCTGTTCAACATCCCGGGGACCGCCCCCAACGCCGCCACGGTGTTGGACGGCTATCCGATGGCTCGCAACGGAGAGGCCCGCACCGCCCTCGGTTGTTCGGCGGCCGCCTCTGCCCTGGGGTCGACAGTGGGCATCCTGGTCGTGGTCTTGGCCATCCCGGTGATGACCCGCCTGATCCGTCACGTGGGCCCACCGGAGCTGCTCATGCTCTCCGTCTGGGGCCTGGTCAGCGTTGCCACCGTCATCCGGGCGTCGTTCATCCGCGGACTGGCCACGGCCGGTCTGGGGCTGATGGTCTCCTTCGTGGGCCTCGATCCCACCACGGCGGAAGAGCGCTTCACGCTCGGCACGCTCTATCTCCAGGACGGACTCCCCCTCATCCCCGTCTTCCTTGGGATGTTCGCCATCGCGGAGGTCGTTGACCTGATGGCGAGCGGTCGTCGGACCATCGCCGACGAACCCTCAGGGCGGGGCCTGGAGGGAAGCCTCCTGCGGGGCATCCGCGCGGTGTTCCAGCATTGGCAGACGTTCCTGAAGAGCTCGGTCATCGGCACGGTGGTGGGCTTCGTCCCCGGCCTCGGTGGGACAGTCGCCGCGTTCGTCGCCTACGGCGAGGCTGCACGCAGCGCGGGGCCGGACGGTCGCTTCGGCGAGGGCGACATCCGAGGTGTGCTGGCACCGGAGGCCGCCAACGACGCCAAGGATGGAGGCTCCCTGCTCCCGGTGCTGGCGTTCGGCATTCCGGCCAGCACGGGCACGGCTCTGTTGCTGGCCGCCCTCCAGATCCACGGCATCACACCCGGCAGCGAGCTCATGACGCAGCGGCTGGAGCTGGTGTTCGCGTTGGTCTGGTCCCTCTTCCTGTCGAACTGGCTGACGTCGCTACTCGGCCTCTCGCTCGCCAGTCCCCTGGCCCGTCTGACCACCGTACGCACCGCTCGACTCGTCCCCCCCATCCTGGTGCTGTCGGTCGTGGGCGCCTACAGCTTCCGAGCGCGCCTGGAGGACGTGTGGGTGGCGTTCGGATTCGGACTGTTGGGCACGCTGATGAAGCGGTACGGTTGGCCTCGCATCGCGTTCGTGATCGCGTTGATCCTGGGCCCCCTCTTCGAGTTGAACCTGAACCTGTCGCTCAGCCTGCACCGATTGGGGCGCATCCACCTGTGGACGAACCCCAGCGTACTCGTGGGCACGGCCCTGCTGCTCGGGACGGCAGCGCTGCCTGCCCTGCGGGGAATCCGTCGGAGGCCGTCGTGAGACGGGTCGTCGGTGCGGGCTTCTTCCTGGTGGGGGTGGCGCTACTGGTCCTCACGTTGAGCTTGAGCGGACCCGCCAGGCGCATCCCGCTCGTGGTCGCGGTCCCGCTGGTGGCGCTGCTGGGCTTGGAGCTGGCGCGCGAGCTGCGCGGGACCGTAACCCCCTCTCTCCCCCGCGCTCGTGAGCTCCCCGCGCTTCTCTGGACCGCGACGCTGCCGCTCGGTATCGCGCTGCTCGGGGTTGTGGGCGGCCCGGCCCTCTTCGTCGCGGCCCTTCTCCGGTTTCACGGGCGCGAAGCCTGGCCCACCGCCCTCCTGGCGGGCGCCGCCACCGCGGTGGGAATGGCGCTGGTCGTGGGCGCCCTGCTGCACATGTCGCTACCCCCGGGCCTGCTCCTGGCCCCGCTCGTTTCCTGACGTCCAACGTCGGCGGAATCCCTCGATCTCCTCGTCACTGTAGAAGTGACGGGTCAGGCGGGAGTCGTACATCCGCTTCAGGTAGTCGGGCGAGGGCCGGAACAGGCGGGAGAAGCGCAAGAAGGTCTCCGCGTATCGCAGCTCGGAGCTCTTGTTCACGTGCGGGAGCGTCAGGGTGGGACGGTCCAGGAAGCGGCTCAGCACCGAGCCGCCATGCTCGCGCAGGTCCTCGGTGCGAAGCACCAGGACTTCGCCTGCCGCACAAACGTGTAGGGCGTGACGCGCTCCGAGTGAGAACGGTGTCCCGTAGACGTCCACGCCGAAGACGTCCTGCACCTCCCGCTCGAACCACTTCAGCGCAAAGGCGTGCTCGGGGTGATCCGGATCCTCGAACAACTCCACCAAAGCCGGCGCGTTGGTGGGATCGTCCCGGAAGGCCTCGCCCAGCTCAGGATGGTGCAGAGGGAAGTGGCGAAAGAACGCTGAAACGGTACGGGCGATCGGGTCGCGGACCAACGTGATCACCTTCCAGTCGCGGGCAGTTCCGTTGCGTAGCCGCCGTGCCAGGAACTCCGCCTGGTGGTGCTCCCGGTACATTCCGGGGTGGCCTGAGCTGCGGTATAGCCGCTGGAAGAGGGCGCGGTGCTCGGCGATGGTGCGTGGGTCGAGGTAGTGCGTGTGGAAGCTGTGAACGTCGGGTGCGTGGAGCCGCAGTGCCTGGCGGATGCTCTTGGACCCCACCCGTGCCATCTGATGCACCAGGACGAAGGGCCGGTGCCCACGATACTGCCAGCCCGTACGCAGGGTGTTCGCGGCGGCAGCCAAAGACCACACGACCCTCATGGCCATTCCGTCCACTCGTTGAAGTCGTGGCCTGTCAGCGTGCGGAGCCGCGACACCTCCGGCGCCAGAAGCTCCCGCAGGCGCCCATGGGTCTCGGGTGACATGGTGCCGGGCTCGAAGGGACGCGTGAAGGGCCCGTAGAGCCAACGCCCCACCCGACGTCGGGTGTCGGGGTCGAACAAGCGCGCGGGCGCCGCTTCGCCCATCCGTTGCAGCAGGCGCGCAATCCGTCCCTTGCGGCGCTTGAAGCGGGACTCGTTGCGGACCTCGTCGAAGCGCGGCGAATCGAACGGCTCCAGCTCCAGGAACGCGTAGACCTCCGCCATGGTGTCGGGACGGGCGCTGCGCAGCGCCTCAGAGCTGATCACGTGGATCGAGCGCATCGGATAGTGCGGGAGGTAGTGCTCCAACTGTGTCGCATAGAGGCTCCGCTCCACCAGGGCGTTCCCTTCCAACGATTCGAGGGCCTCGTCCAGGGACCGGTTCTCCTTCCCATCGGAGTAGCGATGGCCCCATGCCGAGACGATGCGGCGGATCGGCTCCCGCACGATGTACAGCAGCCGGGCATCCGGCACCAGGGCGGCCATGCGCGAGGGAACCCAGGGATAGCGCTGCTGCGACGAGTAGGTGACGGAGGCCTCTCCTCGCAACGTAGTGCCGCGATCGAACTGCGCCGCGTACCACTCTACACCTCGACCCCACACTTCGGGTTTGGAGAAGAAGTGCAGCTCCTTCTCGCGGGTCATGGCGACCTGCGGATGGAGGTTCAGGTAGTGGCTCAAGCTCGTTGTGCCGGACTTGGCAGCCCCGATGACGATCAAGTTGGGCAACGCCCCGGACCCGACCGATGCCATCGCTCAGCCCGTGCTCTGCATCGCGGCCGCGACGCCGTTGACACTGGTGAAGAGCGCCTCGAGGAGCAGGTCGGCCTCCCCCCCTCGCAGTCGGGCCGTGAGCTCCACCTGGAGCAGGTTCAGCACGTCCGTGTAGGGGTTGCGCAGGAGAATCGACTTCTGGATCACGGGAGCCTGGTCGAGCAGAGCTTCGCCGCCTCGAACGCGGAGCACCGCCGCCGTTGCGGCCTCGAAGTCCGTTTCGATGCGGGAGAGCAGCTCGTGATCCGCGGCTACACCCAGGCGACGCACATAGGCCCGGGTAATGGCGAGGCGCGTGCGGGCCAACTCCCGCTCGGCGTTGTCGACCACCGCCCTGAGGAACGGCCACTCCCGGTAGAGGAAGCCGAGTCGGTCGACCTCTGCCGCTGTGAGCCCGGAGAGCGCAGAGCCCACGCCGAACCACCCCGGGACCAGCGCCCGGATCTGCGTCCAGGCGAACACCCAGGGAATCGCACGCAGGCTCGCGAACGCGGGGGCGGAAGCCGGACTACGGGACGCAGGTCGCGATCCGATCGGCAGGCGCGTGATCGCGTCGATGGGCGTCACCCGGCGGTAGCTCTCCCAGAAGCCCGGGTCGTCGATCAGTGCGCGATAGGCCTGCATGGACCGGTGAGCCAAGCGCTCGACGAGATCGTGATCAGCAGGCGTCGTCACCTCGGCCGGCGCGGCCGGCAGCGCACCCGAGGTGCGGGCCAGCCCACGGAGCACGGCATTGACGATCTGTTCCAGATGACGGTGGGCCAGGTCCTCGAGCGCGTAGCGAAAGGTGATGATCTCGCCCTGCTCGGTGAAGCGGATCCGTCCGTTGTGGACGATGGCCGGCATGGCCAGGATCGCGTGGTTGGCGCGCCCCCCTCCGCGCCCTACCGTACCCCCACGCCCATGGAACAACCGTAGCTCCACGCCCGCGGCACGGGCCGCTTCGGCCAACGCCCCCTGGGCTCGGTGCAGCGCCCAGTTGGCCATCCAATACCCGCCGTCCTTGTTCGAATCCGAATAGCCGAGCATCACCTCCTGGAGGCCACGGCGCGCGCGCAGATGCTCCCGGTAGAGTGGGTGGGCCAGAAGCTCGCGGATACGATCCGCGGCAGCGTCCAGGTCGTCGATGGTCTCGAACAGGGGGACGAAGTCGATCGGGCAGCGCACCTCGCCCTGGGTGCGAGTCCACACCCCGGCCACCTTGGCCAGGAGCATGGGCTCCAGCAGGTCGCTGACCGTCCCCGCCATGCTGACGATCCAGCTCCCCACGGCATCCGGTTCACGCGCCGTGGCGTCTCGCACCACCTGGAACGCGTCCAGCAACGCGGTGGTTGCGTCGCTGAGGTCCGGTGGTGGCGTCCACTGCGTGACGTCGTCCAGGAGCGCCGTCTCCAGCGTCGCGACGCGCGCCGCCTCCCCGAGCGCCCGGTAGTCGTTTTCGAACCCGAGCGCGTGCAGCAGTTCCGTGACGGCCGCCTCGTGTAAGCGGCTATGCTGTCGCACGTCGAGCGTGGCCAGGTGGAAGCCGAAGGTGCGCGCCAGTGCCGAGAGACGCGCGAGGCGCCCGCCCCCAGCCACCCCTCCGAAGCCCGCCTGCGTGAGAGAGCGGCCGAGCACACGTAGATCCCGGACGAAGTGAGCAGCATCGTACTCCGTGGTGGCACCTTCCTCGAGGGCCGCGCGCAGGCGCGCCTGCATCGCGACCACGCGCAGACGATAGGGCTCGTGCGCGTGGTCGCGCAGGCTCCGTTCGTCCACCCAGCCCCGAGCCCGATCGACCGCCAAGGCTTCCGCAAGCTCCCTGGAGACCGAGGTCCGTCGGTCGGACAGGCTGAGCTCGGCCCCCAGCGCATCCAACTCAGCCAGGTAGCGCTCCATGACACGTCGGCGCTGCTCGCTCAGGGTCCACGCGGTGACGGCTGCGGTGACGTTGGGGTTCCCGTCGCGATCGCTTCCGATCCACGAGCGGAAGCGCAAGAAGGCGGGGCACTCCCCCGGTGCACCGTAGCAGCGTTCCAGCGCGCGCTGGACATCCTGGTGCACGCGCGGCACGGTCTCCCAGATCGTCCCGAGCAGGAAGTGAAGCCCCTGCTCGACCTCGTCCTCCACCCGGGGTCGCGCCGTGCGTACGTCATCGCTTGCCAGCAGCAGGCTCACGTCCCGGAACAGGCCTTCCAGGACGTCCTGACGCTCAGAGGGGACGAGCTCCTCCCGGCGCAGACGCATGAGCCGGCCAGCCAGGCGACGCTGCGTACGCAACACGGAGAGCGGGCGCGCCTCCGTGGGGTGAGCGGTGAGCGTAGGCTGGATGTCCAGTCGGCCAAGCAGCGCTCGAACCTCCTCCAGCGTGGCACCGCCGGCGTGCAACGCTTCGAGGGCATCCCCGATGGACTCCGGGCGAGCTTGGTTGTGCTCCGCATCGCGAGAGCGGTCCCGGTTGATGCGGATGATCTCCTGCTTCTCCGCCTGGTTGACCAGGTGGAAGAACGTCGTGAACGCGCGGACCTGGGCAACGATCTGCGATTCATCCAACCCACCGATGATCTCGGCGGCCCGCGCGCGTCCGTCAGGATCCAGGCCCCGCTCGGCGTTCTTGCAGGCCGCTCGCAGCGATTCCACGCACTCCAGTGTGGCGTCGCTATATTGCTCGGCGATCGCGGCGCCCAGCATGGACCCGAGAAGGTTGACCTGCTCGCTGAGGGGTCGCGAGATCCCCGTGCCTTCACTCTCCCATGGGCGATCCGTCCAACGGTTCACGCGCAGCTCCTTGGGTCGCAAGTCGGGCCAAGTTGCCCGCCGGCTCCCCCGATGGGCAACTTCGTGGCATGAACATGCCGGTGGCGGTGGGGTGCATCGGAGACCGTGGTGTCGGGGAGCGCGGCAGGCATGTTGCGATCTGCCCGGGAGGGATCCTGCTCCTGGGCGCGCTCGCCGTCGGAGTCTCGGCGCTCCACGCCCAGGTGCGGGTCGAAGGCCGCCTGGTGGACGCCGGAGACGATTCTCCCGTCGTCGGTGCGATGGTGGCCTTGCTCGACGACACGGGCGAGCTCACCCGCACCTTGAGCAACGACGTCGGGGACTTTCTCCTGCGCGCCCCCGCCGCGGGTCCCTTCTCCCTGCTCGTCGAGAGGATCGGCTACCGCTCCCAGGTCGTGTCGGTGCCGGACCCGGGTCGGCCCGTTCTGGTGCGCCTGCCGGTTCAGCCGGTCGCGCTGCCGGGGATCGACGTCCAGGTCGAGCCCGTTTGCGCGCTCGCGGCGAACACGTCCGTCGAGATCCTCGCGGTGTGGGACGAAATACGCAAAGCGCTCTCGGCGGCGGCGCTCACCGCCGAGCCGCCCCTCGTCTTCCAGGTCCGCACCTTCGAGCGCGAGCTGGAGCGCGACCTCGATCCCCGCTCCCTGCGTGCCGATACGCTGCTGGTGCCCGAGGGTCTGGGGTTCGAGTTCGCCGACGCGGAGCAGTTGGAAGCGAACGGATGGACGGAGCCCGCCGAGGACGGGGGCACGCGCTACTTCGCGCCATCCCCCGACCTCCTGCTGTCCTCATGGTTCACGCGGGCCCACTGTTTCGAGCTCACTGCGACCGAGACGGACCGCCTGGCCCTGCGGTTCCGCTCGGGCGAGGCGGCCCACGGCGTGAGGATCGAGGGCAGCTTCGTGTTGGACGCGGCGGCCGCACGCCTCTCCCACATCGCTTTCCGCTTCACGGGCGACCGGCTGCTCAACGCTGAGCATCAGGGCGGTGAGATCCACCTGGGCGGCCTCCCGGACGGTCGTTGGTACGTGTCCCGTTGGACCATGAGAACCCCGGAGTATCGCCGGGGCCCCCTGCGTCGGACCCAGATGGGACGCCGCCTGCTGTATCAGCCCACGACAACCTTGTCGGGGTATTTCGAACGGGGAGGTGAGGTGCTCCAGGTCGTGACGCTGACTCCAGGGCGCCCGCGATGAGGGCCCTGCGGCCGGGAACCTACCAGGTTGTGCCCGGCGAGTACTATGGCACGCCCAAGGAGGTCTGGGGCTTCCTCGCCCCGGCCCGGGCCGGCCGGCCGGAGTTGATCGCGTTCGAGTTCCTCACGGCGAACCGCGACCTGCTGGGGATCGAGACGCGACTGGGCGGGCTGCGCTTCACGCGTTCCATCGAGAGCCTGGGTGCGCGCCACGTCATCCTGCAGCAGCTCCACGAAGGACTCCGGGTACATCGTGCCTACGTCACCGTGCACATGGACCTGCGCGGTCGCGTCTACTTGGCAAAGAACCGAGCCGTGCCGGGCGTCCACCTCCCCCCGAGAACCGGATTCCGGCTGGGCGAGTCCGAGTGCGTGACCCGAGCGCGCCGGCGACTTCCTCGGCCGGGGCGCCGCGCGACCGTATTGGACACCGAGGCGATGTGGTATCCCTACCGCGACCGCCTCGAACCTACCTGGAAAGTGCGGATCGCGCGCACGCGCCCCCGGGAAGAGTGGATCGTCTACGTCAACGCCCGCACGGGGGGCGTTCTGAGCAAGGTCGACAACCTGGCGGCGGTCCGGGGGCGGGCGCGGATCTTCGACCCCAGTCCGGTCACGACGCTCGGAGACCACCGCGATCTGGTGACGCCTTCCGGCCGGCCGCGCGCCGCGCCGGACGCCGCCTACCGTTCCGTGCGCCTGGCACGTCTGATCGGGAACGGACGCCTCGATGGGACGCTGGTCTCCACCCGAGCCACGGCGGGGCGCACACGCATCCTGCGCCGCGACCACGACTTCCGCGCCCGTGCCGGCGAGCGGGGCTTCCTCGAGGCCATGGCGTACTACCACGTCGATGCGGCGCTCCGCTACCTGCAGGAGCTCGGCTACACGGAGACCCGCGCGATCTTCGGCGAGCCGTTGGAAGTGGACGTGACCGGTACGCGACTCGACAATTCGTGGTACAGCCCCTGGGAACGCCGCCTGACGTTCGGCACCGGCTACATCGACGACGCCGAGGACGGCGAGACGATCGTGCACGAGCTCGGCCACGCGATCCAGGACGCCATCTGTCCCGACTTCGGGCAGTCCGCTGAAGCAGCCGCGATGGGCGAAGGCTTTGGCGATTATCTCGCGGCCAGCTTCTTCGCCGACCGAAAACCTCCTGCCTACCGCGTCTGCGTCATGACCTGGGATGGACTGCTCCTGGGGCTGGACGAAGGGCTGGACCCACCCTGCTTGAGGCGGTTGGACTCTGGCCTCACCTATCGTTCCTTCGACGAAGACGGGGACGAGCACGAGAACGGCGTGATCTGGTCTGCCACGCTCTGGGAGATCCACGAGGGGCTGGGGCGCACGCTCGCGGACACCCTCATCCTCGAGAGCCACTTCCAGCAGGACGGGTTCACCTCGTTTGCACGGGGAGCACGCGCGATCCTCGATGCGGACCGCAACCTCTATCGCAACCGGCACCGGACCCTGCTGCGAGGGATCTTCGAGCGGCGGCAGATCGGCCCGGTGTGAGGGCCGGGCGAGGAGACGGAGCGGCCGTGATTCCACCCCGCCCCGGCGGCGTCGGTCCGCCCGGGCCCGGTAGCGTCTCGGGCGCCGCCCCCCCTATCCTCGGGGAGCGCCCCGCTACCCGGAGACCGTCATGTTCCGCGCACTCCAGTCCCGAAGCGTTCTTCCGTACGCCCTGCTGCTGGCTGCTGCGACAGCGGCCGCGCCCGCCCTCGCCCAGAGCGCCCCACTCAAAGTCTTCATCTCGGTGGACATGGAAGGCATCGGTGGCATCGGCACAGGTGCCATGACCAACTCCAACGGGGGCAAGGACTACGCGACCGGCCGCTCCCTCATGACCGCCGAGGTCAACACGGTGGTCGAGGCCATCTTCTCGCAGGGCGAGGCCCAGATCCTCGTCAACGACTCGCACGGGGACATGCAGAATCTCCTGCACACCGAGCTCGATCCCCGGGTCGAGTACATCCAGGGCAGCATCAAGCCGCTCGGCATGGTGCAGGGGCTCGACGAGAGCTTCGACGCCGTGATCTTCCTGGGGTATCACGCCCGAGCCGGCACCACCGACGGCTTCCTGGCCCACACAGGGACGGGGTCGGTGGAGGCGCTCTGGATCAACGGCACCGAAGTGGGAGAAGGCGGCCTCAACGCGTACGCGGCCGGAGCCCTTGGGGTGCCGGTGCTCGTGGCGGCCGGCGACTCGGCGTTCGTAGCAGAGATCACGGCGCTGGTGCCTGGCGTGCACGCGGTCCGCACCAAGACGGCCATCGGCGCTTCGGTGGCCCGGCTTGTCCACCCGGACGTGGTTCGCCAACAACTGAGGGAAGCCACGCGGGCGGGGCTCGCCTCGCTCGGCAGCGCCCGGACGGTGGTTCCGCGTACGCCGGTGACGGCGCGCATCCGCTTCGACTCCACCCAGCAGGCGGACATTCTGATGGCTGTGCCGGGCATGCGCCGCGTAGACGGATACACGGTGGAGGCGGAAGCCCCTACTATGGAGCGGGCCTACGCCCTCATCCGCCTCATGTACCGGTTCGTACGAGGATAGCGGTAGGCTGCGGTCCCCACAGGACACCTGAATCCACGGCCATGAAGACGATCATCGAGCCATTCCGCATCAAGTCGGTCGAACCCATTCGCATGACCACGCGCGAGGAGCGGCTCGCCGATCTGGAGGCAGCCGGGCACAACGTCTTCATGCTCCACTCTCGGGACGTGCTCATCGACCTTCTGACCGACAGCGGCACCTCGGCGATGAGTGCCGAGCAGTGGGGGGCGATGATGCGGGGCGATGAGGC
Source organism: Gemmatimonadota bacterium (assembly GCA_041390105.1). Taxonomy (NCBI): domain Bacteria; kingdom Pseudomonadati; phylum Gemmatimonadota; species Gemmatimonadota bacterium. Next base: position 73,645 of record JAWKQO010000003.1, read on the forward strand.
CTATGCCGGGAGCCCGTCCTATTTCCGCTTCCGCGACCGCGTGCGCGATATCTTCGGCTTCGAGCAGGTGATTCCCACACACCAGGGGCGGGCCGCCGAGCGCATCTTGTTCTCCACCGTCTGTCGCCCTGGGCACGTGGTGCCCAATAACACCCACTTCGACACCACGCGGGCCAATATCGAGGCCACGGGCGCCCGAGCGGTGGATCTTCCGACCCCCGAAGGACTGGTTCCCGCAGAGCCGCACCCGTTCAAGGGTAACCTGGACGTCGCGCGCCTGGAGGCGCTGATCGACGAAGTAGGCTCGGAGCGCATCCCGCTGTGCATGCTCACCGTCACCAACAACACAGGCGGGGGCCAACCCGTCTCCATGGCCAACATCCGCCAGGTGTCCCAGATCTGCCGGCGCCACGGCATTCCCCTCTACCTCGATGCCTGCCGCTTCGCGGAGAACGCCTACCTGATCAAGCTCCGCGAAGACGGCTACCAGAACAGCGCCGTCATCGACATCGCGCGCGAGATGTTCTCGTACGCGGACGGGTGCACGATGTCCGCGAAGAAGGACGGATTGGCCAACATCGGCGGCTTCCTGGCCACCAACGACGCGCGCCTGGCCGAACGGGAGCGGGATCTTCTGATCCTCACCGAGGGCTTCCCCACCTACGGGGGCCTGGCCGGACGCGACCTGGAAGCCATCGCCGTGGGGTTGGAAGAGGTGCTGCACGAAGACTACCTCGCCTACCGACTGGCGTCGGTGCGCTACCTGGGCGAACACCTGTCCGAGTTGGGCGTCCCGATCATGCAGCCCCCCGGAGGCCACGCCGTCTACGTGGACGCCGCCGCGTTCCTTCCGCACGTGCCGCCGCTGCAATTGCCGGGACAATCGTTCGTGGCGGAGCTCTTCATCGAAGGGGGCATCCGCGCCGTGGAGGTGGGCACCGTGATGTTCGGCCACCGCGACCCTGCTACCGGGGAGGAGCACCCGGCCGCCATGGAGCTGGTGCGATTGGCCCTACCGCGGCGCGTCTACACACAGAGTCACGTCGACTACATCGTCGAGGTCATCGCGGAAGTGTGGAAGCGGCGCGGCTCCATCGGCGGCTTTCGCTTCGTGCACCAGGCCGCGGCGCTTCGGCACTTCACGGCTCGCTTCGAGCCGCTGTACGCGTTGCGCCGGGCCTAGGGTCCGGTACCGGCCATTAGCCGCGCGCTGCCAGGAAGGAGAGGACCGCCTCGTTGTAGTCAGCGGCCTTGTCCTCGTGCACGAGATGGTTCGCACCCGTGAAGGTTTGCCGAGTCACGTCAGGCAGGAGTCCCTGCAGGCGATCCAGGATCCGGCTCAGCAGGGGGATGCTGTCGCTGCCGCCCATGAGTAGCGTCGGAACCGCGAGCGTCTGGAGCTGCTCCGGGGGGATGGGCAGGAAGCCGGGTCCCAACAGCTCCGCCACTGTCGTGTCGCGGTTGTCGGACACCTGCTGCTTTTGAGCCGCCGACAGACGCTCGTATCCTCCGGCCCCGAACACGGTGTCCCCGAAGGTCCGGATCCCTCGATCGATCTCACCCCGCTCGAGAGCGCGCACCGCGGGTGCCAACCCGCCCGCTCCGAACCGCGCCAGGGCCACGCCCGTGCGGGGACGCGTGACCAGCAGCCGCAGCACTTCGAGCGGCTTCGGCGGATCGCTCACGAACAGAGTGAAGGCCGGAGGCTCCTCCAGGACCAGCGTGCGCACGCGGTCGGGGCGGCGTAGGGCCGCGAGCAGGCAGAGCACAGCGCCATAGGAGTGGCCGACCAGATGGGCCGGACCGTCCACCTGCGTCGCCAGCACCGCCTCCAGGTCTGCGACCTGCTCTGCCATCGAATAGACGGACCCTGCGGGGACGGATGGGTTGGGCCAGTGGTAGCGTCGCGAGTAGGTGATGACGCGGAAGCGCTCGGCGAAGGGCTGCCGCTGAGACCGCCAGGTGCGTGCATCGCTGGCGGACCCATGGACCAGCACGAGCGGGTCGCCCTCCCCTCGAATCTCGACGGCGAAGGGCAGGTGCTCGTCGTTGCCCGCATGCGGTCCCATCGACCCTCCGAGTGTGGTGGCGGCCCCCAGTAGTAAGCGCCACCGGGAAGCGGCCGGCTCACCCCTGGCTCGACGGCACGTCCCGCAGCCCCGGGAATACAGTCCTTCCCAGCGTACCGCCCGGGCGACCGCTCAACGCACCAGCGCCTCCAGCTCGGTTCGCGTGAGCAACTGCCCCTTGGTCACCACCGCCTCCACCCGCCGGGTGTTGGTGATGTCCTCGAGCGGGTTGGCCGAAAGCAGCACCAGATCGGCCAGGCGCCCCTGCTCCACCGTCCCCATCTCGTCCTGGAGGCCGAAGAACTCGGCGGGTCGTACGGTGGCGGCACGCAGCGCCTCGATCGGTGGCAGTCCCGCTCGCACCAACATGTCCAGCTCGTTGTGCAGGCTGTAGCCGGGCACGGAGAACCCGATCGGCGTGTCGGTGCCCGCGCCGATCGGTACGCCTCGTTCGAACATCGCTCGGACCAGGTGGAGGCTGAACTCGCCGTAGGTGGTCTCGCGCGCGGGTCCGGCGGCCCGTTGCCGTTCCCCGGCCGCACCCCAGTCCTCCGCTACGTCGGACGGCGCCCGCCCGAGCGCGTCGGCCCAGTCCGCACGCTCGTATGGAGGAACCAGCCCCATGGCGTTGAGGCGCAGGGTCGGTACCTGGATGGTGGCCTTCATCGCATCCATGACGTCCAGACACCGCTCTTCGTCGTACGCTGCCACGGAGGGCAGACGCTGCTCCTCGTGCAATCGGGCACGGAGGTCCGCGCCCGGCCCATCCTGGTGCGCCGAGAGGAGACGACGCCGCTCGGACAGGAGCGAGTCTGCGGGAGCGGCGCAGTCCATCTCGATGTTGCGAAGATGTTCGAGCGAGTTGACGCGAGGTCCTACGTCCCGGGCCAGCAGAGACAGCGGCACGTGGCCGTCTCGGGGTAGTCCCCGCGCCTCTGCCTCCTGCACCAGTGCATCGAACACTGCGGGCGTGACCATCTCGTAGATCTTGACGAAGTCGACTCCCGCCTCGGCAAGGCGCGCCACATTGGCGCGGGCCGTCTCCACATCCGGATTGGCGATGCCCAACGGAGGCCGGTTGACACCGTCGTACACGACGTGCTCTCCGTCCAGGAGCGGCCCTGCGAAGAAGACGCGCGGAGCGGTCGCACCCTCGGCCCGCAGCCGTTCAACCACAGGTAGCACCCGTTCGAGGATGCCACCGGTGTCGCGGATGCTGGTGATGCCGTAGCTGAGGAACAGACCGGGCATCGCTTCCGTGAAGCGATCGTCGTAGGTGAGGTGCACATGGAAGTCCCACAGGCCCGGGATGAGGTAGCGACCGGTGCCGTCGACCACCTCGGTGGCGCCGGTGGCCGCTCCGGCCTCCGTGACCTGAAGGATCCGCCCATCGTCGACCACCACCGTGCGTCCCTCGCGCACGCCACCGACCGCATCGATGACCGTGACGTTCTCGATGGCCAGATCGGGAGCTGGCGCCTCCGAAGCGCAGGAAGCGAGCGGGCAGACCAGCACAACCAGGGCCGTGGCGGAGAAGCGCAGACGCATGACGGATCCGGGACAGAGGAGCGCGGTTCGAGGCGCTACGATGCCGGTCCGGACGTGGCGGCGCAAACCGTGGAGAGCGCGCTGGCACCGCCCCTTCTTGAGCGACCGCCTACCGCGCCCTGCGCCTCGGACGCCGCCGCCGCGGGCGGGTGCCGTTGTCGGAACCGGGAACGGCCGCCGCCCCCGAGCCCCGCTGCGCTGCACGCGTGGAGCGAGCCGGCTTCTCCGTCGCGCGCACCTTGTTCGTGGAACGAGCCCGCTTCTTCGCCGCGCGCGCCTTGTCCTCGGCCTTCCTCGCACGGATCACGGCCACGCGTTCCCCCAAAGGGATCTCGAGTGGGGCATCGGCCTTGGCATCGTAGCGGAATCCCTCCAACTGCAGTCGCGGTAGCGCCTTCCCCACCGCCTTCTCGATGCGACGCAGATCGGACTCTTCCTCGGGCGCGACCAGCGTAAAGGCCTCGCCGGTCAACTCGGCGCGTGCCGTGCGGCCGACCCGATGGATGTAGTCCTCAGGGACCGTGGGCACGTCGAAGTTCACCACGTGCCCCAGTGCCTCGACGTCGATGCCGCGGGCAGCGATGTCGGTCGCGACCAGGACCTGGAACTCCCGGGCCTTGAACCCCGCGAGCGCACGTGTGCGCTGCGCCTGGGAGCGGTTGCCGTGGATGCGCTCCGCGGTGATGCCATTGCGGTTCAGCAGCCGGGCCACACGGTCCGCGCGGTGCTTGGTGCGGGTGAAGACGAGGGCGTCGTCCATTCTGCCCTGCTTGAGGAGCTCGGTCAGAAGCTCGCTCTTCAGGTCGGCGGCAACGGGGTAGGCGGCCTGTGTGACGCCGGCAGCAGGTGCAGCCTTCCGCTGCAGCGCGATCCGAACCGGACTCCGCAGGATCGTGCGCGTGAGCGCCTCGATCGGAGGCGGCATGGTCGCGCTGAAGAACAACGTCTGCCGCGGCGTGGGGATGTGAGCGAGCACTCGACGGATGTCGGGCAAGAACCCCATGTCCAACATGCGGTCGGCTTCGTCGAGCACCAGCAGCTCGAGGCCGGTCAGTGCGGCGTAGTCGTGCTGGAAGTGGTCGAGGAGACGGCCAGGCGTCGCGATGAGGACGTCGGAGCCCTTGCGGAAGGCCGTCGCCTGGCGGCCCATGCCGACGCCGCCGTGGATGGCGTCTGCACGAATGCCGGTATGGCGGGCCAGACCCCGCAGGTCGTCGAGGATCTGAAGCGCCAGCTCCCGCGTGGGCGCCAGCACCAGCGCGCGCGTCGTACCGCGCGGCCTCTCCACCAGGTGATGGAGCACGGGAAGGAGAAAGGCGGCGGTCTTCCCGCTGCCCGTGGCCGCGCAGGCCAGGAGGTCACGTCCCTCCAGGGCCGGGGGCAGGGCCGCGGACTGGATGGGAGTCGGGCGTACGAAGCCCAGGTCACCGACACCTCTCAGAAGGGTCGGGTGCAGCTCGAATGTCTTGAACAACAAGGTGTTTTCCACTGAAGGTGCGCACCGCGCACGGGCCGGTCACTCCGGCCGGAAGGGCGGTCGCTGAGGTGTTGAGCAGGTGCAGTGCCCTCGGAACCGAGGGCTCGAGGCAGGATCCCGCAGAACCAAAGCATAGCAGGAACCGGGCCGTCGCGTCAGGCCTGAGGTCTCGGCCGGGCCTGGGATGCCCTAGGGGCCGACCGGCTCCGGAGGGCGCACACCCGAGCGAGGGGGTCGAGCGGGCGGGAATGCGCGGGTTGCGTGGTCCTGCCGCGCCACCAGCATGCTCAAGGTCTCCAGACGGTCAGCCGCCGCCTTGACGATGCCCATCCAGCGACGCCGGCGCAGGAGGAATCGGGACACCTGGACGCGGAGGACGGTGCTTCCTTCGATCGAGGACATCGCGAAGCGCAGGCCTTCCCGATCCCGCCACGCGATCTCGTGCTCCTCCAGCTGGACTTGCACCGACCCCTCCCGGTACGGCTGGAAAAGACGAACGATGCGCATGAGCTGATCGGAGGTCAGCTCCACCGGGATGTCTCGCACCGTAGCGAGGCGGGTGATCACCACGCCCCACTTCTGGACAGGAGGTCTGGGTTGCAGGTCGCTCATGGCAGCAACGCTCGTCATCGGCCGCGTGGGACGTGAGCATCGCACGGACCGGCGCCGTGGTCAAACGCCCCCGGAAGCGCCCTCGCGCAGGAGTCGACGGGCCTGCTCGACCACGGGGGTGGGACCAGCGCGGGAGGCGAGCGGCTCCAACAGAGCTCGCGCCTCGTCCACCCTTCCCTCCGCCGCCAAGGCGCGGGCGTGCACGAGGTCGAAGCTCAGGCGCTCCGGGTGGTCCGACGGCAGGGAGGTCGCGAAGAGGGGCTCCGCTTGGGCAACCAGGCCCGCCGCCTCGGACGAGCGGCCCAAGTCCAGGAGCAGGCTCGCGTAGTCGCGCAGGAGGGTCGCCGTCACATCGGGTGCGCCACCGCCGCCCGCCAGGATGCGCCGGCCCTCCAGGAAGCCGGCCTCCGACTCGCCGAAGCGGCCGAGCTCACGCCGAGCGTTCGCCAGATCGATCAGGACGGGCGCGAGGAGCGGATGGTCGGGGCCCACGAGCCCCCGCAGGATGGTCAGCGCCTCGATCAGCGTGGGCTCTGCCTGGGCGGGGTGCCCTCCCTGCAACACCGCCGTTCCCAGGTTCCCCAACGTGCGGCCCAGGATGTAGGGCTCACTCTGCGTGCGCAGCACCGCGACGACGTCCCGCAGCAGTGACTCCGCCTCGTCGAAGCGCCCCAAGCGGCGGTACGACACCGCCAGATTGTTGCGCACCTTCAGGATATCCGGATGACCGGGCGGCAGGAGCCGTTCGTACATCTGCAACGCTTCGGCGATGAACTCCACCGCCTCCTCGTTGCGGCCGGCACCGGACAAGGCAAAGCCCAGGTTGGCGATGGCCTGGGCCAACAGGGTGTGGTCACCCACGCGCAGGGACCGCTGCCCCGCCAGCACGCGTCGACTCGTCTCGATGGCGTCCTCTCTCCGCCCCATCATCCCGTAGAGAACGGACAGGGAGCTGAGGACACCCAACGTGGTCGGGTCTCCGTCTCCGTGGGCGTCGTGAAAGATCCGGAGCGCTTCGAGCAGATGGCGCTCGGCCTGGGTCGGGTCGCTACGCAGCGCATACTGGGCCCCCAACGCATTCCAGACCGCAGCCGTGGCTTCGTCGTCCGGACCCAGACGCTCCGTGCGGATCTGGAGGGCAGTGCGCAGCGCCGGCTCCGCCTCGTCGAAGCGTGCCTGCAGCGCGCGCAATCCACCGAGATCGAGGAGCGCCGTGGCGTATTCGAGACTGGTCTCTCCGAAGAGCCTGCGGGTCTCTTCCACGGCAGCCGTCCACAACGTATCCGCCGAATCATAGTCACCGAGCTTTGCATACACCGATCCGATCGCCTCCAGGACCGCTGATTGCACAGACGGGTCATCGGCGAGGTCCTCGCGGGCCCGTGCCTTCCCATTGGACAGGATGGTGCGCGCGGTGATGTCCAGGCCCTGGGCCTCGTTGGGGTCCGCCGCCTCGAACACGTCCACGAGAAAACTGGACACCGCCGTCGCTCGGTCACGCTCGACGCGCAGGGTGTCCCGTTCCCGAGCCAGCAGCACCGACTGCCAGGCGCTCGCCAGGGCCAGCGCGCTGATGACGACGAAGGAGAGGGCACCCGACAGCACCGCCCCACGATTGCGGCGTACGAACTTGCCGGCGCGATACGCGAACGTGTCCGGGCGAGCCCGCACCGGCAGGCCCGACAGGTGTCGCCCCAGATCCTCCGACAACTGCTCGACGCTCGCGTAGCGTCGATGGGGGTCCTTCTGCAGGGCCTTCAGGACGATGGTGTCCAGATCGCCCCGCAGCATCCGCGCGGCGATGTCGCGCTCCCGACCGGATGCCGTGGCGCTCAACGTCGTCGCCAGCGCCACGCTTGGCGCCGTGGGCGTGTGACCCAGGATCGCGTCTTCGAGCGAGCGGTTCGCCTTCCCCGGGTCAGGATAGGGGGAGCCGCCGGTCAGGAGCTCGTAGAGCAGCACACCGAGCGCATAGACGTCCGTGGAGGTGGAGACCGTCTCGCCGCGGACTTGCTCGGGGCTGGCATAGCGCGGCGTCATGGGGCGGAAGCCGGTGCGCGTCACTCCGACATCCATCCCCGCCGATTCCGTGTCCAGCAGCTTGGCGATCCCGAAGTCGAGCAGCTTGGGCTCTCCACCCCGGGTGACCAGGATGTTGCCCGGCTTGAGGTCGCGATGCACCACCAAGCGGCCGTGCGCGAAGGCCACAGCGTCGCACACCCTGCGAAAGAGCTCGAGGATCGCCCGCGGAGACAGGCCCTCGGCCGCGCAGTACTCGTCGATGGGCCGGCCCTGCACGTACTCCATCACGAAGTAGGGCACTCCGGCGTCCGTGGTGCCCCCATCGAGCAGCCGGGCGATGCCCGGATGGTTCAGCTCGGCCAGGATGCGCCGCTCCGTGCGGAAGCGCTGTGCGGTCTCGTTGTCGAGGGCAGCTCTCTTCAGCAGCTTGACCGCCACCTCGGCCGCGTGGACGTCGTCGGACCGCCGGGCCAGCCACACCGCACCCATGCCCCCTTCTCCAAGCCGCCGCACCAGGGTATACGGGCCCGCCACCACATCGGCGCCGCCAGGATCGGTCGGATCGTCCCCAAAGGCCCGATCCACGACGCCGCGCACACCGGAGTCGTCGCGCCCGTGGGCGTCCAGGAGCCGCTCGAGATCACGGCGCAGCGCGACGTCTCCCCCACAGCGGGCGTCGAGGGCGCCCGAGCGCCCTTCGGGGGGCAGCTCGACGATCTCGTTGAACAGGGCCTCCAGACGAAGCCAGCGTGCGTCGGTCATCGACTCCTCGGCGCCGCGGCCCGGGGCCGCGGAACGGATCTGGGGTGCTACCGCGAGAAGCGCCGAACGCGTAGCGATGCCTTCACGGAGCCCGGAACCCATCGGGTTCTGGGGGAATGCTGCTGCCGGCCGCGGGCGGGGGGGTGTCGTCCAGCACGGTGTCGGGTCCCAACTCGTCGGCGAGCCAGGCCTTTGCGAAGCGGAGGTCCCGGAACACGGTCACCGTGGAGAGCTCCAGCGCGGCGGCTACCTCCTCGTAGTTGAGGCCCCCGAAGTAGTGCAGCTCCACGACCCGGGCCTTGCGTGGATCCTGCTCGGCGAGTCGTTCCAGCGCCTCGTCGAGCGCCAGAAACTCCTCGGGCCGCTGGTCCACCGCGGCAAGCTGCTCGTCGAGGGTCATCGCCACCGCGCCCCCACCTCGCTTCTGTCGCGAGCGCGCTCGAGCGTGGTCCACCAGGATCGAGCGCATCGTGCGGGCGATCACCGCGAAGAAGTGGGCGCGATCGACATAGTCGATCTTCGCGTCCACCAAGCGCGCGTAGGCTTCGTGGACCAGGGCCGTCGGCTGGAAGGTGTGGTCGGGGCGCTCACGGCGCAGTCGCTGGTCGGCGAGGCCCTTCAACTCCGCATAGACCAGGGGGACGAGTCGATCCAGAGCCGCCGGGTCCCCCGCCCTCCACTCGTGGATCAGATGCGTGACGTCGTCGGACATGCACAGCTCGCCGGTTGAATGGACGGACGTCGGGCCGGGCGGAGGCGGCGCGGGCGGCCGATCAGGAATGTAGGAATCCGAGCGGGTTCGTCGATAGGAGGTCAGCGGCCCGGGTGGCCGTGCTCACACCAGACCAGGACGACACCATGCGTACCCGTAGAAGCACTCCGTTCGCTGCCCTGTGCCTCCTCATGGGAGCGCTTGCCGCCTGTGGCGAAGGCTCGCACGCCACCGATCCCGAAGGACCGTCGCTGACGGGCGAATGGATCGGCACGCTGAGGCTCTCATCCACGGTCTCGACCGTGATCAGCCTCTCGCTCCAGGAGACCGATGGAGCCGTCTCCGGCAGCGGGACCTGGGCCGCCTCCGGCAACGGGCTCTCCCTGCCCGTCAGTATCCGCGAAGGGGTCTTCACTTCCCCCCGAGCCACTTTCGTCATCCAGCAGGGCAGCTCGGCGGCGCTCCCCTTCACAGGCACGCTGAGCTCCGACGGCATGTCCCTCCAGGGCGAGGTGAACGGTGGCTCCGCCGGTTTCCTGGCGTTGGGGTTCGCACGCCGATGAGCGCGCGTGTGCTGGCACCTCGACGCAGTGCATCCAGCCTCCTGGCGGTATTCGCTTTCATGGCCGCGTGCGGCGGGTCGGGCACCGGCCCGGACGACGTTTCCTTGACGGGTTCGTGGTCCGTGCGCGACTACGACTACGGCACGGGGCCCGTTGCGATGACGCTCACGCTCGTGGAGGACGAGGACCGCTCCATCCACGGCTCCGGTTCGTTCAGCATCCCGTCCTGCAGCCCCACGGTGTATGCCGTGACCATCGTGGAGGGACGGCACGAGGGTGCCCTCTTCACCTACGACTTCCGGCTGAGCAACGGCGTCGGGTTTCGGTTCGAGGGCACGGTGACGGCCGACGGCAACCAGGCGACTGGCACCATCGGCTCGATCGGCTCGGCCTTCGGCAACAACGCCCGCATGGTCCGCGGCAGCCTGGGGGTGTCACCGGCCAGCGTCGTGGCCTGCCGTCCGAGCTCGTTCGGCGACGGTGCGGGACCGGGCTCGCGCGCGTGGAGTGTGTCATGAACACCGCCGCGACACGCACCCGAGCGGGCTGGAGCCGAACAGGCGGCCCGCACCGCGGTGCCGCCCCGACGGCATCGCCACGCCTGCTCCGGTCACTGACCCTCCCGGGATTCCGCCTTACGACGCTCACGGCCGCACTGCTCGGCCTCGGCCTCGCTGGATGCGACCCCGGCACCAGCCCGGAGGACGATCTCCTCAGCGGAGCCTGGCAACTCGACGCCACGCCCTTCGAGAGCCTTCCCGTCCGCGTCCGCATGACGCTGGTCGAAGATGCGGACGGTCGTCTGGGCGGCGCTGGGGAATGGGAGCAGTTCAGGTGCCGGGCCACTGGCTTCGCGGTCGTGCTGTCTGGCGTCCACCGAGGCGCACAGGTGTCGTTTCAGCTGAACTTCGGAGGTTCGCTGGTATGGCCGTTCGAGGGGACGCTGAGCAACGACGGAGCGCACGTCGTCGGGGCCCTCGGGACCTATCCCGCCTCTCTGATGCGGGCAGAGGGGGTGGCGCCGGCGGCCGCTGCGGCCTGCGTCACGCCCGCAGAAGGGGATGTGCGCGCGCGACCGACACACCCGTGGTGAAGACCACCCCTAGCGCGACGCGCCCAATGCCGCCGTCGCCTGATCGATCGCTTCGGCGATGGCCGTCAACGTCTCCGCGACCCGGGGCAGCTGGGCGGTGGCCGCCGTCCAGTCGCCGTCCAGCATGGCGTCCCCGAGAGCCGGCACCGGTACCGTATCCCAGAGCCGACCCGGCGAATAGAACTCGTTGCCGTAGTGCGGCCGCCCCGGAAGGCCGCCCGGCCGCAGGAACGCTCGTTCGACCTGGCGCACGGCCGCGTTGGCACGGGCGATCCGCTCCTGACCCGCCGGCCCGCTTCCCCTCGCGCGCGTGGCGTCGTAGCGCTCGGCCGCCACCCCCACCGCGGTGAGGGCGCGCTCCAGCATACCGAAGTCCAGCGGCGGAACGGAACGAGTGGCGGAGACGGGCAACCTCACGCCCGCTTCCACCGCCGATCGTCCGAGCGGACTGCGCGCGACTTCATGGCGTGCCCGTAGCCGCTCGTAGATTCGCCGGGCCCCGTCGACCTCCTCGCGGAGCGCGACGGCCAGCGGAGTGAAGCGAACCGGGAGGAGCTCCGCGTCCGCCAAGCGCATCAGGGCCACCCCGTTCAGTCGGGCCGCCGCCGCGCCGTACTCGAAGCCCGGATCTCCGAAGCGGCTGTACCAGGCGTGGTTGTCGTAGATGGTGTGGTAGGCGCCCAGGCTGAAGCCGCCACTGAAGCCGAAGTTGAGCGTGGCCACCCCGGCGTGACTGACGAACGAGTGGTGATCGGATCCGTAGCCCGGGGGCAGCATGCGCAGCCGCTCGGCGTCGGCATCGTAGGCGACCGAGTTGCCCGCCCCGCCCCCGAGCATCGACTCCACTCCGGCCAGGCGCGCCCGTTCGAGCAGGGAGAGGCCGGAAGCCGGATCCGTCACGGTGGCCGCCACCTCCGTCGCGAAGTCCGCCCAGGCGGACGACCCCGACGCTCCCAGGATCCCCGGCCCCAGCACGTCCGTGTTCAGATACGCGACCGCGTTGGCGGCGAGGTGGGAGGCGTGGGCCTCCACCCACTCGGTGGACCCGATCACACCCTGCTCCTCTGCGTCCCAGGAAGCGAACACGATCGTGCGCTTGGGGCGCCATCCCTCCTGGTACAGGCGACCCAACATGCGCGCTTCCTCTAGCAGCGCTGCATGCCCGGAGTGCGGATCCTGGGCACCGTAGACCCACCCATCATGATGGTTGCCGCGCACGACCCACTCATCGGGCCAGGTCGAGCCGGGAAGGGTCGCGATCACATCCCGGATCTCGATGTCGCGCCATTCGTAGCGGACACGCAGATGGGCGTCGGAGCGGGAGGGGCCGGTCCGGTAGGTGAGGGGTAGAGCCCCGCGCCACTCGGGCGGCACCACAGGACCGTCCAGGGCCGCCAGGAAGGGCTCGGCGTCGGCCGCGGAGAGCGGAAGCGCGGGAATGCGAGCGACGGTGTTGTCGGCCGAGTCGATGGACAAGCGGTCGGCGCCCGGCACCGCGGGTCGGAACGGAGTGAGGGGGTCCCCCGGATACTTTCCGTAGAGGATGCTGCCCCGCTCGACTCCGTCGGGCGTGCGTCCAGGCCCTTCCGGGTAGGGCACCGCGTCGAAGAATCCCGACTCCCTGGGATCGGAGAAGACGAGGACGGCGGCAGCTCCGCGCTCACTGGCCAGCTGCACCTTGCCCCCACGCCACATTCGACCGGCTCGCACCAGCACGATGCGGCCCACCACTGAGACGCCAAGGCGCTCGAGAGTGTCGTAATCCTCCCGCAGCCCGAAGTTGGCGTACACCACCGGCGCGGTAACGTCGCCGTCGGGCCCGTAGATGAAGTAGGTCTCCAGATGCTGGTCCTGCTGCGCGGAGTAGGGATCCCCGGGCAGTGGGGGCTCGTGCAACGCGGCCGCGAAGGGAGCGGGTCCCAGCAGATCCACCCTTCGTTCCACCGCACGCGGAAACGGGATGACGAAGCGTTCGATGTGGGCGTCGAACCCCCATGCCTGAAAGAGGTCGAGCGTTCGCTCGGCCACCACCTCGGAATACGGCGAGCCGGGGAAGGTGGGTCGTTCGGTGAGCGCGCGGATGCGCTCCCCGATCGAGTCGGGAGAGATGCCCGCCTGGAACGCCCGCTCCAGGTGCGGCGGATGACCGAACGACGCGGGAGCCTGGGCCAGGACACCGGTCGGAACGAAGCAGGCACTCGCGGTGCCTACCGCGACGGCGAGCTTCAGCGTCGTCACCTCGAGACCTCCTGAGCGAACATCACCTCGACTCCATCCGGGTCACGCACACCGAATTCACGCTGCCCGTAGAACGCCGTGTGCAGGTCCTGAATGAAGGGAACGGGGGGGCCGGACGGCTCCCGACCCTCCAGAGCCTCACGAGCCCAATGCAACTGGAGCCCGCGCAGGCGTTCGTAGATCCGGTCCAGTGCCTCCGTGTGGATCCAGAGCGTCAGACCCGCCGTGGGAGCGGTCCGGGGTGGATGCGCAGGAACGCACATGAGCTCGACGCCGTCGAGCACCAGGGACACGAAGTCGAGTCCACCCTCGTCGCCATGGCTACCGGACACCTGGAACCCCACGGCTTCGTACCAGGCGATCGAGCGCGCCATGTCGGTTACGCAGAGCATAGGCGCCATACGGGGACGGGCGTACGCGGGCACGGCGGGTTCGACACCATTCCCGTGGAGTCCCTCGTCCGGTAGCGCCGCCCCCGCCCGCTGCAGGGCCTGCAGGGCCGGCAGATCCCCGCGGAGCATCGCCACCTGCATGGGGGTGCGCCCTCGCGCGTCGCGGGCCTCAACGTCGGCACCCAGCTCGAGCAACACGTCGAGCGTGCGATAGTGCGCACCGGTGCGGAAGGTCCCGCCCAGCAACCCGTCCGGGGGAGCGATCACGTAGTGCAGGGCGCTCTGTTCCTGCTCGCTGGGCGAGAGCCTGCGGGCGAGTGCCATCGGGTCGTCAGAGACCACGGCACGGACCAGCGCTTCATCCCCCAGCGCAATGGCCGAGAAGACGTGATGACGCGCGCCGTGAGCCAGGAGCAGCTCCACCACCTCAGGCCGCGGATCGGCAAACACGGTGGCCCATCCGATCGGTTCCAAACGGTGGACATCGCCCTCACCGTGAACGTCTGAGCCTGCTTCCAACAGCGCCCGCACGGTCTCGACCGGGGCCCCACCCGCCGCGAAATGAAGAGGGAGGGCATTGTCGCCGAGCTCGCGGGCGTTCGGGTCCGCGCCTCGGGAGAGCAGAAGGCGCACGGCCGCCGGGTGGAGCAGCGCGCGGTGCACACCCGTGGCGCCGTCGCTGTCACGCGAATGGACGAGCGACGGATCCGCGTCCAGGAGGCTCTGAATGCCCTCCAGATCTCCCCGAGCGCATGCGGAGAGGAAGGCCAGCGCGGGTTCGGGCGGAATCGCATCGGGCATGCGCGACTCTACCGCCGCCGCCGCCGCCCGGCCAGGCAGGCCACCGCCCCGGGGAAGGCCAGCAGGCTACGCTGCGGCGCGCCGACTCGACCTAGGAAGTGGCCGGCGTCCGCAGGGGGGTCGACCCTCCCGCTGCCTCCTGCCCGGCCTGTTTGCGCACGAGCAGGTCCACGAGCGCCTCTCCCGCGATGGGTCGGCTGACCCAGAATCCCTGGATGAAGCGCCCACCCTGGCGGGCGAGGATCTGCGCCTGTTCCCGCGACTCGACCCCTTCCGAGACCACCGGGATCTCCAGACTCTGGGCCATCTGGATCACGCTCCGGACGATGGCGAGGTCCTTGTCATCGCGATGGCAATGCAAGATGAAGCTCTTGTCGATCTTCAGAATGGAGATCGGGAGGGTGCGCAGGGCCCCCAGCGAAGAATGCCCCGTTCCGAAGTCGTCCAGTGCCACACGAATCCCCCGTTTCGCCAGTGCCCGGAGCATTGCTACGCTCTGAGGGGGGTCTTTCATCACCACGCTCTCGGTGAGCTCGAGGATGATCCGCTCAGGCGGAAGGTCGGCCCCCTCGAGTTCCTGAGAGATCTTCTGTACGAGATGGGGATCCCAGAACTGTTGGCTCGACAGGTTGATCGAGATGTCCAGTCGTTCGCGCATCCAGGCCGGCCAGGTCAAGCGCTCACGACCGACCCGCCGGAGCGCCCACTCGCTGATGCGGCCGATGAGTCCCGCCTGCTCGGCCTGGGCGATGAAATGGCCAGGCAGCACCAGCGACCCATCCGACCGGCGCCAGCGGACCAACGCCTCCACACCGACGACCCGCCGGCGCCGCAAATCGAACACGGGTTGATAGTGGACGACGAGCTGTCCGTCCTCGATTGCCCGCCGTAGCTCGTTCTCGAACACCACCTTGCCTTCGTTGGTGTTCGTCATTCCTTCTTCGAAGAACTGGTACCGGTTGCGCCCATCTTCCTTGGCTCGATAGAGCGCGATGTCGGCGCGCTTCATGAGCGTCTCCCGGTCCCCTCCGTGGTCGGGGAAGATGGCGATGCCGATGCTGCCGCCCACGTGCACGGCATGGTCCCCCATGCGCACGGGCAGACGGAGGGCATCGAGGATGGAGCCCGCGACGTGGCTGACATCCTCCGGACTCCCGAGGTCGGAGACCAGCATCATGAACTCGTCGCCTGCGAGTCGAGCCACGGTGTCCTGGGCACGCACCCGCGCCTGCAGCCGCTCTGCGACGGCCTTGAGCAGCTCGTCGCCGGCGCCGTGCCCAAGTGTGTCGTTGACGTGCTTGAAGCGATCCAGGTCCAGGAACATCACGGCAAGCAGCTGGCTGGAGCGCTTCGCGCGCGCGAGTGCCTGACCCACCCGATCAATGAAGAGCGCACGGTTGGGCAAGCCGGTGAGCGCATCGTGGAACGCGTCGTGACGGAACTCCGCCTCGGACTGTTTGAGGGTGGAGACGTCACGAAACGCCCAGAGTCGAGCCACGCCCGTGGGGTGCCGGAGACGTTCCGTATGCAGCTCGAAGTAGCGCCCGTCCGCGAAGGGCAGCACCACCGTGATCGCCGCGTCCGTATCGGCCGCGACGGCCTGCAACACGGACTCGAGATCGCCAGGATCCCGCAACTCGAAGGAGATGTTGGGAAGCAGCCGGTCGAAGTGCCCCGCAGCCATGAGGGACTCCGGCAGGTTCCACAGGTCGACGAAGCGGCGGTTGTGGGCCAGGATGCCGCCCTCGCCGTCGACGACGATCAGGCAGTCCTTGCTCGCCTCCAATGCCGCTTGCCGGATGTCTCCGGCGGCGTCCGTGGCCGCCGGCCCCCCCGGCTCGCCGTCGTGCCGGTACAGAGCCTCGTTTAGGTCGGCCACAAAAGCTCGAACCTCCGGCAGGACCGGTTTCCCTGCCAGATGCCGCTTCAGGAGCGGTGTGACCAACGGGTGGAACTTCGTCACAGCGAGGCCTTTCCAGCGTGTCCTGGCGCTGTCGGACGGGTCGGAGGAATGGAACACGGCACCCTCCGTGCCAGAGTTCGCGGGCGCCGCGCGCGCTCCCCGCACCCTCGTTCAGCGCGCCTTCGTGCCCTTCTTCTCGCTGGCTTTCCTCAGGTTCTCCTCCGCCCGGTAGCGCACGATGCGGCCGATGAGCTCGAGCGGCATGGGCTCGGACAGGGGAAACTGGACCGAGCCCTTCCCACGGTCGTAGTGGGAAAGCTCCCGTTCGAAGGCCGCCATGCCGGAGGGCGTCGGGTACAGGCCGATGTGGTCGTTCCAGGCCGCGAAGTGCACCAGGATGCCCGCCAGCTTGAACGTGGGCATCTGGTAGCTGATCGCCTCCTGGGCGCCAGGCGCGGCGTCTTTGATCACCTCCCGTACCGCTTGTAGCACGGTCCGCACCTCCGGGGAGAAGCGCTCGATGTACTCATCGATGGTCGCGGGGGCGCGGGCGTCGTCCATCAACGATCCTCCGGCGGCAGGCGATCCAGTGCAAAGATCTCGACGGACTCCGTGCCCAGGTCGTCCGTGCTCACACCCACCAGGTAGGTGGCGTCGCTCTCCAGGGGCCGAAACCCCGAAGGGAGCAGCATCGGTGGCAGGCGGGTGCCTTGGCCATCGAATCGAGACCAGAGTGCCTGCCCCTCGACGGCAGGATCCGGCTCCCTCAGCCATGCCACGTCGTCGTTGCCGACATGTGCGGCGCTGTAGGCAGGCAGCGGACCCTCCTGCCACGCGTTCAGCTCCCTCTCGAGGAAGTCTCGCTGCTCGGGCGCCTGGCGCGACAGGTACTCCGCGACCGCCGCGGTCCAGGCGGGATCGCTCTTGTCACGCAGGGGGATCCTGCGGCGGACCCAGGTGGGGTCCTCCCCGTCGGGGCCCGTGACGCGGAACTCGTTCTGGTGCGAATCGAACCAGAACAATCGCTGGCGCCCGGGAAGGAGCTCGACCACGTGAGGGAGCGGCGGAGTCCAGAGGCCGATGCCCTGCCCTCCCTCGAAGACCTGCAGCAGCGTCTCGCTACCCTCGACCGACCCCAGAGCCGCCAGCGCCTTCCCCTCCGCGCTGACGTGCGAGTACGGTGCCAGGAAGCGCCGCACGCCTTGCTGGGGCATGCCCCCTCCCCCGGTGACCCCACGCACCACCAGCGACCCGTCCACGAAGATCCCGCGAACATTCCCCGGTGCGTCCGTCTCACCCACCGTCAGACTCCCCAGCAACGCGCCATCGGGGTCGAAGCGTTGCACCCGCCGCAGGCGGCTGTCGTAGACGGCCAGCGTCCCGTCCTCCAGTCGGCGCAGCACGTTCAGGGAACGGAACTCCCCCGGTCCCTCCCCCGCACCTCCACTCGTGCTGCGCAGCGCGCCGGAAGCGTCATACAGCCGCACCTCGGACGAGCCGCCATTCGCGACCACCACGCCCCCCTCCGGCAAGCGCACCGCCCCGGTGACCCGGAAGAGCGCCTCGTCTTCGATGCGCAGCAGCAGCGTCGGCCGGACGGGCTTCGAATCCGAATCCTCAGCGTGCTCGACGATGCGGATACCGGCACTGTCGCGCACTGCGACCGCGGACGCGCTTTCTCCCGCACCGCACCCGGAGAGGAGCCCCGCCCACGAGACGAAGAGCAGCGCAGAACCCGGCATTCTCATGCGTCCTCCTGCGCCTCCACGCCCGCCGCCCGGTAGGCCGCCAACACCTCGTCGGCGAAGCAGGCGAACACCACACGTTCCAGCGCACCCGCCCGCTCCGCCTCTGCACGCACCGCGGCCACCGCCACCCGCGTCGCCTCCCGCAGCGGATACCCGTAGATACCCGTGCTGATCGCGGGAAACGCGATGCTCGACAGTCCGTTCGCACGAGCCAACTCGAGGGATGCCGTGTAGGCCGACGCCAACAGCTCTGCCTCGCCTTCCACGCCTCCGTGCCACACGGGCCCCACCGCGTGGATCACATAACGAGCCGGCAAGCCGAACCCGGGCGTGATGCGCGCTTCCCCCGTGGGGCAGGGCGCCAGCGCGCGACAGGCCACCGCGAGGGAGGGACCTGCGGCACGGTGGATGGCGCCGCACACGCCTCCCCCGGGAGAGAGTTGCGCGTTGGCCGCGTTGACGATCGCATCCACGTCCAGCGTGGTGATATCCGCCACGACCGCTTCGATGATCACCGACACCCCCCGTACGGGAACACCGCCAGTCCCCCCACGGTCGCACGCCAACGATGCGCTGGCCAGCCTCGCGACGTCAGTTGGAGGTGCGCTCGCCCCGAGCAGCCGCCAGCCGCGCGGTGAGATCCAAGGTGGTGATGTGCATGTTGAGACCCGCCCCCACGCGGAACCCGAAGGACCCTTCCGTCGTGGCCGGGCTCTTGTCGAGGCGACCCAGCTCGACGTCGTTGACGCGGAAGATCATCTCGCTGGCCGTCACCTCGAGGGCGAGGGTGTTCGAAACGGTGCCCTCCGAGCGAAGGGGCGCGATCGCCTCGTTGCGCTCCCACTCGTGGATGGTGTGCAGCTCCTGCCCCAGCGTGTGCATGAGCGCCCAGGACCCATCCCGTCGGATGAGGAAGCTCATGTAGCTGGGCTGGCCGCCCTCCAGGGACGATCCACCGAACATGATCCCAAAGCCGGACTCACCGGACTCGGCGAACAGAATCATCTCCGAGCGGATCTCGAACCGCCCGCGGGCCGTGTACTCCGGATTGTAGAGGACGCCTCCCGGACCCATGGTGACGTGCCACCCAGGGGGCATGCCGACGAAGAACCACTCCCCCGAGGGCTCGGCGATCTCGTCGACGAGCCGGGCCGGCCGGTCGGTCCGCCAGCGCCATTCCGAAGGCGTGGTGAGCTGGGCGGCGGACGGGCTGGCCAGTGGGGCGAGCAAGAGGACGGAAGCAACGAGCGGTCGCAGCATGGAAACCTCGAACGGGACGGTCACAGTCGGGCCTGGACGATGGCGCGTCCGGTCCCTGCTGTATATGTGATATATTTATCACCTATATTGGCCCGGGGTGCTGGTTCGCGCAAGCCGTCTCACCGGAGGGGCCGGCGGGGAGCCGCCCGCCGCGCGGGTCCCGCGGGAGCGGGGCCCCCCGCGAGCTGGGACTACCGCGCCGCCGGAGCGGGCCCTCCGGCCGCTGGACCCGCCGCCGGCGCCGGTTCTTCCACGATCACCAGACGTGCCCGCGCTGTCGCCTTGGCGTGCACGACCAGGCGGTCGCGTTGCGGGTAGAGCCCGGTCACGTCGATGGACTCCACGGAGCCGATCAGCCGAACGTCGTCGCTCAGCTCGCGGTTCAAACCCCGGTTGATCTGCTTCTCGGCCAGCGCCAGCACGTCCGCCACCTCCCAGCGAGCGCGCTCGCGAAGCGTCTCCACCACCCCCGGATGGGCCAGCCAATCCATCCCCTGCACCAGCAGGCTCTGCGACGCCACGTCGAAGTCGAGGTCCGGCACGTGGATCATCCCCGTCGCTGGATCGAACTCCGGCGTCCCCCTCAGGAAGAGCCTGCCGCGAGCCGCACCGCGGAAGTTGAGCTCGAGCGCCAGCTTGCCCGCTCCGATCCCCCGCACAGAGATGCCACCGACCCTGATGGTGCCTCCGGGCAGCACGATCTCCTCACCGGCCAGCTCCACACTCATCCGCTCGCTGGCCGCCTGGTAGTCGATCATGCCGGCCGCCTGGATCTGGAGCCCCTCCTCGACGTGGGCGCTGTCCAGCTCCGGGAGCGGGCGGAGTTGCGGATGGGGGCGGGCTCCCCACACGACATGGGGCCGGGCCGTCAGACTCACCACCGCACTGAGGACCTGGCCGCTCCCTTCTGCCGTGCCCCGGTGCACCTGGCTCGGATCGATGACCAGCCAGACGTCGTCGTCCAGCTCGATCGGTTCCTGCAGCAGCCCCCACCACCTCTCGAACCGGCTGCGCAGGTCGATGCCGTGCAGCGCAGCGTCGACCTCCGGCAGATGGTCCGTCAACGCACGCTCCGCGGCCCCGATCACTCGATCGGTAACGTCGATGTTGAGGCGGGAGACCCGACAACGGTCCCGATCGGTGTCGGACAGGGGGGCCAGCCGTTCGACGCGTGCTCGTCCGCGCAACGCCCAGTCCGAGCCGATGCTCAGGCGCGCGCGCAGCGCCACCCGCGCCCGCGGCTCCGGTTCGCCGGCATCTGTCCCGCACGAAAAGCGGATCTCTGGCAAGACGGGAGGATCGTACCACGCCCTCGCCTTGTAGGAGATCACTGTGCTCAGACGCGCGACGTCTCCGTTCAGCTCCGCCCGGAACGGGCCCCGCCGGATCTCGTAGGCCACGTCCGCGCGATCATTCCCCTCGACGGGGATGCGTCGGGCCAGCGATCCCTGCGTATGCGGGATGACGTCTTCGAGCTTCTGGATCACCGGCGCGAGGTCGTAGGCGATCGGCACGGTGAGTACGGACGCTGGAAGCGGCGGAACCGACTCGTCGAAGTCGGCCACCTCGGGCTCGGGCGCCTCGATCCTCGGCGCGAAGAAGTTGCCCACGCCCAGCCCCAGACCGGTCCCCCGGAAGACGAGGGCCAACGCCGCCATGACCACCACACCCACTCCCACGAGGGCGGCGCTCGCGACCCGTCGCCATCCCTTCGGCCGAGGCAGTTGATGCGGGTCCTGGGTGGTCACCATCTGCGTGCGGTCCATGGTTCGTGACTGGGTCCTTCGCACATCCTATTGGGCCATCCCGACGCGCGGGGTTTCGTCCTCCCACAGCGAGACACTCCCAGCACCGGCCGCTTGCTGTCGCCGCACCATGCGGGCGTACTCCCCATTCGCCACCATCAGCTCACGATGCGTACCCCGCTCGACGATCCGGCCCTGGTCGAGGAGCAGGATGAGATCCGCGCGACGGATGGTGGAAAGTCGGTGCGCGATCACGAAAGTGGTGCGACCCTCGAGCAACGTGAGCATCGACGCCTGAATGAGTTGTTCGCTCTCCGTGTCGAGATTGCTGGTGGCCTCGTCCAGGATGAGAATCTGCGGATCCGCGAGAATGGCCCGCGCAATGGCAAGTCGCTGCTGCTGTCCACCCGAGAGCTTCACGCCTCGCTCTCCCACCAAGGTATCGTAGCTCTCCGGCAGTTTCTCGATGAACTCGTGCGCGTTGGCGCGGTGTGCCGCGTCCTCGATCTCACCCTGGCTGGCGTCGCGACGGCCGTACGCGATGTTGTCGGCAACCGAACCATCGAACAAGAAGACGTCCTGCTGCACGACGGCCAGCAGATCCCGGTAGCTCCGCAAACGCAAGGTGCGGATGTCGACACCATTGAGGAGGATGCGTCCATGCGTCGGGTCATGGAACCGTGCCACCAGATCCGTGACCGTCGTCTTGCCCGCGCCGCTGCGCCCCACCAGCGCCACGACGGTACCGCCCCGCACGGTGACGTCGAAATCCAGGATCACCGGCTGCCCCTCGCGGTATTCGAAGTCCACCCGTTCGAAGCGTAGCTCCTCCACGTGCGTTGGGGCCTTGGTGGCGCCGGGCAGGTCGGGTTTGTCCTCTTCCATGGCCAGTACTTCGAAGACGCGCTCCGTGGCCGCCAGGGAGCGCTGCAACTCCGAGAACGAGTTGACGATCTGCCACACGGGATTCAAGAGCAGAAACGTGTACCACTGGAATGCCATGATGTCGCCCACCGAGGCGCGGCCCTCCAGCGACAGATAGCCGCCGTACCAGAGGATGACCACGTTGACCGCGCCCAGCAGCAGTCCCCAGGAGGTCCATATGAACAACTCACGGCGACGGGCGAACATCTCCTTGCGCACCACGCCGTGGCGGCCGCTCATGTAGCTGAGCAGCTCGCGCACCTCGCCTCGGAAGGCGCGAACCACGCGGATCCCGGAGAACGTTTCGCCCACGCGGCCATCGATGAGCTCCACATCCTTGCGAACCGAGCGATAGATGGGGCGGATCCTGCGCGAAAAGGTCAGGCTGATGACCGCGATGCCGGGAAGGATGGCCACGGCGGTCAGGGCCAGCCGCCAGTTGAGGTTCAACAAGATCCCGATGGCGATGACCAGCCGAAGGACGGCAAGGGAGGGAGAGACGACCGCGAGCTGCAAGAGGCCGCTGGTGGTGTCGACGTCTCCTGTCAAGCGCGAGAGGATGCCCCCCGTCTTCATGTCCCAGAGCCGCGCCAGTGGCAGGCGCAGCAGCCGGTCGAACAACGAGCGACGGAGGGACAGCACGACCCGAGCATTGAGCACGTGCTGGCGATAGTCGCGGATCATCCGCACCAGATTCGACAGCACCACGACCGCCACGAACGATGCGCCGGCGAGGTGGAGCAGACGCAGGCGCGCGGCCCGCTCCAGCTCGGGGACCAGGAGCACGCGGTCGATCATGAACCGCATGAAGAGCGGCTCCACCATCTCGAAGGCCGCGCCGATCAGCGCCAGCACGAAGAGCACCACGACCGCGCTGCGGTGGGGCCGCAGCCAACTCAGGTAGTCGCGCAGATACTCGCGGCGCCGGCCCCGCAGCAGGCCACCCGTCTGGCTCTCGCGCCGCTCCCCACCTTCCTCGAGTGCGTCCTCCAGTCGGCGCGCCCGATAGTCCTCGACGAACTGCCGGTAGCGGAGCCTGGAGGACCGCGGAGGCTTCAGCCCCACACCCCCCCCAGCCAGAGTGCCACGAAGGCCCCGTAGAACAGCGCCATGGCCACGAGCGCCACGCGGCGCCACCACGACGGCCGCAGCGCGGGGGCGAGCACCGTGGTGTTCACCCGCAGCACGTGCAAGGACGAGATCACGAAGACCAGGCCCGCCATGTTGGCCCCGAGCTGCAGCAACACGATGGGTTGGGCCAGACGCAGCGCGACGATGCCCCAGGCCGCCAGCGCCACGAGCACCGTGTAGTAGACGATGCGCACGTCGCCACCCCGCCAGGCCCGCACCCTGCGACTGCCCGTCCAGAGGATGTCGGTGACGGAGCGAGCCATGCCTTCCAGGATGTCGAGCTGTGCCTTGAACAGCACCCATACCGCCATCATGGCCACGACCCCGCCGGCGAAGGGGCCGACTTTACCGGCCATGGCGTCCGCCAGCTCGGCCGCCACCGCCAGCCCGCGGATGTCGGTGCCGGCCTCCAGGAAGGTGACGTAGAGCACGGCCGGCAGGAACATGCCGAGCAGGGCTCCCAGAAAGTACACTCCCCACTGGTCGGCGCGTACGATGCGCCACCACCCCCTCCACCGCTCCATGGCCTCCGGCGTCGGCTCGAAGGTCGATCCGGTGTGGGCCAGATCCACCTTTTCGCCACCCACCGCCGACGGGATGTACCCGGTGACGGACCCCATGCCGTACCCCTTGTCCCGCGCCCAGCTCGAGAGCGACAGGTTGATCACGCCTCCGGCCCCGGAGTAGGCCGCAAATGCTCCGATCAAGAAGAAGTCGGCGCCAGCCGGGAACAGCTGGAAGGAATGCGCGGTGGGATCGTAGGCGAAGAAGCCGCTCACGCCTCGCGCCCAGATCTCACCGGGCACCAGGAGCGCGGCCAGGATCACGCCGCCCAACAGGATCGCGGACACCAGAATCCAGTTGAGCCATTCCAGCGTACGCTCGACCCGTTTACCGACGAGCAGGATGGCCACGCACGCCACGAACGTGCCGACGCCGATCCAGTACACGATGCTCGCCTGCTCCGGACCGGCGAGGTCGCGGACGAACAGGAAGAACACCGCGCCCGCCGCTGCGCCGGCCCAGCCGGGCCATCCTACCTGGAGAAAGTAGAGGAGCGCATACACGACAGCCCAGAAGCCGCTGCCCGGCCGCGTGCGCATGAACCCCGCGAAAACCGGCTCACCCGTGGCCAGCGTGTAGCGCATGAGCTCGGTGTTGAAGACCGTTTGTAGGAAGGCGGCGACCAGCGTGACCCAGAGCAGCGTCAGCCCGTATTGAACAAAGGCCGCGGGGCCCAGCAGGAACTCCCCGCTGCCGATCGAGGCCCCCAGGACGA
Organism: Gemmatimonadota bacterium; assembly: GCA_041390105.1. Lineage (NCBI taxonomy): Bacteria > Pseudomonadati > Gemmatimonadota > Gemmatimonadota bacterium. The sequence continues at coordinate 97,924 of JAWKQO010000003.1, forward strand.
TGACCCCCGGGCCCACGACCCCGGCCCACTGCAGTCCTCGGGGCCTGGGAGGCTCCGGCAACTCGGCCGTGCGCAGAGGTGCGAGGCCACTGGTGGGTTCGGGCGCGATCATGGCACGTTCACTCGCGTAGGCGGGGGGCGGACCCCGGCGGTCGTCTCGGTGCCGGCGAAGAATGGGTCGGATCCGCCTCGTTCAACAACCACAGGCTCGCGGGCCGGCCCGGCGCAGGGCGGCGGCGCGGGTCTCACTCCCCAGGGAGCCTGCCCATGATCCTGACGAGACCGCGCGCCTGCGGCGCCGCCTGGCTGCTCGCCGCCCTTCCACTCGCCCCGCTGGCCGCCCAGGCCCCCGAACCCAGACCGGCCGACGTCTCCACCCTGGATGGCATCATCAGCGCCTACTACGACGTGGTGTCCGGTCCCACTGGGGAACGACCCGACCGGGAACGCGATCGCACGCTCCACCATCCGTCCGCGTTGGTCGGGATCGCGGGCGTCGACGCCGACGGACGCCCGACGCTGCGCACCATGACGCTCGACGAGTACCACGATGCCACCGGGGAGCCACGCCAGCAGGGCTTCTATGAAAAGGAGATCCACCGGGTGGTAGAGCGCTTCGGAAGCGTGGCCCACGTATGGAGCACCTACGCATCCAGCACCACGCCGGACGGAGCACCCTTCGCCCGCGGCATCAACAGCATCCAGCTGCGCTGGGATGGCGCACGTTGGTGGATCCTCTCCTGGTTCTTCGACGAAGAGCGACCGGACAACCCGATTCCCGAGCGCTACCTGCCGGCAGGGCTGGAGTCCTGAATACGCGCGCCGATGCGCGGACCCGCGCTTCCTGGCGGACCCGGCCCGGGAACCGACGCTGCCTCCCTCGCATTCCGTCTACACACCGCGGCCCCCGAGGGCCGGGCTGAGACCATAGACGCCGCGAGGCGAAGGAGTCGCACCATGAAGACCTGGACGCTCAGCGCTGCCTTGCTGGCCGGCGCGGCGACGTTGGCCGCCACCCCCGCCCCCACGATGGACATGTGGAACGTCGATCCGGCGCACACCGAGATCGGCTTCACCGCCAAGCACTTCTTCACACCGGTGAAGGGGACGTTCCGGGACTTCGACGTGCACCTGATCTACGACCCGGCGAACCCTGCATCCAGCAGCGTCGACGTGACCGTCCAGGTGGCCAGCGTGGAAACGGGGAACGAGCGAAGAAACACCCATCTCCAGTCGGGTGACTTCTTCGAGGCCGAGCGCTATCCGACCATCACGTTCAAGAGCACGGCGGTGCGTCGGGTGAGCGACAGCCAGCTCATTGCCTCAGGTGATCTGACGATCAAGGGGACCACCAAGCGCATCGAGCTGCCCATCACCGTACTAGGCATTCAGCAGATCCCCTCCGAGATGCAGGAGATGCTGGGTGGCGCCAAGCAGATCGCGAGCTTCTCCGCGGGCACCACCCTCGATCGCGGCGACTTCGGTGTCGGGACGGGCAGCTGGGCTGCTACGCTGGTCGTGGGTGGCGAAATCCAGATCGACATCGCTCTGGAAGCGAACCTGAAGTAGTGCTCCGGATCCGGCTCGGCCCCGCTTCAGCGGGGCCGGGCTAGTCCCCGGCCTCGAGCCTCACGCTGGCCTGGCCATTCCGGTCGAATGACACCTCGACCTGCCAGGGCCGGCAACAGACCGGGCAGTCCTCCACGTAGGTCTGAAGAGCCCCACCGTAGGGATCCAGCTCCACTTCCACGGGCTCGCCGCAGTACGGGCACCACCCGACGGCATCGAGATCCAGGCGTACGCCTTCGTCCCCTCGGTCCTCCGGGTCGGTCAGCCGGACCAGGGCGGAACGACCCCGTTCATGCGAGCATAGGCGATCGATTGCCCGAGATGTTCGTTCATATGGGCGACCAGCTGCATCAGGACCGCCCATGCAGGCACGGTCTGTCCATACAGCGTCGTCGTTTCGCCAAGCTCAGTAGCCGACATGTCCAAGGTGGCACGCTTCACGTGCTCGATCGAGCGGATCAGCAGCTTCTGCACCTCGGCCTTGTCGCGGATCGTCTCCATGGTGGCCAGGTCGACGTCGGCAGGCGCGGGAATGCCGAGGTTGTCCTGCAGGTACATGAAGTTGTAGCGGGCCACGTGCATGTAGACCTGCCCCACCTCCATCACGCCTGCGCCGGGCGACCAGGCATACGCCGAAGCGGGCATCGCCTCTGCCAACATCGTGAACTTGGCGGAGGACTGTTGGAAGTGACCCATGATCTGATCGCGGAAGGTCGCTTCGGACTGCGCGCTGACAGCGGAGGTGCCGAGCATCCAGGTCAGGGCGGCGGCTCCCAGCGTTCGCTTCATGTGTCTCTCCTGTGTGCGGTCCCTCACAGCGTGGTAAACTGCGTTATCCATCGCTCCCGATCCCGGTGCGGACGGGCACGGGGTTGTTGGGGTCCTCGTAGGGGCGCAGGTGCTCCTCGAGGAAGGTCCAGGTACGGTTCCAGGAATCTCGCTGAGCCGGTGAATCCACGCGCTCCAACGTCTCGGGATCCACGCGTCGACTGAAGGCGTGACCGATGCTCCGGCCCCAGGGTGCGGGATCCACATAGATCTTGGTCTCGGTGAGGTCCGGTTTGGTTGCCCGTAGCTTGTAGACCAGCATGGACGCTTCTTCGAAGTTCACGTCCTGGTCGTTGGTGGCGACGTGCACGAGGAGTGGGGTCCTCAGGTTGTCGACACGGTAGTAGGGCGAGCGCTCTTTGTAGATCTCGCGCTGTTCGAAGGGCAGACCCTCGATCCGTTCCTGGGTCGCGAAGCTCCGTTGGTAGCCCGGCCCTTTGAAGGACAGTCGGAAGATCAGATTCGTGACCGGCACCAGCGCCGCGCCCGCTTGGAACGGGTGCTGGTCCCGCGTGACCGACATGATGGTGATGTACCCGCCGTGACTCCATCCCATCATGCCCACGCGCTCTGGATCCACATGGGCCAGCTCGGACGTGAGGTAGTCGTAGGCGGAGATGACGTCGTCCACCTCGTAGCCACCGTAGTCGATGGCGCGGTGGTGCTCCTCACCGTACCCCGTGCTTCCCCGGTACTCCGGCGCGATGACCACATAGCCACGCTCGACGGCCTCGCGCACGAAGGGCCACATGGACTGACCCCAGTTCCCGTGCACCCCTCCGTGCACCCAGATCATGGCCGCGTGTCCGCGGGCACCGCGCTTGTTCAGCGGCTGGAAGAGGTACGCAGGGATCTCCATCCCGTCGATCCGGCTTCGGTAGGTGATCTTCCGATAGTCGACCACGCCCCGGGTCACCGCCTCGTAGATGCTGTCCGTGCGGGCCTTGGCGGCGACATCGGCTGCATAGTCCCGGTCGGGGTGGTCGTCCCAGCGATCGCTCACGTAGAGCTCGCGGGCGCGCTCCGGGTCCATGCGGATCTCCCGACCGTTCTGCTGAGCGGACGCGCCCAGGGGAGAGGCCGCCGCGCACAGGGCCAGTGCCCCGATGAGGGTGGGGGTGCGCAGCGCTCGAGTGACCTGACGGGTGGAAGACATGAGTCGCGAGTCCTGTAGGCGGGTGGGTCGGTACGGCAGGATCCGGCCCGGGGGGGATCGGTGTCAATGTCCCCCTGTCGCACGAACGCCATCGCGAGGCGTGCGTGCGGCGACAGGGCATAAAGCGCCCAAACGAGGGCGATCTGCAAGGACACCCCTTTCCGCCGCACCCACGCCACGAAACGCTATCTTATTGACATCATTGATGTTATGAAGCCACACCCCGGGGTGGATCGACGGCATGGGATTGGCACCCGCAGTGGGTGGTGCATTGGTCGTCTCCCCGGTTGGTGGTGGAGTTGGACAGGTGAAGCTGGAGCCCTCATCCCTCGTGCGATCCCGGTACGGGGTGAGCCTGTTGGAAATGCTCGTGACCCTGGCGATCGCCGGCGTCGTGCTCTCCAAGGCAGTCTCCGCCGTCGGAGAGGCGCGCGCCGCGACCGGCGTGCGCACCGCTGCCGAGGCCTACGCCTCCATGGCCCACCTTGCCCGCGCTCAAGCGGTCGAGCATGGCACGACGGTTTGGTTCCGGACCAGCGTCGCGGCGGACTCGGCCTGGATCGAGCGCTCGGGGCAGGTCACGCAGGGCAAGAACTTCAGCCGGGATTACGGGGTCGACCTCCGCTCGGCCACGCCCGTGATCAGTGTCTGCTATACCCCCAAGGGCTATTCCGACCCTGACTGCGGGAGCTTCCAGGTCGAGATCGACATGAGCGTCCGGAGCGGGACGCACTACGAAGCCATGACCTGGCTTCCGATGGGGCAGCTCCTCCGATGAGTAGGATGGTGGACGCGCGGCCGTCCGGAACCAGCGGCTTCACGCTCGTGGAGCTTCTGGTTGCCATCATGGTCTTCTCGCTGGGCGCCGCCGGCATGGCTGGCGTGACCATGGTCCTGGTCCGGGAGTCCACGCTGGCGGGCATGAAGACTCGGCGGACCGCCGCCGCGACCGCGGCGGTCGAGCAGCTGCGCGCATTGCCCTACGATAGCCTGCGGGCTGGCTCCGACTCCTTGATGGGCTACCACACCTACTGGACGCCCATGCTCTCCCCGTCCGGCGACGCGCAGATCATCACACTGGTCACGGTGGGTCCAGGCTTCCGCTCCACGTCGGGAGGCCCACCCATGGCCACCGCCGACGTCCCGGACACGTTCGTCTACCGGATCCTGGAGCCGTGAGCACCATGGACCGCAAGGGGTTCACCCTGATCGAGATGCTCATCGTCTCCGTGGTGGGAGCGGTAGTCGTCATTTCGATGTTCCAGATGATCGTGGGACAGCAGCGCGCGTTCACCCTGCAGGCCGCCACCTTGGATGCGCGCCAGACCCTGCGGGCGGGGCTCGAGCTCATGGCCAACGAGCTGCGCGAGGTGAGCGCGTTGGGAGGAGATGTCCTCACGATCGACGACGACTCCATCCAGGTGCGCTCCATGCAGCAGATGGGACTGGTGTGCGCGGTGTCCCCGTCCAGTCCCGTCATTCGTGTGCGCACCCTGGGCTCGTGGTTCGAGGCGGGGGACTCCGTGTTCGTGTTCGCCGACAACGACATCGACGCCGCGGCCGACGATGTCTGGCTCACTGGCCGCCTCACGACCGTCGATACGACCGCAACGTGTGGCACGCAGCCCGCGCAAGAACTGACCCTGGACGCGAACCTGTCCCTGGCCGCCTCGGTCGACAGCATCCGCATCGGAGCGCCGGTCCGGGCTTTCCAAGGCTTCACCTACGGCCTCGTCTCCAGCACGCGCGGATGGTTCCTGGCTCGCTGGGACGGGGTGACGGTCTCCCGCATCGTCGGGCCCCTGCGAGCGCCAGGTGAAGGGCTGCAACTCGAGTACTTGAACGACCTGGGCGTGGCGACGGGGGTACCTGGCGACGTCCGTCAGGTGCGCGTCACAGTACGCGCCGACCGGAGCGTGTATCGCAATGACGGAAGCATGGTCAACGACTCGCTCACAACGTTGATCCAGCTACGCAACTGAGGAACCACCACGAGTGACGAAGGTCATGTACACCGCAGATCCCGATCGACGCGGCTTCGCGCTGCCGGCCGCGCTGCTGACGCTCATCATCCTGGGAGTCCTCACTACCACAGGACTGTTCTCGGCCCGCCAGGAGCTTCACACCGGCACCGCGGGCGAGCGCGCCACGGAGGCGCTCTACATCGCTGAATCCGGCCTGACCCAGGTCATGGACGAGTGGCGCTCCCAGGACCTGGCCGGCGTCCCGGTATGGGGGTCCGTTACATACTCGGACACCACGAGCTACGGGATCTGGACGGTGAGTGTGACCAAAGGCACCGATCGGCTCTTCTATCTGGAGAGCGAGGGCGAGGTCACACGCGGCGGGGCCTCGGCCAGTCGCCGCGTCGGCATGATCGCCCGCGTCCGCTCCGCGGTCTTCGAGCCGCGCTCCGCTTTGATGACGCGGGGCAACGCCAGCGTCAGGGGCAACGCCGAAGTCCACGGGGAAGACCAGCACCCTCCCAACTGGGCGGGCGTGTGCACGGGGCCGCTGAACGACAAGCCCGGCATCATCATCAACGACTCCACCGCCGTCGGCACCGTAGGGCAGGGGCAGGTCACCGGCTCGCCCGCGGTGCAGGCAGACCCCACCCTGACCACTGACTCCTTCCGGGAGTTCGGTGAGATGGACTGGGAGGAGGTCACCGCCCTCGCCGACAAGGTCAGCCCGCCCGGGAGCATCAACAACACGTTCCCCGCCGATGACGGAGCCGGGCACTGCTACACCGGACTTCCCTACAACTGGGGAGACCCGACCGATCCCACGGCGCCCTGCGGGGGCTACTTCCCCATCATCCATGTCCCGGGCGATCTACACATCCAATCCGGCGGCGTGGGTCAGGGCATCCTGCTCGTCGACGGGGATCTCGATCTCCGGGGCGGCTTCGTGTTCCACGGCATCATCATCGCGCAGGGGAACTTCGAGACGCAGGGAAGCGGCAACCGCGTGTTCGGAGCGGTGTTGGCCTCCAATGCGGACTTCGACAACCAGTCCCTGGTCGGGGGGTCCGTGGTGCAGTACTCCAGCTGTGCGGTGAGCCAGGCGATCGAGAACAACCCTCAGCTCAATCGCGCCCGCCCTCTCCGGTCCCGCGCCTGGGTGGACGCCTCGGCGGTGCGTCGCTAGGGAAGCGCGGGTCACCCGCGCGCGGGGGCTCGCTGGAGACTTCTTCGGAGACGTCCAGCTTCAAGGGATGAGCACGGTCGAGCCGGTGGTCTGGCGGGCCTCCAGGGCCCGGTGGGCATCCGCCGCCTTCGCGAGCGGAAAGCGCTGGGCGATCTCCAGCCGCACTGCTCCGCGAGCCACCACGTCGATGACATCGGCTGCGTTGGCCTGCAGCTCCTCGTCCGTCGTCACGTAGGCCGCCAGGCCTGGGCGCGTCACGTAGAGCGAGCCCTTGCGAGCGAGAATCCCCAGGTCCACGCCGGTCACCGGACCCGATGCGTTTCCGAAACTGACCAGCAGTCCGCGCCTCTGCAGGCAGTCGAGCGAGGCCTCGAAGGTGGACCGTCCGACACCGTCGTAGACCACCGGCACCTTCTCACCTCCCGTGATCTCGCGCACACGCTCGGCCACATCCTCGGTGTTGTAGTTGATGCAGTGGGCGTATCCGTGCTCTATCGCCAACGTGCACTTCTCGTCCGAGCCCGCGGTCCCGATGGCGGTGGCACCCAACGCCGCTGCCCATTGGCCCGCGATGAGGCCCACCCCTCCCGCTGCCGCATGGAACAGGATGGTCTGCCCGGGGCGCACGGCGAAGGTCTCCTTGAGCAGGTAGCGCACCGTCATGCCCTTGAGCATCACAGCCGCCGCCGTCTCGTCCCCGATGGAGTCGGGCAAACGCACCAACCGGCCCGCGGGCGCGTTGCGCGCCTCGGAATACGCACCGATGGGCCCGTTGCCGTAGGCGACCCGGTCCCCGACCGCCAGGGTGGTCACGCCCGCGCCCAGCGCCTCGACCACTCCCGCCGCCTCCATGCCCAACACGGTGGGCAGGGGCACCGGGTAGAGGCCCTCGCGATGGTAGGTGTCGATGAAGTTCAGCCCGATCGCGGTATGACGGATCCGCACCTCTCCCGGTCCGGGGGGCCCGAGCTCGACGTCCTCGTAGCTTAGGACCTCCGGTCCCCCCGTTCGATGGATGCGAATCGCCTTCACAGTGTGCCTCCTTCGGCGTCAGGCCTCGGCGGGCGCCTGCCGGGCGAAGCCCGGCGGCGGTTGGATCCGTAGAGTGGAAGGTAGCCATGCGAGGGCGGCCTCGCCTGTTAGATTTCCAGTCCCAATCGACCCCGAGCAGGAGATCAGCACCATGGGCCTCATGGACAACGTCAAGAAAGGCATCGCCAAGGCGAAGGAGGAGGCGCAGGAGCTGGCCCAGGTCACCAAGCTCAAGGCCGAGATCACACGGCTGAACGGGCAGCGCCGCGACCTCTTCCGCGAGATCGGCGAGGAGGTGTATTCGCTGTATCAGCGGAGCGAGCCCATCCCCGGCTTCGAGACCAAGTGTGACGCGCTCGCGGCCATCTCCGAAGAGGTTGCCCGCAAGGAAAAGGACATCGAGGAGCTTCGCGCGCAGTAGCCTCCCTCGCGCGGTCCTTGGCACGGATCGGACTGGTTCGGCACATTGGCCCGCCTCCTCCCTGGCCTGCCGAAACCGGAGATGCGGATGGCGTGGTATAGCGGGATCGCCGGCCGCTTTGGGCCGAAGACAGTTTTGGAAGCGGCTCGAGAAGGCGCGGTCCATCGGTTGGACCACCTTCTCGCCAGTGGCAAAGAGCCTCCCGACCGCAGCACCTGGGAAGACCTGCTGGACGCTGCGATCCGGCTTCCGCCGAACATCGACCGACTGGAGACGGACCGGCGCAACCTCCCTCGGCCCGGCCTCCTCGAAGTCCTGCTGCGCCACGGAGCTCCGTACGATCGATCGACTCTTTGGGCCGCCTGCCGGGAGTTGAACGCCAGGGCGGTCGCGGCGCTTCTCGGCAAGGCACGAGGGGATGGGCGCGACTTCGTCGACTCCCCCGTGATCTCACAGGCCTTTGCCTCGCTCCTCGATGGCGTGGCCGACGAGAATCGCGGCCGCCGCAGCTTCGCCATGGGCAGGGCAACAGCGGAGGTGCTGCTCGCGTTCGGCGCCAATGTCAACGCACGAGACGACCTGGGAAACTCCGCTGCCGATCGCTTCGGCCGCGGTGGAACGCAGTCGAGGGAGTTCGAGGAGTTCCTGACGGGCGCCGGGGCCAGGCCGAGCACTCCCGAGGAGAGGATCGACTCGATCGTCGAGAGCGCCCGCCGTTGGAAGACCTGGCTGAGCGAGGCAGCGAGGGGGGAACATCAGCCCATCCCCGAGGACATGGACGGCTACGCCGTTCAATCGCTCGACTTCAAGGGCTTCGTGACGGGTGTGCTCGACTCCCCGGCCACGAGTCACGCGGCAGAGGGGCGGAGCGTGAGTTGGTCGGCCGTGGTCGGCGATCTGGCCACGTGCCTACGCCGGGCGATGGAGTGCGACGCCCGAACGATCGTCGACCTGTTGGATCGCCGCCTCTGGGCGGTTTGCCAAGGGTGTGGATCTGCGGTCAACGGCGATGCCATCCAGACCGTCGCGGCGGCCCAATCGGCAGGGGCCCTAGCCACGGCCGATGAGCGGCTCGCGCGATTGGTACGCGGGTCCTGCGCTCATTGTGATGGAGTCCTCTTGATCCTCTGCTGGCAGGGGGACACCGAGCACCGCGGGAAGTTGGCCGCCCTCAACCGCTCCCACAGGAGACGCCCTTCCTCTCTCGGCGGAACCGGATGACCCTCGCGCACTCCGCCACCCTCCCGGCCGTCAGCGATCGAGTCGCCGCGTTTCCGGGAGTCCTCGGTAGTAGGCGAGACCCATGCTCCTGATCATCGGTGCCGTCGCCTTCGGCGTCTCGCTCCTGACCCTGTTCTCGGGGTTCGGGCTGGGCACGCTGCTCCTGCCGGTCTTCGCCCTGTTCTTCCCCGTCGAGACCGCGGTCGCGGCCACAGCGCTCGTCCATGGCGCCAACTCCTTCTTCAAGGTCGGGCTGCTGCGGAGGGAGATCGATCGGTCCGTGCTGGTGCGCTTCGGGTTTCCGGCAATCGGGTCTGCCCTGGTGGGCGCGTGGGTGCTGACCCGCCTGTCCAACCGGGGCGCGCTCCACACCTGGGGCCTGGGAGGTCGGGAGATGACCATCACTCCGGTGGGCGTGGTGATGGGGGCTCTGATCCTCGGCTTCTCGGCCTTCGAGCTCGTTCCCCGGCTGCGAGACCTGCGGGCTCCGCCGCGCGCGTTGCCCCTGGGTGGGGTGTTGTCGGGCTTCTTCGGCGGCCTGTCCGGGCATCAAGGCGCGCTCCGCGCCGCGTTTCTCACGCCGCTCGGGCTTTCTCCGGCTGCATTCGCGGCCACCCAGGCGAGCCTGGCCGCGTTGGTGGACGTAGCCCGTCTGTCGGTCTACGTGTCGGGCTTCCTCGCGGGCACGCTGGCAGGGCCCGCCTCACGGGAGCAATGGACCGCGGTAGCGGTCGGAACCCTTTGCGCGTTCGCCGGCGCCCTGGTGGGACGGCGCCTGCTGGGCAAGGCCACCATCCGAGGGATCCGCACGCTCACCGGACTCCTGCTCCTTCTGGTCGGAGCGGGGCTGCTCAGCGGCCTGCTCTGACCCTGCGGCCCAACTCCCGCACCGTCTCGACGAATCCGTCCATGTGCTCGGTGCCTGTGCGCCAATTGACGAGCGCGGGGCGCAGCGCCACGCGGCCCTCCAGGACGGTCGTCCCCGCGAAATAGCGTCCGTCGGCCACGATCGCCTCGCCCAGCGCGCGGTTCACCTCGTTCAGCGCTGCTTCATCCAGATCGCCCGGATGGAAACGGAAGCACACGATGTTGAGCGGTACGTCCGCCAGTCGCTCCAGGTCGGGCGCCTGGTCCACCCGCCGCGCCAGGTGCTGCGCCAGGTCGAGGTGGTGCTCGACCATCGTGCGGTGCCCCTCCCTACCGTACGCCTTGAGCGTCGCCCAGACGGCGAACGCGCGCGCGCGTCGCGAGCTCTCGGGTCCCAGGACTCCGAAGTTGGGCCTGGGATCGTCCGGCTGCTGCAGGTAGGCTGCCGAATACGCGAAGCTGCGCTGCAGGAGTCCCTTGTCCCGCACGAAGGCGTACCCGCTGTCGTAGGGCACATTCAGCCACTTGTGTCCATCCGTGATCACGGAGTCGGCGCGCTCGACCCCTTCCACCAGATGGCGGGTGCGGGGGCTGATGCGCGCGAACAGACCGAAGGCCCCGTCCACGTGCAGCCAGGCCCCGTGGCGTTCGGCCAGATCGGCGAACGCCGCGATCGGGTCGAAATCACCGGTGTTGACCTCTCCGGCGTTGGCGATGAGCACCGCGGGCGCACCGTCCAGGGACCGGAGAGCCCGCTCCAACCCGGGCAGATCCACTCGTCCACGTGCATCTCGCTCGAACGTCCGTACCGAGGCTCGACCAACGCCCAGCAGCCCCATGACCTTCACGGCGCTGGCGTGTACGTACCCGCTGGTCAAGACGGGCAGGGGCGGCGCGCCACTGAGCCCCTGCAGGGCCGGATCGATCCCCGTGCGCTCGCCCCACCACTGCCGCGCCGCCGCCAAGGCCACGAAGTTGGCCATGGTGGCGCCCGTGGTCATGACGCCGGTCCAGGAAGGCGGCAGCTCGAACAGCTGCTTCAGCCACTCCAGGGAGCGCTGCTCCAGCAGGGTGGCCAGCGGCGAGGACAACCAAGCGTAGGCCGCCTGGTCGTAGGTCACGGCCAGCAGATCCGCACCGAGCGCGGCGGGCGTGGTGCCACCCATCACGAAGTGGTAGTTGCGCGGCCCCCCGGAGTGCAGAAGCGCCGGGGCACCGCGCCCGATCAGCTCTTCGAGCGCCTCCAGCGCTCCGCTACCGACCTCCGGGAGAGGCTCGTCGAAGTGTGCGAGCGCCTTCTCGGGGTCGCCCGTCCGCGCCGGCGATTGGTCCAGCCTCGCCAGATAGGCGGATGCCTCCTCCATCACCAGCGCGAGGACCGACGGGATCTCGTCCTGCTTCGGCTGCGTGCCCTTCCTGGTGTCGTCCATCTTCCAACATCGTCGTGGCCGCCAGCCCGGGGAAGCGACCGGCGGCCCTGGACACCCCCAGGAACCCGATCTAGAATCGGGGCCGCTCCGGGGGTGGAACCTCCCCCCGGAGACCATCGGAGTTCTTCGACCCCGGTCGGCGGACCAACCCTTGGTCAGAACGGTCGCGTCGAAGGGATCCGACGCGACCGTTCGGCGTCTCGGAGGGCGACGCCGGCGGGTCAGGCACACCAGCCCGCTACGCAGGAGGCTTGAGCGAGTGATCACGGTCGACGGAGTGACCAAGCGCTTCGGCGATCTCACCGCGGTCGACGCGGTCAGCTTCGAGATCGATCGCGGAGAAGTGGTGGGCTTTCTCGGACCCAACGGCGCCGGAAAGACCACGACCATGCGCATGCTGACCGGGGGCCTCGAGCCGGACGAGGGTACGATCCGCTTCGACGGACGCCCGCTCCAGGACGACGTGGTGGGCGCCCGGCGCCGCATCGGCTTCCTTCCCGAGTCCAATCCCCTGTACGAGGACATGCTGGTCTGCGAGTACCTGGAGTACACGGGCCGGCTGCGCGACCTCGCTGGTCCGGACCTCGTGCGCGCGGTGCGGGACGCCGCCGAGGAGACGGATCTGAGCGCCGTGTTCTTCCGGCCCATCGCCGAGCTCTCCAAGGGATACCGGCAGCGCGTCGGGCTGGCCGGCGCCATCCTGCACCGCCCGGAGCTGTTGGTGTTGGACGAGCCCACGGAAGGGCTCGACCCCAATCAGCGGGTCGAGATCCGCAAGCTGGTCAGCACGCTGGGACGCGAGCGTACCGTTCTGCTCAGCACCCACGTGATGGCCGAAGTCGAAGCGACCTGCTCTCGATTGCTCATCCTCGCGGGCGGGGCCCTGGTCGCCGACGGCACGGTGCAGGAGCTGGCCGCAGGACGCAGAGGTGGGGCGACCCTGGTGATCGAGGCGGAAGGTGACCAGGTGGAAGCCACGCTGCGCACGTTGAGCGGCGTGTCGACCGTCGCGGCAGACCCGGTCGAGGGACGCGTGCGCGTCACGTTGACCACGACCGGTGACACCGAGCTGCGTCCTCGGATCTTCGCGCTTGCCAAGGAACACGGCTGGGTGTTGTGGGAGCTGCACCAGGAGCGGGCCAGCCTCGAGGACCTCTTCCGGCAATTGACCGCGGGAGGAGAGCCCCGATGAAACACGTGTGGACGCTGGCACGGCGTGAGCTCAAGGGGTTCTTCGATCACCCCACTGCCTACGTGCTCCAGATCGCGTTCCTGGCGTTGGCGCTGTTCCTGGCCGTGCGCAGCATCTACGCGAACTCACTCGCCACGCTGCGCCCCCTCTTCGATCTGCTGCCGTGGTTGCTGGCCATCTTCGTGCCGGCCGTGACCATGCGGTCCCTGGCGGAGGAGCGGCAGACGCGCACCCTCGAATGGCTCATGGCCCAACCGTTCGACGAGCGCACGGTGGTGCTGGGGAAGTTCCTGGGGAACTGGTTGTTCGTGGTCTTCACCCTGGCCTGTACCCTTCCCTTGGCTGCCGGAGTGCTGCTCGCCTCGGATGCGGACCCTGGCATCGTCGTCGCACAGTATCTCGGATCCGCGCTTCTGGCTGCGCTCCTGGTGGCGCTGGGATTGTGGGCCTCGTCGGTGACGCAGAACCAGATCACGGCGTTCATTCTCGCCACCGCCCTCAGCCTCACTCTGGTGCTGATCGGCGCCCCGGTGGTGCGGGTAGGACTCCCCCCCAGGGTGGCCGCTCTGCTGGGCGAGCTGGGCGTGGTCCGGCACTTCGAGGGAGTAGCCCGGGGCGTCATCGACCTGAGGGATGTTCTCTACTTCATGGCCGGGACGGTCCTCTTTCTCGTGCTCGCCGGCTTCTTCCTGGCCAAGGACCGCCTGAGCCCGACACGCGCCGGCTTCCGCCGGCTTCGCGTGGGGACTGCCGCCGCTGCGGTATTGGCGCTAGTGGTGAGCCTGGCGGGCTCCAATCTCCCCGGACGCCTCGACCTGACGAGGGGCAACCTGTACACGCTCTCGGCAGGCACCCGGACGATCGTGGCGGGACTCGACGATCTCGTGACCATCAAGCTGTTCATGTCCCGGGAGCTCCCCCTGGAGATCCAGTCCACGGTCCGCGACGTGCGGGACCTGGTCGCCGACTTCCAGCGCGCGTCCGACGGTAGGCTCCAGGTCGGCGAGCTCGATCCTGACCAGGACGAGGCCGCGGCCGAGGAGGCCCGCTCCTTCGGTATCACACCGATTGAGTTCAATGTGCTCAGGGACGACGAATTCCAGGTCAAACGCGGATGGTTCGGCCTGGCGGTGCAGTACGCAGACAAGAGCGAGGTCATTCCGCTGGTCGACCGCACGGACGATCTCGAGCTGCGCCTGGCCAGCGCCATCACCACCATGACCCGGGAAGGCATGCCCGTGGTCGGATGGGCCACCGGCTTTGGCATGCGCGGGCAGTTCGAGTTCCAACTCGCGCGGCAGGTCCTCTCCGAGCGCTACCAGATCGAGGCCGTGAGCCTCCAGCCCGACAGCAGCGGGGTGGTCGAATCCATCGAAGGCGTCGATGTGCTCCTGATTGCCACCCCTACCGCGCCGTTGGATCCGGCTGCCGTATCACGTGTGCGCGAGTTCGTGGACGCCGGACATCCGGCCCTGCTTCTGGTCAAAGGTCTTCAGCTCTCACCACAGGCGCCCACCACGTTGCCCGTGACCACGGGGCTGGAGGAGTTCCTGAAGGAGGAAGGCGTCGAGCTGAGCACCGATGTAGCGTTCGACCTTCGGTCCAGCCAACGGATCTCCATGGGGCAACAGGGCATGTTCTCCCTGATCCGCAGCTACGCCTACTGGCCCATCGCGTTCCCCGCGGCGGAGCACCCGACGGTGCGCGATCTGAGCTCACTCACGTTCGGCTGGCCCTCGCCGCTGATCATCACCGACAGCGCCCACGTGACGCCGCTGTGGACCACCACGGAGGCCGGCGGCTCCGTCCCCGCCGGGAGCTCGGTCGCACCTGAGATCCCACTCGCTCCCGACGCAGCGTCACTCTCCCCGCAGATCCTCGCCGCCGCCGTCGACGGGGATCGTGCCGGGGGAGCCGGCAGGCTGATCGTGGTGGGTGACGCCTCGTTCCTCGAAGACCAGTTCCTGCGGGCCGACCCACAGGGGGTCGCCTTCCTGGCCAACGCCGTGGATTGGCTCGGGCAGGACGAGAGCCTGATCGACATCCGCTCCAAGAACAGAGTGCCCCCACCGCTGGTCTTCTCCTCCGACTGGGGCAAGAACGTGCTCAAGTGGGGTTGTCTGGTGGGAATCCCCGCCTTGCTGGTGCTGCTGGGCGCGGTGCGGGTGGGCGGCCGCGTGAGCCGAGCGCGCAGACAATGGGGGGAAGCGGCATGAGCGAACGCACGCTGAAACGGATCCTGATGGCGCTGGCCGTCGCCCTGGTCGTCTACTCGGTCCTGGGGATCGTGCAGCGCGTGCGTCGTGGCTCGAGCGGTGGTGGCGCCGGGTTCGCGCGCGTGCTGCAGAGCATCGACACCGCTGCGGTCCGCGCGATCCTGCTGAGGGGGCCCACGGACTCCCTGGCGCTGGAACGGGCCGGCTCGGGCTGGACCGTCAACGGCTACGAGTCGGATCCGGAGGCCGTCACGCGATTCCTGCGGGCGCTCGCGTCCTCGGACGTGGCCGGTGTGGCCGCCAACAACCCCGCGAACCACGAGCGCCTGGGCGTGGCAGGGCCAGATGCGTGGACGCTTCGTCTGGAGACGGTCGACGGGCATCCGTACGAGATCATCCTGGGGAAGACGGGCACTCGCTTTGGCACCGCCTTCGCCCGCTTGCCCGGCGAGGATGCCGTGGTGAGCCTGGTGGGCGATTTGAGGCCCAGCACCGTCCGTTCCCTGGACCAGTGGCGCAACAAGAACGTGGCCGCAGTCGACACCGCCCGCGTGGCCACCATTCAGGTCGAGACCGGGTCGGGCGGCTACACCCTCAACCGCGACGCCTCCGCCTGGACGCTCGGGGCGGCAACGGCGGACTCCTTTACGGTTGCCACAGTGCTCGGCGAGATCTCCCGGATCAGCGCGACGGGCTTTCCCACTCCCTCCGAGGAACCGGCTGGAGAGCGGCGTACGCTCGTGGCGATCGCCAACGAGGGCGATACTCTTCTGGCGCTCGAGGGGTGGGTGGCACCAGAGACGTTCGTGGTGCGGCGTGCAGGAAGCGGGACGCTCTACGAGCTCTCGCAGTGGCGTGGTGACCGGATGATGCCGCCGCCGGACTCCCTGCGGCCGCGCTGAGCCGCCCGCCAAACGCTGGACACGTGGGGCACCGCCGGTACGGAGTACTGCGACGCATCAGACCTCGCTGACGATCTCCCAGGCGGGCCACTCCTGCCAGCGACCGCGTGTGAAGTCAGGGAAGTCCTGGGGCGCTCCGCCCTGGGCCACGGACTGTCTCGAGAGATCGATGACCGCGGACAGAGCGGCTGCGTCGTAGACGTTCATGTCCGTGGGGAGTCCGTTGCGCAGACAGTAGATCAGTCGCTGATCCTCCAGAAAGTCCATCCCGCCATGGCCGGGGCGTTCCGCCTGCTCCGCGAGCTCGCGCACCCAGAGCGGATGCTCGTAGCGGTCCCGGAACTCCTCGATCGTGGACCAACTGTGCGGGTCGCTCATGCCTTCCACGTAGACCCGATCCGGATAGCCCTGGAACAGTCCCTTGGTCCCCTGCACGGTATGGATGCGGGAATAGGGGCGCGGCAGGTTGGTGTCGTGACCGACGTAGATCGTCCGCCCCAGCGCCGTCTGGATCAGGCTGACGTTCACGTCTCCCAGCGCGTAGCTCTCCTGACGCTTGGGATGCCCCTCCGGATAGTGCTCGCGGGCCCACTCCTGCAGCCCGCGAGACGGGCTGCTCATGGAGACCAGCGTCTGGAAGCGGTCGCCGCGGTTGATGTCCATGCAGTTGGCCACCGGCCCCAGTCCATGGGTCGGGTAGAGGTTCGCGTTGGTGGTCTTGGACCACTCCCGGCGCCAGAGGCCCTCGCCCTCGTCAGCGAACTTGATGTCGCGGAGGTCGTGCAGGTAGCCGCCTTCACCGTGCAGGATCTCGCCCAGCACCCCCTGCCGGACCATGTTGAGGACCATCAGCTCTGAGCGGCTGTAGTTGCAGTTCTCCATCATGACGCAGTGGCGCTGGTGCCGTTCCGCCGCCTCGACCAGCGCCCAGCAGTCCTCCAGCGTCAGCGCGGCCGGCACTTCCGTGGCGGCGTGCTTCCCGTTGCTCATCGCCGCCAGACAGATCGGGACATGGAAGTCCCAGGGCGTGGCGTTGTACACGAGGTCGAGATCGGCCTCCGCGCACATGCGCTCGAAGTCCCGCTCGCCCCGGGTGTAGAGCTCCGGCGGCGCCTGTCCCTTCTCGACCGCCCAGGTCCGGGCCCGCTCTGCATGCTCCGGCCGAATATCACAGACGGCTACCAGATCGACGCCGGCGATCTCGAGCAGGTTGCGGACGTGGACGGATCCCATCCCGCCTACCCCCACGAATCCGACGCGGACCCGTTCGAGTGCGGGCGCCCGGAAGGGTTCCGCCGGCGCAGCGGTGGCAACGCCACTGGCGGCACTGGCGCCCGCCGCAGCCTCTGAGCGGCAGCCCGTCGTCAACGCAGCCGCACCGAGACCGACAGCTCCAAGCTTGAGCCACTCCCTACGTCCCCACTCCTGCGGTGCGCGTCCGTCCATCGGTTCTACTCCTCCGCTCAGAGCTTCGCTGAGGTCACTGAAACAGGTTGAGCTGCATCGGCAACGGTGGGCGCAGCGGATCGGCAATTCGTACCGAGTCGCTCCGGCGCCGACCCGAAAACGGCCAGGGCGGCACCCGCGTGACCACCTGTCGGAGCGAGGTGCGATGGCGAATGGGGTGGTGGGTGCACGCGACCGGTTCGCACCCCGCGATCCGCGCCCACCGCTTCCAGGACGCGCCGTGTCCCTGCCTCCCGCTGAGGAGGTAGTCGGCCGCGTGTGCCATCTCGTGGGCGAACGTCTCCACGAGCTCTCGGTCGTTCCCCGCGAGGAAGAGGTCCACGTTGAGTGCGAGCTCGATCACGACGCGGCGTCCGAAGCGCAACCCAGGCACCATCTGGCCCAGTCGGGAGACCATCCGTCCACTCACCCGCACGGGCAGGTCGTCCGGCAAAACCCCAGCAAAACGCTGACGATTCAGGTGTCGGTACATGCGGCGGAGGAAGCTGCGTTGGGCCTCCGAACCGATACAGGGCCCCGGCTCCAGGCGAAGCAGCCGCGGGTCCCCCGACTGGATCGCCAGCTCCTCCATCGCCGACTCCAACCCGGGCCAGTTGCGCACGATGGCGGTGGCTCGCCGGTAGGAGGCCGAGGTGCCGCGGGCGCTCGATGCGATGACCGCGAACGCCTCCAATACCTGCTTCGGTGCCCGGCGATATCCGACGTGAAGGTTGAGCACGCCGCCGTCCTGGGTGAGCGACCAGATGGTGCTCCGGTTGGCTCGGAAGCGCACGTGCTTGAGGTGTTTGGCACCACGCTTGCGAAGCAGCGCCAGAATCTCGGTTTCCGAATGAGACGCGGCCACCGGTGAACACAAAGCGGAAGGTGAGTCAGACTGGGGGAGGGACAGCATACGCGACCCGTCCTCCGGAGGACAACCCAGGCTGAAGGGTTCGCTCACGCGCTCGATCACACGGCCGGGAGGGACAGGACGGAGGATACTTTATACAGTGGCGCTCTTGCGCAACAACACAATATATTGTATCCGACGTTTCACGAGGATTGGGTGCGCTCGGTGGGCGTACCCGGATCGGCACCCCAAACAGGAAGGGTCAGATGGCTGCAACCCGGAAGCGCGCGGCGAAGAAATCGACGCGTCGCAAAGCCACTGCGCGGAAGGCCACCAAACGGAAGGCCACCAAGCGCAAGGCTGTGAAGCGGAAGGCCACGAAGCGGAAGGCCACCAAGCGCAAGGCCACCAAGCGGAAGGCCACCAAGCGCAAGGCCACCAAGCGGAAGGCCACCAAGCGCAAGGCCACCAAGCGCAAGGCCACCAAGCGGAAGGCCACCAAGCGCAAGGCTACCAAGCGCAAGGCCACCAAGCGCAAGGCCACCAAGCGCAAGGCCACCAAGCGCAAGGCTACCAAGCGCAAGGCCACCAAGCGCAAGGCTACCAAGCGCAAGGCTACCAAGCGCAAGGCCACCAAGCGCAAGGCTACCAAGCGCAAGGCCACCAAGCGGAAGTCCACCAGACGTAAGGCTACCGCCCGCAAGACCACGGCTCGGAAGACTGCTTCACCGGCAGCCTCTTGACCGGATCCTGAGCCGAAAGGGGGCTCGGCCAACCGGCCGAGCCCCCTTCGTCGTTTCTGCCCCCCACCCAGCGGATCCAGATCGGGACACGCCCGCCCCGCTCAGCGCTGCGGGAGGTGCCGCGCTTCCGCTAGCTCAGCGAACCCTCCAGGACACCATGGCCCGGGCGTTGAGAAGAGCTTCCGTCGCAGCAACCGTCGCCGGCGGACGGACGATCCCGAGCGGGGTGTAGAACAACTCCCCGGTCAGTGAGAGCGCCTCGGAAAGCCGATAGCGCAGCCCGGCAGCACCGGCGTACGTGACGCCGCTGGCTTGCATGTCCCGGCGATCGGTCACCCCGGAGTAGCGGGCTCGCACTTCGAAGACCATGTCCAGGTAGTTGACCGATGCAGCCACATAGGGCTCCAGCGCACCATGGGGGAATGCCGCCGACAACTCCACTCCCGCGTAGCGTTGGGTCACCTCGTCCTCGGAGGGTTCCTCGCACAGGAAGGGGTTCCTGACGGGATCACTCCCGTACGAAACCGTCTGCGCGTCGCAGGTGATGTCCCCCTGTACTGTGCCGACCTGCCCGTAGACACGCCCCCCCACGCGTAGCGCATCCCGCTCCACGAGCGGAAGCCCCAGCGCTGCATCGAAGAGCAGGGGCTTGGCGCCCCCGACCTCGAGCGGCGGCACCACTCCGGCGCTCACCGACAGGCCACCGGGTCCATACACGGTGGCCCGGATCCGACCGAAGACGGGCGTCTTGTTGGTGTCTTCCAACTTCGTGCCGTTGAACCCCAGTCGGCGCTCGTCGTCGGACAGCTGCGGAACCCACCCACCCTCGAAGCCGAGCTCGAACGAGCCTGCCGCTCGCCGCTCGGGAACCCCGAGCCCCGTGAAGAGCGACACCGAGGTGTAGTACTTCATGCCCCAGGACTCGGGGCAATCGAAGCCCAACTCGTCCTGGTTGCACTGTTGAGCCTGGAGGGCGCTCGCGCCGAGAAGAGCACCCAGAGCCAGGATCCCGCTCGCGACCCACCGACCATTCATCGCAGCGCCTCGAGATTGAGGTAGATATCGAACTCGTTCCGGTTCCGGACGGAGCCCAGCGCGGCCGAATACGGCTCGATGCCAAACTCCTCGAAGGTGAAGCGTCCCGCTCCTTCCACTGACAGAACCGTGCCGTCGTAGCTCCATCGCAGGGGAACCGAGCGCTGGACCGTGCGGCCTCGCACCGTCAGCGCGATCTCCGCGGCCCAGGGGAAAGGCTCGCCCGCCACCGTCTGGTCTTTCTCCTGAAGAGCCATCAGTCGAACCGTGATTTCCGGAAAGCGATCGACGTCCAGCTGCTTCTCGCTCAGCATCGCCTCCCGGATCTTCGCCCGATCATCCTCCCCCGGGGTCCCCAGGTCGTCCTCGATCTCGAGGGCCGCCACCCGGTCTCCCCATCGCTCCCGGTCTCCGGCGTCATCGGGCCGCAGGTCCGCCACGGGGACCGTGAGTGCGAAGCTCGTGCGCAGAGGCTGATCGGGTTCGAACAGCAGCTCGGCCTCGTAGTCGCCGGCGACGATGAAGTGGTTGTGGGCCAGGCGTGCGGCGAAACCGGTCTTGTGCGTGACCACGGCGAAGACCGAGCGTTCCGGCAGAACCTGGAAGCGTTGTGGCGCAGCCGAGTCGGTCGGCTCGGCCTGCAGGGACAGCGCTGCGATCAGGAGCGGCCACATAGAAGGTGCCTGGGGGAAGGTAGTTCAAACTTTAACCTTCTTCCCCGGTGGGGGTTCCCCACGGCGGTGCCCCCGACCCCATGTCGTTTGCCTCGGCCGCACTGCGGCAGAATCTTGCGTCCCGGAGCCGGCCGCAGCGGACGGCCCGGTGGCTGCCACCCGCACCCTCGGAGAACCCATGAAGCGATGGACCCTTGCCGTGGCCCTGACCGCGCTGTCCGGAGGATGCGCACCGGCACCTGGTGGGCCGGCGCAGGCGGCCACGACCCAAGGACAAGAAGGCCGCCGACTCGGGTACGAGTGGTCGGAAGAGGAGGTGTGGGACGCGGTGAACGCCGTGCGGGCGGGCCGCGACCTGAATCCGCCGAACTGGCCGGGTGGTGCGCGCGTGGCCGTGCTCCTCTCCTTCGACGTGGACAACGAAACCGTACAGGGGATTCGCACCGGCGACCCCACTATCGGTTCCCTGTCCCAGGGGGAGTATGGCGCGCGCGTCGCCCTGCCCCGCATCGTCGATCTCCTGGACCGCCATCAGATCCCGGCATCGTTCTTCATCCCGGCCTGGAGCATGCGCGTCAGTCCCCAGATGAAGGACGTGATCCAGCGCTCCGGCCGCCACGAGATCGCGATCCACGGCTGGATCCACGAGCTGAACACCACGCTTGACGCTCCCACCGAGGAACGCTTGCTCCAGCAGGCCATCGACTACTACACGGAGCTGCTCGGCGAGCGTCCGCTGGGGTACCGCGCACCGTCCTGGAACTTCAGCCCCAATACACTCTCCATCCTGAGAAAGCTCGGGTTCCTCTACGACTCGTCTCTCATGGCGGACGAGCGGCCCTACGAGCTCGTGGAGAGGGGTGAAGCGACGGGCCTCGTCGAGCTTCCGGTCGAGTGGATCCTGGACGACGCACCCCTCTCCAACCCGCGGGGAAACGCGTACGCCCCCCCACGTGACCTCATGCAGATCTGGATCGACGAGTTCGACAAGGCCTACGAGGAAGGCACCACGTTCACGCTGACCATGCATCCGCATATCAGCGGGCACCGGTCGCGGATCGTGGCGCTGGAAGGCCTGATCGAACACATCCGCTCGAAGCCCGGCGTCTGGTGGGGAACGCACCGCCAGGCGGTGGAGTGGGCCAAGCAGCAGGCGGGCATGGAGTAGGCGTCGGACCGCGCGGGCGGTCGGGAGCGGGGGGGCCGTGCGACCCCGCTCCCACCACCCCACCGTGGAGCTCCTGGACGCCGCGACCCTTTTGAGATGGCGCGGTGTAGATGGAGCGCGCGGATCCTCCCTGGGCCCAATCAGGGGCGACCGGACGGATCCGACACGAAGACAGGCGATGCACATCCCGACGGGTTCGGCCCCACGTGTGGCCGGGCCCTTTTCTCATGGTAACAGGGCCCCACGGGCTTCGGGCACATCGCTCACGCTTCTCGCCCTACCCCTACCATCCCGTTCACTCCGGCACCTTCCCCGCGCGTGTGAACCCACAGGGGACGCACTCGACCATTCCGGTCGGGTGCCGCGCCGTCCGTATCGGCGGCACCTCTCTTCGTGCGCGCTGCGCTCGGAGGCTGGATGTACGCGCTCGCAACGCTTCCACAAACCCCCACGCCGTCCCCCGTTTCAGGGGGCCTGAGCCTTCACCAGCTCTTCGCGTCCCTGCCCCGCGACCCGCTGTCGATCGCGGTGGTGGTGTTCTTTCTGATCTCCGTGGGAATGGTGCTGCACTATGGCCGAGACCGATCGGGAGCGGCCCCTGGCAAACCCGACGCCTAGCCCTGATCCGTCACGCCGGATCGGTCGATACCGACGCCCCGATCGGTGGCGGCCTCCACCGGAGCTCGGGCGCGCACCGGCATCCGCGCGCAACTCCGCACCGCTCCTCCCCGTCCAATTGCGAAACGGGCGCCCCCGCCCGCGCGTAGGTCGTGACGGCATGGGGGTCGCGGGACGGACGGATGAGGGATGGCAGAGCCAGGCGAACAGGGCCTCTGGGCCGAGCTGAAGCGAAGAAGCGTCGTGAAGGTCGGGGCAGCGTACGCCGCCGCGGCCTTCGTGGTGTTGCAGCTCGCCGAGATCGTCCTGCCGGCTCTCGGGCTGCCCGAGTGGTCGCTGACGCTGGTGGTGGTCCTCGCGGCGGCCGGGCTCCCCGTGGCACTGGTTCTGAGCTGGGCCTTCGATCTCACACCAGAGGGCGTGCGTCGCACCCGGTCGGACGGACAGAGCCAGCCCTTCGGCCCCCGCAGGCGCCGGATCGTACAGGGGGCGGCGCTGGCGGTGAGCGCGGCCGTTCTGGGGGCGGCGGGATGGTGGAGTGTTCGCCACCGTTCCCTGGGCCCCGACGCCCCACCCGCGTCGATCGCCGTGCTGCCCTTCATCGACCTGAGCCCACTCGGAGATCAAGCGTACCTCGGTGACGGGATGGCCGAGGAGATTCTGAACCTGCTCACGCGTCTCGACGGTCTCCGGGTGGCAGCGCGCACCTCCGCCTTCGTGTTCCGCGGACAGGAGGTGGACATCCGGGACGTAGGCGAGACCCTTTCGGTGGCACACGTCCTGGAGGGGAGCGTGCGCAAGGACCGGGACGAGATCCGCATCACGGCGCAGCTGATCGATGTGGAGACGGGCTACCACGTCTGGTCGAACACCTATCAGCGGACGTTGGACAGCGTCTTCGAGATCCAGGACGAGATCGCGCGTGTGATCGTGGAAGCGCTGCGCGGCACGCTCACCCCGCGAGACCGCGCGCGGCTCAGCCAGTCCGATGCCACCACGTCGGAGGCCTTCGAGGCCTACCTGCGGGGGCGCATGGAATGGAATCGCAGAACACCGGATGGACTGCGCGCGGCCGTCGAACACTTCGAGGCCGCGATCGCCGAGGACGCGTCCTACGCCAAGGCCCACGCGGGGCTGGCCGACGCCTGGGCGCTGCTCCCTCTGTTCGACCCCGCGGGAGTCGACGCCGAAGGCGCCTGGGTGCGCGCGGAGGCGGCGGCCGCCCGGGCATTGGCGCTCGACCCCGAGCTGGCCGAAGCACACGCCTCGCTGGGGTTGATCCATGGCTTCCGCTACCGGCTGCAGCGCGGCGTTGCTGAGCTCGAGCGCGCCATCGAACTGAACCCCGCCTATGCGCCCGCAAGGCATTGGCACTCGCTGCAGCTTTCGGAGTTGGGACGGGGAGGAGAGGCAGTGGAGGAAGCGCGGGTAGCGCACGAGCTCGATCCGCTTTCCATGCCCATTCGCACGGATCTGGGCTACGCGCTGCTGTGGGCCGGACGCGCGCTCGACGCGAAGCGCGCGTTCCAGGATGCGCTCGAGCTCTCTGCGGACTACCCACCCGCGTGGTTCGGTCTGGCGCTGGCGTCGCTCTGGACGGACGACCAGGCCGGCTTCGAGAGCGCTGCGCGGCGTTGGGCCGCCGCGAGTGCTGAGAACCAGGCGTCGCTCGCTCCGTTGCTGGAAAGGGCCGTAGCGCGTCGTGCGGGCGGACCCACGATCTCGGTGGCGGCAGAGGTGGCGGCACTGAGCCGCGCCACGGCGGGAGCGCGAGCGACACTGGCGGCTTTGGCAGGAGACACTGCCACGGCCTGGGTCTGGCTGGAGCGGTCGCGCAGCGACCGCTCCTATGCCGACCACTACCCAGCGGTCAATCCCGCTTTCGCCGCGCTGCGGACCGATGTCCGCTTCCGGGCGTTCTTGGAGCGACTGAGGGACGGGTAACGCGAGTGGGGGAGAGGGAGCCGCCGCCCGCGCCGCGGCGGCTCCGTGACGTCGACCCCTAGTTCTTCTTCAGGAAGATCTGGATGACTCCGTTCTTGGCGTCGTCACCATGGACGGTGCGCGCCGCGTCGCCCTTGATCACCTCGACGCGGTCGATCCGGTCTGGAGACAGCTTGGCCAATACGTCCTTGGCGCTGCCGTCCACGCGCTCACCGTCGATCAGGACGAGGGGGCCGTTCTCGGTGTCGAGACCGGGAGGGGGAACTCCAGACGCGGGTCCGACTCACGGGCTTCGTAGAGGAAAGGACGCCCCTCTGTGTCGAAGCGGGCGCCGATCCCTGGCAGCTTGAGCTCATCGGGAGCGAGACGCACCCGCGGCTGGACGCGCTCGCGGAACCGGAACCGTGCAACGGGCTCGGACCCATCGACTCCGTCGGCCTCCCGCAGGCGCCCCTCCAACTCCACCTGCAGCCGGTCCAGTCGCTCCTGCTCCACGCGCAGCCGCTCTTCCTGGGCGCGCAACATCTCACGCTGCGCCTCCAGCTTGTCCTGAAGCAGGCGGAGCTGTCGCTCGCTCATCCGCTCCTGCGTGAGCTCGATGCGCCCCATGGACTCCTGCACGCGTGCCAGGGACTCCTCGAGCGCCGCCTTCGCGCGCGCCTGCTCCATGAAGGCGCGCTCCCTGGCCTCCAACGCCGCCTGGCTTGCCAGCTCCGTGTCGATCTTGAGCCGCTCCAGACGGTGACGGTGTCCGCTGAACTCGACGGTCACGAAGCGCGGTGCGAACGCGAAGATGCCGACCAGGCCGGCCGTGATGGCTACCACCAACGCGACGCGGGTGTACCCACCCATGGCGTTGGCACCGCTACGCATGGCCTCCAAGCGATCGCGCAGAAACGAGCGGCGTTCCGAGAGGGCGGCGAAGGCGAACGGGAAGGACGGCGTGTCGGCCGCCATGCGCACCAGCAGATCGGCGTAGGAGCGGCGGCCTGCGCCGCGGGCCAAGACACGCTGATCACAGTCGAGCTCGACCGCGCGCCGCAACCGCAGAGCCTGCCACACCAGCGCCACGTTCCACGGCAGGGCGATGATCATCACGGTAGCCAATGCCAGCAGCCAGGGGTCCCGGGCACGCACGTGCTGCTGCTCATGCTCGAGGACGAGCGCGAGCTCCTGTGCGTGCAGATCGAGCGCCGAGCGCGGCAACACGATGTCGGGGCGGACGAGGCCGACCACGGCGGGGCCGAAGCGCCGGGACAGGCGCACGCGGCGCTCCTGGATCTCGGCCTCCGCCCAGTGCCGCCGGGCCCGCCACAGGCGCGCCACCGCGACGAGCGCCACCAGGAGCGCGACCACGCTCGACCCCACCCAGAGGGCCGCGAACACGCGCTCGGTCCATATCGCGATTCCGTTGCTGGAGACACCCTCCAGCAGCGAGGCCAGGCGCTCGGCGCTCAAGGCCGTCGCGGGCAGGGCCGCCGCGGCCTCTCGCACATCTGGCGTCGGCATCAGGCGGGGCAGGAAGGGAATGGCCACCGTCAGCGCCATGGCCGCGACCCACGCCCAGCGCCCCGGCCGCCCTTCCGCACGCAACCCCCGCTCGGCGAGCCACGCCAACACACCCAACACAGCCCCGATTCCGATCGAGGTCATCATGAACATCGTCGTCGTCATCGCTCCTCCCCCCCTCCGTCGGTCGGCGGTGTGCCGGGTTCCAGGTCGTCCACGATCTCGCGCAGCTTCTGGATCTCGTCCGCCGTCAGATCACGGTCGGAGACCAGACGCGCCACCATCAAATCGAGTGAGCCGTGAAAGACCTTGTTCAGGATGCGGGAGAGCGCTCGCGTCCCCGCGTCTTCGGGTGCCACCAGGGGCCGGTAACGATAGGCCCGCCCCTCGGCGTCGTGGGCGACGTGGCCCTTCTCCTCGAGGATCTGGAGGATCTTGAGCACCGTGGTGTAGCCCACGTCGCCCATTTCCTCGCGAACCTCGGCCACGGTTCCAGAGCCGAGCCGCCAGAGGACGCTCATCACGTCCAGCTCCCGGTCCGTGAACACGATGGGTCGGTGCTCGGTCACGCGACTCTCCCTGGTCTGCGAACGGGTCGACGCCCGGTTCAGGGGAACCGGGCTTTCTACCCTAAACTTCGTAGATAGTACGACGGAGGGAGCCGGTTGTCTACCCCCTTCTTCGTAGATCCGGCATCCGGTGCGGGACGGGGAACACCCGGGCCTTCGTAGATCCCAGGAGAGGGGGGATTGAGGGCGCTTCCCGGTCGCCCAGCCCCCCTCAGGAGGCGTCGGCTCCCGGCGTCTGGACCCCGCGCGCCAGCGAAAGCACCGCCTCGAAGATGCGGGCCACCGCCCCGGGGTCGAGCTGCTCGCTCTCCGCCCAGGTGCGGCGCGCGTCGAGGAGCGACCGCTCGCGGGCCGGATCCCGCACCGGGAGGCTCCGCCCGCCCTTGATGCGCCCCGCTCGGCGAGCGAGTTCCGCCCGTCGCGCCAGCATGCGAATGAGCTCGCGGTCCAATTCGTCGATCAGGTCCCGCGTCTCGCGAAGCTCGGGCGCCGCTTGGCCGAGGTCCGGAATCGCGAAGCCTCCCGCGGTGCGGTAGGTAGCGGGATCGGTGGCGGCCAGCTCGTCGTGCAGCCGGGCGAGCGCATCCAGGAGCTCGGCGCGCGCCTCGTCCGCGAAGGGGTTCATGCGCTCGATGGCGTAGAAGAGGTGCCCGGCGTCCGACCGCACGGAGTCGATGGTGCGGAGCATGGCGCGAAAGGACGGAGGTACGAAGCGCGAACGCTCGACGGCTTCGATGTCGAGCATACCCTTGGCCAGGAAGAACGCGAGCGCATGGGTGTAGGCCATGCCGCGATCGTGAGCTTCGGTCTCCTCTTCGATCACCTCACAGCCCAAGGAGCGGTAGAGCGCTGCCGCCTTGGAGGCCGCATCCGGATGCAGCGGGTTGGGACAGACCACCACCCGTAGCGGCCGTTCTCCCAACGCGATCGACGAGGGGCCGAACAGCGGATGGGTGCCGACCCACGAGACCGCTCTCCCGAGCGTCTCCGCCATGGCTGCCTCCATGGGTGTCCGCACGCTGCTCACGTCGATCACCAGATCGGCGCCGTCGAGCCGCGGGCGAAGCCCACGCAACACCTCGCCGAAGGAGATCACGGGAACGCAGAGAAAGACGGTGCACCCCGGTGCGAACGGCACGCGCCCCTCGCCCGGCACGAGCCCGGCCGGGATCTCGGCCTCCGGGTCGAGGGCTACCACCTCGTTTCCCGCCTCGAGAAGAAGTCCCGCCAGCGCGCGCCCGAAGCGCCCATAGCCGACCAACGTGACAGGTGCTCGCATGGATCCCATAGCAGGGGGTCACGGATGCGAGCCCAAAGTAGCGGGTGCGTCCACTCCTCCGAGAGGCCCGGCATCGTTGCGGGCACAGCCCTGCGTCGGGCCTCATGCGAGGCCCCGGGGTCGACCCCCGCGCCCCGACCCGCCAGAATTCGCCCATGGCCTTCAAGATCCGCGACGAACACGTCCGGGGAGCCCAACCGCTCCCCAGCCCAGCCCAGCTCGCTTCCGAGCTTCCCGTACCAGAGGCCGTCGAGACCCACATCGCCGCCAGCCGCGCGTGCGTGCGCGCGCTGCTGTCCGGGGACGACCCCCGTGCTCTGGTCGTGGTCGGCCCCTGCTCGGTGGACGACCCCGACTCGGCTCTCGAATACGCCCACCGACTGCGGAAGGTCGCGGACGACGTGGCCGACGCCCTGTTCGTGGTCATGCGCGTCTACTTCGAGAAGCCCCGCACCACCATCGGATGGAAGGGTCTGATCAGCGATCCGCATCTCGATGACAGCGGCGACCTGGCCACCGGAATCCGCACGGCGCGCAGGCTCCTCCTGGACGTGGCCGCCCTCGGGCTCCCAGCAGCCACCGAGTTTCTGGAGCCGGTGGTCCCGCAGTACATCGCGGAGTTGGTGTCGTGGGCCGCCATCGGTGCACGCACCACCGAATCGCCGACCCACCGACAGCTCGCCTCCGGGCTCTCGATGCCGGTCGGCTTCAAGAACGGGACGGACGGCAGCTTGCAGATCGCTCTGGACGCGATGGTGGCCGCCAGCTACCCGCATCACTTCCTGGGGGTCGACCACGAGGGACGCATCGCCGTGATCGAGACCACGGGCAACCCGGACCGCCACCTGATCCTGCGCGGAGGCAACCGACCCAACTACGACGCCGGATCCATTGCGGACGCGGTGACGGCGCTCCGCGACCGCTCCCTGCCCGACGTGATCCTGATCGACTGCGCCCACGGCAACTCACGCAAGAACGCGCGCAAGCAAGCGGCCATTGCCACCGAGCTGGCGGACCGCCGGGCGGGCGGGGAGACGGCCATCCTGGGGTGGATGGTGGAGAGCTACCTGCAGGAGGGCCGTCAGGACCTGGGAAAGGACCCCACGCAACGCGTGCGAGGGCTGTCGCTCACCGATCCCTGCCTGGGCTGGACGGAGACCGAGATCATGCTGCGCGAAACCGCGGCGCGGCTCCGCGCCGGCCGAGCAGCACCGTCCCTCTGACGCGAATCAGCCCTTGGCGCGCACGCGACGCCACCATTCGGCGGGGGTGACTCGCTCTCCCCTGCCCGTCCACCGATCGAGCTTGAGCATCCATCCCCGGAGCGGCGTCCGCAGCAGACGGGCCCACAGCCGGTTGTACCAACGTCGATAGTCTCGGTTGTAGGGGCAGACGCGCACGCAGATGGAGCAGTCCGTGTTCTGGTTGGCCCAGAAGGTGAAGCACTTCACGCCGTCGACCGACCATTTGCGCACACCGCGCAGATTGGACTCGTTGTGCCGCTCCGCCGTGGGCTCCCCGCCAGGAATGGCCTTGGACGGGCAGGCGTCCACGCACGCGCGGCACCGCTGACACGTCTGCCGCACCCCGAAGCTGCGAGGCCGGTCGAAGCGCAGAGGCAGTGTGGTGAAGACCTTCCCCAGCCGTACCCGCGGTCCGAACTCCGGAGTGATGAGCAGCCCGTTCTTGCCGTATTCGCCCAGGCCGGCCTGGATCGCATAGGGAATGGCCAGGGCAGTGTCGTTCATGCTGGCCACCGCGTCATAGCCGAGATTGCGAATGAACTGCGCCAGCGACAGCAGCACGACCGTGTCGCGCGCGTACCCGACGCCAGTTGCCGTACCCGAGAGGGCCGAAGGAACCGTGCGCAGAAGGTCGTAGTCCATGGCCTGCGCGATCACGATGACCGCCGTGACGTCGCCCGGCAGGTCGATGGGCTTCTCCCCGTCGGAGGCGCGGCTGTAGGAGGAGTGATAGACCCAGCGCGGATCGTAGGGCGCGATGCCCACCAGATCCGCTCCGTAGACGCGGGCCGCCTGCTTCACCTCGCGGGTGAGCGCGTCCACGTCCTCCACCTCCAGCCGCACGCCTGGGCCCTCACGGTGCACGCTGAAGGAATCCAGGAATCCTTCCCGGCGGTCCTCCGACTCCTTCAGCTCCGCAAAGATGTCGGGCACGTGCCAGGCGGCGTTACGCAGCGCGTAGTCACGCTGGGTGTAGCCGTCGACCGCGCGCCAGCTTTGTAGCGGGGTCCGGTAGGTCTCGTAGAAGCGCGCCGTGCGCGGGGATTGAACCGTAGGGTCCCAGAAGGAGCGGGAGAACACGTCCATGCGCTGGGGAAAGCGTTCGAACTCGGGCAGGATGTCGAAGCCGGCCTCGAGGTCCCGGGTGCTGTCCGGACCGGACGGAGGCGAACCCGTTGGGCCCACCGGCGGATGGCGAACGACGTCGTCGGTCGGAAGGTCTTGGCTGGACACGGGAAGAACCTGGCCATCCCTGGCGGCACCCCACAAGCCTCGGATGGCCTGCGCGTGCGCGCCGCCCGCGCCCCCTCTATCATGGACCACCCACAGGAGTCCGGCCACCGCCGGAACGATCAGGAGTCGCACCGATGTCGTTTGTCCGCGTTGCCATCCTCGCAGGGCTCACGCTGAGCGCGGCCGCGCCCACGCCGCTTCGTGCCCAAACCACACCCACCGAGATGCAGGCAGCGTCTCGTGTGCTCGAGCAGATCGAAGCGCTGCAGAAGCGGATCGACCCCACCGGGCAAGCCAGCCGCATGGTGGGGCGCTCCGATCGGCTTCGCGACGGCGTCATGAATGGCGCGGGCGCGTGGTGGGACCGGGAGATGCAGGCGCTCTCCGACCACATCGGTCGCACTCCCGAGGTGGGTTGGAACGAGCATGCCGCCGTCGACACCCTCGTCAAGGTGCTCCGCGCACGAGGCTTCACGGTCGAGGTGGGCGTGGCCGGCCTGGAGACAGCCTTCGCGGCCACCTGGGACTCCCCGGGTGGGACCGACGGCCCCACCCTGGGCCTGATCGGGGAATACGACGCGCTGCGCGACATCGACGGCCCCTTCCACGGAGATCAGCACAACGCCCAGTCGCCCGTGGCCCTGTCCGCCGCCTTCGCGCTGCAGGACTTCATGACGGAACGCCGGACCCCGGGACGCATCAAGGTGTTCGGCACCCCGGCCGAGGAGGTAGGCCCGCCCGCCAAGACCATCATGTACGAGGCGGGCGTCTTCGACGGCACTGACCTGTTGGTGCGAAGCCACTCTTCCACCGAGACCGCTCGGGCCCGCGCCGGCTTCGGGGTCTGCTGCCTCAACATCAACGAGGTGAAGTACACGTTCACCGGGCGTCCGGCCCACCAGTTGACGTCCTGGAACGGGCGCAACGCGCTCGAAGCCGCAGTCCGCTTCTACACCGCGGTCGACGGACTGCGCTCGACCTTCCGGCCGGAGGCATCCATTCAGGGTGTGATCCCCGAAGGAGGCGTCGCGCCCAATGTGGTGCCGGCCCGGGCCGTGGTGGACTACTACATCCGCTATCCCGACGAGGTCTACCTCGAGCACATCACGCGCATGATGGACGACGCCGCGCGCGGCGCCGCGCTCGCGACCGGCACGGAAGTGACCATCGATCGCTACGGCGAATACCGGGACGGCGTGACCTTGGGCTCCCTGGAAGAGCTCTATTGGGCCTACGCCAGCAAGCTCGGGGCTCCGGAGATGAACGAGGTGCCGCAGCGACCCGCAGGCTATGAAGAGACCGGCTTCCTGACCCGCGACATCCCCGGCATCGGTGTCAGCGTGTTCAGCTCGCGTGGTACCTACCACACCAAGGAGATGGAGGCGGATGCCTTCACCGACGTCGGACACGGTGGGTTCCGCATGGACGCGCAGATCATGGCCGGCATCGTCTACGACTATCTCACCAACGAAGCCTTCCGCACCCGCGTGGCGGAGGAGCATGCCGAGCTCAAGGGTCTGCTCGCCGAGTACCATCGACGTTTGCGCGAAGTCTACGCGCCGGAGACCGGCCCCGTGTCGGACGCCAACCCATGACCGCGCACCGCGCCCTCGGGGCGCTTCTGGTCCTGACCGCGCTGGGGTGCGCGGAGCCCGGTCCCCAGCCACCACCCGATACCCGCCGAGCCGGGCCGGACGTGGACTCCGCGCTCACGGTCATCCGCGCCCAACGCATCCTGGATGGGCGGGGGGGCGTGCTCGAGAACCGGGACATCGTCATTCGGAACGGGGTCATCGAAGCCATCACGGCGCCGGGTGAGCGGCCTGCGCTCCGCGTCCACGACGTGGGCCGCCTGACCGTGCTGCCGGGCCTGATCGATACGCACGTGCACATCGGGTGGCATTTCGATCGAACGGGTCGGACGCAGAGCTCGGCCGTGGAGGAGACTTCAGAGGAACGGGCCTACTACGCGGCCGAAAACGCCTGGATGACCCTGATGGGTGGGGTCACCACGGCGCAGAGCCTGGGTTCCCCGGACGACCTGGCGCTCCGCGACGCCTTGGGGCGCGGTGTGCTGCCCGGCCCCAGGGTGCTCACCTCCATTGCACCGGTCACGGAGCGCACCGGCTCGCCCGCAGAGATCCGCGCCTTCGTGGACCGCATGGCCGAGCGAGGGGCGGACGTCATCAAGATCTTCGCCTCGGCGAGCATCCGCGATGGGGGCGCGCCTACGCTGTCCCAGGAGCAGCTGGACGCCGCTTGCGGCCGGGCGCGCGAGCGTGGTCTGCGGTCGGTGGTGCATGCGCACGGACCCGAGAGCGCGCAGCGCTCGGCGCGGGCAGGCTGCACCACCGTCGAGCACGGTGCGCTGCTGGACCGCGCCACCCTGGAGTTGCTCGCCGAGCAGGGGACGTTCTTCGACCCCAACATCGACCTGGTCTTCCGCAACTATCTCGAGAACAAGGAGCGCTACCTGGGCGTCGGCAACTACACCGAAGAGGGGTTCGCGCAGATGGAGCGCGCGCTGCCGCTGGCGCTGGCCGTCTTCAAGGAGGGGCTCACCACTCCCGGTCTGCGCATGGTGTTCGGCACGGACGCCGTGGCAGGGTCGCACGGCCGCAATTGGCAGGAGCTGGCCTACCGAGTGCACCAGGGAGGGCAGGATCCCATGGCAGCCGTGATCTCGGCGACCTCGCTGGCCGCCGAGTCGCTCGGGCTGGGAGACCGCATCGGGTCCATCGCGCCCGGTATGGCGGCGGACTTGATCGTCACCGACGGCGATCCCAGTCAGGACATCGACGCGCTGGGGCGGGTGGACTGGGTGATGGTGGGTGGGCGCATGTTCCGGGTGGACCGCTAAGGGACCTCCGCACGGGGGGCACCCGCGTTGGCAGCCGCGGGCCCCCCGGTTGTGCTTGGATCGCCCCGGAACCCGCCTCGCCAAAGCGCTCCGATGCACCCGCACCCCTTGAGGGGCGGCCGGGCGATGCTATCGTATTCCCCGCCGGCACACATCGCGCCTCCGCTCCGGAGCTCGCAGGTGTCGGTTCCCGTGCGGGTCGGAGGTCCGCACATGTTCCTGATCCCAACGATTCTGCGGCGCAGTTCTGTCCATGGTACGGGCGTGTTTTCCGCACAGCCGCTCACCCGCGGCACCAAGGTGTGGGAGTTCACCGAGGGCGTGGATTGGGAGATGACGCCGGAGCAACTCGCCGCGTTCCCGGAGCCGTTCCGCACGCAACTCACCGACTGGGTCTACCAGACGGATGAAGGCATCTACGTGCTGTGCGGGGACGCCGGACGCTTCATGAACCACTCCTTCGAGCCGAACTGCGACGACCTCGAGGACGCAACCTATGCGAATCGGGACATCGCGGCGGGCGAGGAGCTCACCTGCGACTATCGCAGCTTCGACCTGCGCAGTCGGCTGGACGGCCTGGAGGATTGGCGGCCCCGGCGGGTAGGCTGAGCTAGTCGTCTTGCAGGATGCGGGCTGGATCGAGGCGTGCCGCCCTGGCGGCTGGGTCGACACATGCAGCGATCGCGACCAGCACCAGCAGACCCGCGACCACGCCGAATGTGGTGGGATCGACCGGCGTGACGCCGTACAGCATGCCGCGGACAAGGCGTGTAGCCGGAATCGCCCCGAGGACGCCCAGGGCCGCGCCCGAGACACCCATCAGGACTCCGCTCCGTACCACCAGGGAGGTCACCTGGCGCCGGGTAGCGCCCATGGCCAGGCGTACGCCCAACTCGCGCCGCCGTAGTCGCACGCCATAGGCCAGCACGGCGTAGACACCGGTCGCGGCGAGCGAAACGGCCAGCAGGGCGAACGCCGCGAGCAGCGCGGCGTAGAAGCGCTGACTGGCCGTGGTCGCCGTCACCAGGGTCTCGACGGGGAAGGTGGCCTGCGGAGGTAGCAGTGCGTCCACATCGGAAACGGCACCTGCGAGCTCGGCAACGAAGCGCGCGGCAGGGCCGTCCACCCGCGCCACGACGGTCATGAACCCCCAGCCCACCTGATCGGAAGGATAAAACATCTCGCGACGGAGGGATGCGGTCGGACCATAGAAGCGAGTGTCCTCGACGACTCCGATCACCTCGAAGAACGCGTCCTGACGCCAGACGTTCTGGATCGGCTTGCCGACGGCGCTCTCTCCGGGCCAGAAGGACTCAGCGAGCGAACGGTTCACCACGGCCACCGGAGGGCCGCCTCGATCACGATCGTCGAAGAAGCGCCCTTCGAGAATCCTGAGCCCCAGCGCCCTGTCCAGACCGGGGGAGGCGATGCGGAAATCCACCTGAGGTGCCTCGCTCCAGGGGACCGAAGCGTCTTTGCGCGTGGGGAGGTCGAAGTTGGCCGCCACCGGATCCATGGGAAGGGCGGATGTGAGTCCGGCCGCGCGCACACCCGGGATCGCACGTACTCGCGCGAGGAGCCGATCGTAGTAGACACGCTGACCCTCCCGCCCTTGATGGCGTGATCCGTCCAGCGAGACGCGCGCCGCGACCGCGCCAGTGGGGGCGAAGCCGACGTCGATGGCACCCACCGCCTGTACGGTTCGGATCAGCAGCCCCGCAGCCACCAACAGCACCGCGCTCAATCCGAGCTGAGCGACGGCGAGTCCCTGACGGGAGCGCGTGCCCCGCCGGGTGGCGCGGCGGCTGCCGAGTGCGAGCCCGGACGATGCACTCCGACTACGTTCAGTCCACCAAGCGGGCACCATACCTGCCGTCAACGCGATACAGAGCGCCGCCGTGACGCCTACCACGACCGCCGGCAGACCAGGTGCTGCCTCGAACGAACGCGGCAGCGTGGGCCCCAACGCATCGACGAGCCAGCCTCCCAGGCCCCAGGCCAGCAGTAGGCCAGCCACCGCACCCCCGAACGCCAGAAGCAGCGCTTCCAGGACAGGGACCGCCAGCAACCGAAGGCCGCTCGCTCCAAGGGCGGCACGGACCGCCGTGTCACTCCGTCGATCGGACGTCCGCACCAAGAAGAGATTCGCCAGATTCACAACCGCGACGAGCAACAACAGCGCAACCCCGGCGCTGGCCGCGAGCAGGCGCGGACGGGTGGTACTCAGAAGGTACTCCCCGACCGGCTGCGCGTGGGCGCTCCAGCCGCGAGCCGACGTAGGGTACAGCTCGGAGTAGCGCTCGGTCAGTGCCGCGATTTCGGCGGACAAGCGGCCTACGTTTGCGCCGGGCGCCACTCGGGCGGCCGCGGTGAGCGTGCGCCCCCCTCGATTGGTCGGATCCTCCGGCCG
The DNA here is from genome assembly GCA_041390105.1 of Gemmatimonadota bacterium. Lineage (NCBI taxonomy): Bacteria > Pseudomonadati > Gemmatimonadota > Gemmatimonadota bacterium. The sequence continues at coordinate 133,490 of JAWKQO010000003.1, forward strand.
AAAGGCGGTCGGCAGGAAGATCTCTGCCTGCGCCGACAGCACCTCCAGACGAGGGGGCAGGATGCCAACGACCTCATGGTCGCGTCCATCGATGCGCACAGTCCGCCCTACGGCGGTGGCGTCCCCGCCGAAACGGCGCTGCCAGTACCCGTGGGAGAGCATCACCGCGGGGTTGGTCCCCTCCACAATGTCGTCGTCCGCCGTGAACGTCCTACCGAGTGCGGGTGTGATTCCCAATACCGTCCAGGTATCGGGAGACATGCGAACGCCGATGAGTTCTTCGGGGCGCTCCGGATCCGCGAGGGTCCATGAGTCCCATTCCCAAGCGACCAGGCGCCCCGCCATGCGCAGATCGCGCTGCCAATCCTGGAACGTGGCTGCCGACGTGGGGCTCGCCTCGATCCCCTCCTCCGGCATGCGTTCGAGCAGGATGACCAAGGAGTCCGGGTCGGCGATGGCGAGCGGCCGGAGCAGGACCTGCCAGACCAGGCTGAACACCGTGACACACGCCGCCAGCGTCAGTGCCAGAGTCAGCATCACCCCCACGGCGAAGACCGGAGCGCGTGCCAGGGCGCGAGTCGCATGGGTGAGATCGGAACGGAGCCCCGCGAACGTCGCGAGAACGCCCCCACGGGACACCTGTCGCGTACGTCTCGCCACCTGACCGGGATCACCGAACCGTCTCGCCGCCTCCCGTCGAGCTTGCTCCAGCGTCAGTCCGGAGCGTACCAGCTCGTCCGTCAGTTCGGCGAGGTGGTGAGCGAGCTCCTCTTCGATGCGCCGGCCCTCCCGGTCTTCGTCCATCCCCTCACCCCTCCGCTCCCAGGACTCTGCGCACTGCCCAGGTCGATCCTTCCCAGCGCTCGGTCTGCCGCACCAATTCGGCCCTGCCTTCGGTGGTGAGGCGGTAGATCCGTGCACGTCGCCCGTGATCCGTGCGATGCCAGGAGGAGCGCAGCCAGCCTCTCTTCTCCATTCGGTGGAGCGCAGGGTAGAGCGCGCCCTCCTCGACGCTCAGGCGGTCTCCGGTGACGTGCTCGATCCAGCGTGCGATGCCGAACCCGTGACGCGCCTCCACGGACACGGCCTTCAGGATCAGCATCTCCAGCGTCCCCGGCACCAACTCGACGCGTCCGCTCAACAACAGCTCCGGCGTTGGGGTCGACTGCTGGAGCGTACCCTAATTCACTTACCCTAAATTGTCTAGGGTAAAGCCCCGCGGGCCCCCCCGTCTGCGGGCGCCCGGTAGACGACCACGTTGGCGCTGTCCGCAGACCAGCGGACCAAGGCCGCCACGCCCGGCCGGTAGCTGAGGGCCACCACACCGTCCCACCACTGGCTCGGCCCGTAGGTGGGGACGGTGGCTTGCGCGGTCGAGGGCTCCGGCACACGCACCACGAATGGGTCGCCGTCCACCAGCAAGGGCGGCTTGCCCAGTCGTTGGATGGCGAGTCCGTGGTCCGCCATCCAGCTCGGCTCCGTCCAGCCGCCCAGCCGGCCCAGAGGGACAGGCCGGCGCGCGCTCGCCTCGAAGGCCCAGAACTCTGCCCGATCGGCCACCGGAGCCGCGCACAGGTGACGGCCCGGCACTCCAACCGCCGGGCCGCACATCAGGCGGAGCGCCGTGCGGCCCAGCTCATGAACCCCGGCTCCATCGACGATCCACACCTCGCTCTGGGACGACAGAGCCCGTAGGAAGGCGAGCATACCGGCAGCGCCGGACATGGTCGACAGGGGAACGGCCGTGCGGGTGATCAACACGCTACCCGTCGTCGCGCTCTCGACATTCACGGCGGCAGGAAGCGCTGCGGCGGGAAGGGTCCAGTGGCTCGTGGAGACTTCGCTCCCCTGAGCGCGTCCGGCGTGTCGCACCACCTCCGCCCCCTCGCGTATCTCCCAGACGGCCCACCCGTCCTCATCCACCGCCAGCGTCGGAGCACCCTCCACATCCAGGGGCAACGTTGTGACGATATCCGCCGCCAGGTCCGTGTGGTGAAGCGCGTATCCCTCTTCAGCCCAGGCCAGCGAGACGACATCGTTTTCCGACAACCAGCCGAGGTCGAAGCCCGGAACCTCCTTCCAGTCCCCCTCCGCCTCGACGAGGTACCCACTCGGCCACTCGGAACCGGTCCCGTCCGGCTCGTCCCACTCCCCGGACATCAGGGCCGCCAGTCGACTGCCGGCAGGCGAGACGGACAGTGCGGACGGCCAGTCGGGCAGCGACACGGCACGGATCGGATCCATGCCGCCCGAGCGGGCCACGATGCGAGGACCCGCGGTGCTCAGGACGTCTCCCGCGAAGCGGCTCCGGAAGGCGTCCGTTCCGACGGCGCCCCACGCCACCGCGAAGAGCATGATCAGGATCCCCTGGCTGCGGGCCGGCCGCGAAGGCACCAGCAGCAGAGCGGCTCCGGCGGAGGCCAGGGTGATCAAGGTGCCGGGCGTCGACTTGGCCCACAGGTAGAGGTGCATGCCCTGGCCCGGTCCAGAGCTCATCACCAGGGCCAGCGCAATGCCGAGCCCGCCGCACAGGACCAGGACCAAGGCCGCTCGCTCGCGTTGCCGAACCGGGTCACCCCGGCCACGACGCGTTCGGACCCACGCCAACAGGAAGAGCGCCAGACCCACACCGGCGTGCAGGCCCGGCAGCAGCAGCGCGTCCCCGCCGGCAAGCGCTCGCAGCAGGCGGAGAATCGCACCGATGAGAAGCGCAGCGCCGGTGCTGGCCAGCGTGAAGGCCAGCGGCCAGATCAGAGCGACCAGACCGTTCAGCAGCGACGCACCGTCGTACACCGTGGCCGCCACCAGCAGGGCGATCAGGGCCGCCACCCGCACCAGGGACGGCGAAGCGTACCAGGATGCGCGCGCTTCCGCGGTGGCGGAGGCGAGCTTGTGATCGATGCTGTCCAAGAAGGCCTGCACTCGGGCCGCGTCCTCCGCGGCGAGCGGGTGCTTCCACTGGCTACCGTCCTCGCGCCGCACCATCAGCGAGCGATGCTGCGCGCGCGGAGCGTGCACTCTCACTTCGGTCAGCCTGTCGTAGGGGAAAGCAGCCGCCAGGGAGGAGGCGTCCAGAACCAGGTCGTCGAGTGGCCCCTCCTCGAGGGGGAGATCCTCGAACCACTCGATACGATCGATCTGGAGGCGCACCGCTTTGCGCGGATCGTCGGCGTTGCGCACGGCCAACGATCCGACGACCGGCGCCTCCCCGCGTAGGCCCGCATGCTCGCGGATGGCCTGCGCGCGACGCGCGAGACTGGGGTGGGTCGCGTGGCGCTCGACCCGGGCGGCCAGGCGGCGCGGTTGGTGATTGAGGGCGTGCAGCTTCTCGAGCGCCCGGATCACGAGCTCCGGGTCTCCCGTCAGCTCCGCAGCACGCAGGTCGGAGGCGGTCTCCCTACCGCGGATGCCCGCAGCAGCCATCCCCATTGCGGCCAGGAGCACCCAGGGCAGGATCCCTCCCACCCACACCATGACGTCCGAGTCCGGGCCGATGACACCGATCGCGGCCATTTCCAGCGCGGTGGCCAGGGGCAGCGGCAGAGAGCGCCAGAACCAGCGCTTCGGCGTGAATTCCTCCAGGTGCGCGACCTCGTGCGCGAAGATCGCGTCGACCTCTCCAGGCTCCAGACCTTCGAGGAGCCCCTCGGTCAACAGGACCGCCTGACGTCCAGGATGGGGAAGCGCGAACGCGTTTACCCAGCGCCCGCCGGGCGCCGTCATCAGCAAGAGGCGGGGCATGTCCACCGTGGCGCGCTCCACCAGCGCCGCGAAGCGTTGCCGGAGCCCCGTGTCCTCCAGGGGTCGGGCCGACAGGACCCGGAGCAGCACGCGGGAGTCGAAGGCGAGCACTGCCGACAACGCCACGGCGACGGGAGCGAGCCAGACATAGAAGTCAGGGCGTCGGACCACGATCGCAGGAACGAACAGCAGGGGAAGCGCGGCACCGAAGAAGGCCAGCGCCACGCGGGCGAGGTGGAGGACGTATCCCGCCAACGTCCACTGCTCGTCAAAGATACGGCGGCGCGCCGGGAAGCCTCCGACCAGGGCACCCGCCACCGTCAAGGCCACGTGGCCCCAGCCGAAGCCGTCCACGAGCAGGGTGCCCGAGACGCCCACGGCGACGGTCGCGAGCTGGACTCGTGCCCGATGGGCTTGCAGCAGGTCCGGGAACGACGGGTCCGCGAGGTGGGCCGCCAGGCGGCGCCCCCCCCACCACGCCACCAATGCGGGCAACAGCGCCAGGCCGAGCGAGAGCTCCATGCCTGGCGGCCGTGCAGGGGCCGTGCCGTGGGCTAGGCGGTCTGCATCCGGTCGAAGTCCACCCAGAGAGGGGGGTGGCCTTCGGCCTCCAGGAACGCCGTCAGCCCGGGCGCGGAGATCGATGTGGTCTTGTCGTTCACCAGCGGGTGGAAGTTCAGTGGATCGTAGGTCAGCAACGCCCGGTCCAGGGCCACGCCCACCTCGCGCCCCCGGTCGTTGATGATCCCGAACGGCGTGACGGAACCGGGCTCGACGCCCAGGGTCCGCCAGAGCCGCTCCGCGCTACCGAACGACAGGCGCTTGCATCCCAATTGGCTGGAGAGCCAGGCCAGATCCACCTGTCGGTCCTCCAGACAGACCACCAACCACATCACGCCCTTCTTGTCCCGGAGAAAGAGGTTCTTCACGTGGGCGCCGGGGATCGTCCCCCTCAGCCGCTTGGCCTCGTCGACCGTGAAGACCGGTGGGTGCTCGATGGTGGAATGGGCGATGGTCAGCTCATCGAGGCGGCGGAAAAGCTGCTCGGGCGTGTGGGGCTCGATTCGGTGCACGGCGGCTCTGCTATTCGTGGCGGATCGCATCGATGGGCGACAGGTGGGCGGCGCGCATTGCAGGGTACGTCCCGAAGGCCAAGCCCACCACCACGGCCGACGCGATGCCCACGGCCACCGTGGCAGGAGTGACCTGAGCCCACACCGGCGCCTCGGTGGCCCGCCGGATGGCCGCGGTGATCACGTAGGCCCCCGCCGTGCCCAGCACGATCCCCAACAGACCGCCGGCGAGCGTGACGGCCACCGACTCCGCCAGGAACTGGATCAGCACGTCCGCACGTCGCGCACCGGCGGCCCGGCGGATCCCGATCTCGCGTGTCCGCTCCTGCACCGCCGAGAGCATCACATTCATGATGCCGATCCCGCCCACGAGGATGGAGATCCCCGTGATGGAGCCCATGGCGAGCTTGAAGACCCCCATCGCCTGCTCGACCTGCTCCACTCTCCTTCGCATCGTCTGGATCTCGAAGTACTCGGCAGCCGCTCCGTGCCGGGCGCCGATCCATGCGGCCGCCCGGCTCTCGCACTCCCGCACGTCCTCCACCCGTTGGGCCCGCACGACCAGTCGAGGCACCACGGACGAAGGTGTCTCCACCAGCAGGCTCGCTTGTGGGAGCGGAACCCAGACGACCGGAGGTCCTGCAGCAGCGGCTACGATCCCCACGATCTCGAGTCGGGCATCGCCGATCCGTAGCGATCGACCGATCCACGCGGACAGGTCCTCAGCGGAAGCGTCCAACAGAGCCTGGGAGACCACAGCCGCCGGAGCACCTGCGAGCACCTCGACGGGCGACAGGAACCGCCCCGACTTCAGGACGAGGTTGTAGACGACGTCCGCACCGGTGCTCGTCCCGCGCAACAGCGTCGCTTTGCGGGCCGTGTCCCCATCGAACGAAACCCAGGCGGAACGATCCAGGTCGAGCACCGCAACGCCGATCCCGGCCAACGTGTCTGCGATGGCCGCGGCGTCGGCGGCGTCCAACCGGACGATCGAATCGCGAGGGACGAGCAGGCCGTCGAGACGATCCACCGTACGCGGGGCGAAGACGATCGACTGCACGCCGGTCGTGCCCGCGATCTGGCCACGCGAATAGGCCTCCAGACCCTCCCCCAGGGCCAGGATCGCGATCAGAGAGGCCACGCCGATGACGACACCCAGCGTAGACAACGCCGTTCTCAAGGGATGTTCCCGCAGGGTGCCCAGCGCGGCCCGCACCGCGGAGGCTAGGGGGCTCATGGGCCGAACAGCCCTACGAGGCGCTCCCGGTAGCGGCGGCTGAGCTTCAGTTCCACGCCCGAGTCGAGGATCACCATCCAGTCCCCGTGCGACCACGGCTGTAGCTCCTTGATGCGATCGAGGCGGATGATCGTCGAGCGGTGTATGCGCGCGAAGCAGCCAGCCGGCAATCGGTCTTCCACGTCCGCCAGCGTACCCCGCACCAGGTGGACGGCATCTCCGACGTGGACCTCGACATAGTTGCCCGCGGCGCCGATCCACTCCACCTGGGCGACCGGCACCAGCACCATCCGACCCCTCGACCGTACGAGGAAGCGCTCGATGGGGGTTCGCTCTGCCAGCGTCGCACGGAGCGCAGCGGGGAGCGGCGCCTCCGTTCCCCGCTCGTGTGCGTCGACCGCACGCTGCAGCGTCTCCGTGAAGCGGTCCGGATCGACGGGTTTGAGCAGGTAGTCGAGTGCGTGCACCTCGAAGGCACGAAGCGCGTGGTCGTCGTGGGCCGTGACGAAGATCACCTGGGGCTGCACACTGGGGTCCAGTTGCTGCAACACCTCGAACCCGTCCATGCCGGGCATCTGGATGTCCAGGAACACCAGGTGCGGACGCTCCCGCTCCAACACTTCCAAGGCCTCGAGTCCGTCGGAGGCTTCGGCGACGACCCGGATCCGCGCATCTTCGGAAAGGAAGCGTCGGATCTTCGAGCGCGCATGGGGCTCGTCGTCCACGACCACCGCAGTGAGCACGCTCACGAAGACGCTCGCTCCACCGGCAGCGTGGCCTCCACCACCACCCCACCACCGGAACGCGGCGCCACCTCGAGATCCGCTCCGTCACCGAACAGCAGCCGGAGGCGCTCGCGCGTATTGGAGAGGCCGATCCCCCGACTGAACGCGGCGGTGGGCTCTCCTTCCAGTCCCACCCCGTCGTCCTCCACACGTACCGTGAGCAGAGCGTTCTCGGTCTCCATCGTCACCCACACGCTCAGGGGTCCGGCGCGGTCTCCCCCATGCTGGATGGCGTTCTCGACCAGCGGCTGCAGCAGGAAGGACGGGACCAGGGCTTCGCGAGCGCCCTCCCCGACGCGTGTGGACACGCGGAGCCGATCATCGAAGCGCGTGCGCATGATCTCCAGGTAGCGCTCCAGAATCTGGAGCTCCTCCTCCACCGTGACCTGGGGACGGCTCGGTGCCGCGAGGGAAAAGCGGAGCAGCTCGGACAGCCTGGACAGCAGGCGATCGGCGCGCTCGGGATCGCCGTACATGACCGACGAGATCGTGTTCAGGGTGTTGAACAGGAAGTGGGGCTGGAGCTGGCCCTGGAGCGCCTGCAGCCGGGCTTCGTGCAGGCGTGCCTCCAACTGGGCCTGGTGCAGGCGACGTCGCTGTTGTTCCTGCCAGCCGCGCACGGCGTGTACCGCCCCCACCAGGATCACGAAGCCGAACACGTCGTTCGACCCCTCCATCAAGAACCGGTACCCGAGGTCGCCGTAGTCATAGCGCCCCAGTCCCGCCAAAGGCCACAGAAGGCTTCGGCTCCCCCACATGATCAGCGTCTTCAGTCCCGAGAACAGCACGAAGCCGACGACATAGGGGGGCAGCACGTGAGGAAACGCGCCGCGGCGGATGCGCCAACGCGCGCACAACGGCAGCAGCACGGCGAAGAAGACCGCGATGACGGCCAGTGAGCCCGTCGTCTCGGAGAGCAACGTATCCAGGAACGGTCGGGTGCTACCCTCCGCACGCTCCCCGAAGTGGAAATAGCCGGTGCGGAAGATGCCCTCCACCAGGAACACGCCCAGGATGACCAGGACGGTCCGGCGGTCGAGCCCGGTCGCCCGGTCGGGGTCCCGGGAACGCGGTTCGGCTGAAAGGTCGGTCAGCGGCATGCAAGGACGTTCGGGCATCGCCCTCCGTTCGCAAAGTGCCTTCCGACCCGCTCGCCCCGCCCTGGTCCCGCCGGGCCCCGATCGCTGGACCGCACGGGGCTCGGGTGGAGATTGCTGTATGGTCGCATGCTCTCGGAGGCACCCATGAACACGACGAGTTCCTCGGCCCGCCCGCTCTGCCCGGCGTTCGCCGTGGCCGCGCTGATGCTCCTGTGGCTGACCGGCTGCGCGCCTCCCGCTTCCGAGACCGGTGAGTCCTCGCCGGACGTGGAATGGCGCCACTATGCCAATGATGCCGGCGGCACCAAGTACTCCCCGCTGCGTGACGTGCACACCGGCAACGTGGCGCGTCTGGAGATGGCGTGGACCGCGCGGGCGGGCGACGTGCCCGCCGAGATGTTCGATCCGGAGCGTCACGGAACCGAGGGCGTGCGGGGCGATGGGCTGCCTGTCGACCCACGGGCGGGGGGAACCTGCTCGGCCTGCCACGGGCAAGACTTGCGCTTCGAGACCACGCCGCTCATGCGCTCCGGCGCTTTGGTCGTCTCCACACCGCTCAATCGGGTGCTGTCCCTGGACCCGGCCACCGGCGAGCAGCGCTGGGCCTACGATCCGCACGTCAGCGTGGACCACGGCTACTCGGAAGACTTCATCTCCCGAGGAGTGTCCGCTTGGGATGATCCGACGGCACCGGCCGCAGCCACCTGCGCCCACCGCATCTTCGTCGCCACCATCGAAGCCCGCCTCATCGCGTTGGACGCGGCCACCGGATCACCGTGTACGGACTTCGGAACCGAGGGCGTCGTTCGCCTCGACCTGGGTGTGTCGCTGGGCGAGCAGGAGGTCGACGTCGGCCAGTACCTGGTGACGTCGCCGCCAGCCGTGGTAGGTGACGTGCTGGTCGTGGGGTCCGCCATCGGTGACAATCGTCGGCGCGACGTGGAAAGCGGGATCGTACGCGCGTTCGACACCCGCAGCGGTGCGTTGCGTTGGAGCTTCGACCCGATCCCGCGCACGCCGAGTTCACCGGGCTGGGAAGGCTGGACGGAGGAGGCGGCCCACTCCACGGGCGCAGCCAACGTCTGGGCGCCGATCGCGGCCGATCCGGCACGCGATCTGGTCTTCCTGCCCACCGGCAGCGCCGCTCCGGACTTCTACGGCGGCGACCGTCCCGGACGGAACGACTTCGCCAATTCGGTAGTGGCGCTGCGGGCGGGCACCGGTGAGCTCGTGTGGTCCTTCCAGGTCGTGCATCACGACCTGTGGGACTATGACGTCGCCTCCCAGCCCATGCTCATCGACGTCGAGCATGAGGGTCGGCAGAGGGCCGCCGTGGTTGTGGGCACCAAGATGGGGCTGCTCTTCGTTCTGGACCGGGAGACCGGCGAACCCCTTCTTCCGGTCACCGAGCGACCCGTGCCGCAGAGCGACGTACCCGGCGAATCGAGCTGGCCTACCCAGCCCTTCCCCAGCCTGCCCCCCCTGCACGAGAGCGTGCTCACGCCTGACTCGGCCTTCGGCCTGACGGAGGAGAGCCGCAGGGCTTGTGGCGAATGGATCGGCCGGCTGCGCAACGAAGGGATGTATACGCCCCCTTCGCTGGAGGGGTCTCTCCTGTGGCCGGGGTTCGGAGGCGGCATGAACTGGGACGGAGCGGCCTGGGATCCCGAGCGCCACCTGCTGGTCGTGCCGATCAAGCGCTTGGCGATGTTCGTCCAGCTCCACCGCCGCCCCGACTTCGACACCCGCCTGCAGAATCGAGAACAGGGTCTCGAATACGCGCGCCAGGGAGGCACGCCCTACGGCATGAGTCGAATGCCCCTGATCGGAGCGGACGGGGTCCCCTGCTCCCCTCCGCCCTGGTCCAAGCTGGTCGCCGTCGACCTCGCCACCGGCACCATCCGCTGGGAGCGCCCCCATGGTGGGCTGGCAGCGTTCGAGACCCCATCGGGACCCGTCCACCCCGACCCGGCCTGGGGGTCGTTGACGTTCGGAGGGCCCCTCAGCACTGCGGGCGGGCTGACCTTCATCGCCGGGGGGATGGACGATCGCATTCGCGCATACGCCACCGAAACGGGCGATCTGCTCTGGGAGCATGCGTTGCCGGCCGGCGGACAGGCTTCGCCCATGACGTATCGCTACCGCGGCCGACAGTATGTGGTCATCGCAGCAGGTGGGCGCTCCGGGATCGGCACGTCCGGAGACCACATCGTGGCGTTCGCTCTGCCGGAGTGAGCCGACCTGTGCGGATCAGCCCAGCCCGCGCGCTCCCGCATAGGCGGGCAGCGCCGGCTGTCCACCCAGGTGGCAGTAGAGGACCTTCGAGCCCGGCGGAATGGTTCCGTCCTGGACCAGACCGATCAGGCCCGCCATCGACTTTCCTTCATAGACGGGATCGGTGAGCATGCCCTCGGTACGGGCAGCCAGGTGGATGGCGTCGACGGTCCGCTCGTCCGGGATGCCGTAGGCGGGCCCCTCGTAGCCGGTCACGATGGTGATCTCGTCTTCGCGCAGGGAACGACCGACGCCGATCTTCTCCGCTGTGGCCACGGCGATGCGGGTGACTTGCGCGCGCGTCTTCTCGATGGTGGCCGACGCATCGATCCCCACCACCCGACGGGCACGCCCCTTCTCCAGCGCGAAGCCGGCGATCATGCCGGCATGGCTGGAGCCTGTCACGGTGCACACGATCACGTGGTCGAAGAAGATCCCCAGCCCGGCTTCCTGCTCCGCCACCTCACGGGCCCAGTTGGCGAAGCCCAGCCCGCCCAGGGGATGGTCGGAGGCGCCCGCGGGGATTGGATAGGGCTTTCCTCCCGCCTCCACCACGGACTCCAGGGCCCGCTTCCAGCTGTCCCGGATCCCGATGTCGAAGCCGGCGGGGTCGATGCGCAGGTCTCCTCCGAGGATCCGGGTGAGTTGGATGTTGCCCACCTTGTCGTAGTTCATGTCGGGCCAGTCCACCCAGGCCTCCTGCACGGTGACTGCCCCCATTCCCAGATGGCGAGCCACACCGGTCACCTGCCGTGTGTGGTTGGACTGGATGCCCCCGATGGACACGAGCGTGTCGCATCCCTGGTCGAGGGCTTCGGCAACGAGGTATTCGAGCTTGCGGACCTTGTTGCCCCCGTAGGCGATCCCCGAGTTGCAGTCCTCGCGCTTGGCCCAGACCTCGACCTTGCCGCCCAGAGCCTCACTGAGGCGAGGGAGGGGGTGGATGGGGGAGGGGCCGAAGAGGAGTGGGACGCGCCGGAAATCGTCGAGGCTCATGGGACTCGGGGCCGGAGTGGGTGCGAGGGGTCGGGTGCAAGCTACGCTCTCGCCAGGCGCCGCGCCGCCCCCCAGGAAACGTCGAAGGGGCACCCCGTGCGGGGTGCCCCTCGAAGCCCGGAACGACCGCAAGGGCCGCCCTGGAGACGTAGTACGCCTAGAACTTCACGTTCACCTTCGTATAGATGTAGCGCCCGTTCATGCTCAGCCCCGAGGAGCTGTCGAACGGGAAGATGCCCGAGAAGTTGTAGCCCTCGGGCACCACCACCGGACGTGCGTTCAGCAGGTTCTCGGCGCCGATGGACAGTCGGATACCGTCCGTGACGTTGTAGCTGGCATCGCCGTCCATCACGAAGTGCGGCCCGTTCTCCAGGAACACGTCCTGGGCCGGCGTCGCGCCCTCCTCCAGACGATCCACCTGCTGGCCGTACCAGTTCCCGGCCAGCCCGACATCGAACCTCTCGTGCACGAAACGCGCTCGCGTGGTCGCACGATCCCGGGGCCGTCCATTCTCCAGCACGTAACGGTCGCCACTATCGAACACCTGGTCCGCGATCTCCTGGATCACGGCCGGCACGTGCACGTCGGTGACCTCGATCGAGTTCCGGTTGTACTGGGCCAGAAGCTCGAGATAGGTGCCCGCCGGCAACAAGTGGCGGTAACGGGCGGTCACATCGACGCCCTTGGTGCGCGTGTCCACGGCGTTGGTGAAGAACTTCACCGTGGGTGCGCCGAACTGGGCCAACAGCGCCTCGACCGTTGGACCCTCCAATGAACCGGTCAGGATGATCCGGTCACGCAGATCGATGAGGTAGCCGTCCACCGTGAAGGTGAGGCGCTCGACGGGCGTGAACGCGATTCCGCCGCTGTAGTTGGTCGAAGTCTCCTCGCGGAGGGACTCTGCCCCCAACGCCCTCGCTTCCGGCGATTCGACCGGGATCTCACCGATCTCGTAGGCGATCTGGTTGCCAGGATTGTTCGGATCCGTGCGGAAGCCCGTCGAAACGTGGCTGTAGTAGCTCTGGTTCAAGTTGGGAGCGCGGAATCCCGTGCTCACCGCACCACGCAGGATGAACTGATCGCCCGCCTGCAAGCGCGTGGCGATCTTCCCGGTCACCGTGCTTCCGAAGTCGCTGTAGTTCTCGAAGCGCGCGGCGGCCGCCACCAGCAGCCGCTCGGTAACGTCCGTCTCCACATCCACGTAGGCGCCGACGTTGGAGCGCCACTTGTCGACCGCCTGATCGGGTCGGAAGCCCGTAAACACCTGGCTCCCCACCGCGGCGGTGCCGCCTGAGCGGGTCGGATGGTTTCCGTTGACATAGGACGCGGCTTCGCCGGCCTCGATCTGGAAGTTGTCGGCACGGAAGGCGAGCCCCACGGCCAGATTCAGCGGCGAAGAGGCGCCGATGTCGACGCCGCGGTTGAAGTCCGCGGAGACGACTGCTTGGTTGCTGATCAGCTTTCCGGCGTAGACGTCGGTCTTGTTGGGGATCTCGTCCCCCGTGCCAGGCACCCCATCGGGCCCCGGTCCCAGCGACTCGCCGGGCGCGTTGCTGCAGCTCGCATCCAGGCACGGTCCCAACGACACGTTCATCGTCTGGTAGATATCCGTGTCCAGCGAATTGCGACCCCACTGGCCACTGATGTCGTAGTTCCACTGCCCTGCGAACCCGCGGACTCCGCTCACCCACATGAAGTCGGTGGCATCCCCGCGGAAATGCGGGAGGAACCCGAGCGGGAAGATCTGCGGCCAGTTGCGGTTGTCCAACCCGCGCCGATAGAAGCCGCTGTGCAGGTCGCGGCGGAAGGTGTAGCCTCCGAACCCGTACAGGTTGTGGGTCTGGTCCTCGTTGAGCGCGTAGTTGAGGTTGAAGAACCCACCACCGTTCTTGCTGGCGCCATCCCCGATCACGTGGTTGGGCATGGGCACCGCATTGTTCTTCTGGATGATCTCGTTGATGCCGTCGCCATTGGTGTCCGCCACCACGTCCGCGTCGCCCGGGACGATCTGGTCGCGCGGGTCGGGGCCGGCCCGTTCGGTCTCGGCGCGGCTGGAGAACATACCGCTGAGCACCAGCGTGCCACGCTCACCGAGTCCCCAGCCGGAGCTTCCGGTAAACTCGAAGCGCTCGCCATCGGGATCGAAGTACTCGGGCCGGTACTGTCCCACCGACGCCGAAAACTCCGGACGATGGATGTCGTCGCGGAGCTGCACGTTGATCACTCCGGCGATGGCATCCGACCCGTACTGGGCCGCGGCCCCGTCGCGCAGGATCTCCATTCCACCCATGGCCGACGGGACGATGGCGTTCATGTCCACGCCGCTGGATCCAGCGCCTCCGGATGCGGCACCGAAGACGTGCACGACTGCCGTGGAGTGCCTGCGCTTGCCGTTGATCAGCACCAGGGAGTGGTCCGGGCTCAGGCCACGGAGCTGGAAGGGCCGCACGCCCGACGTCAGGTCGGCGATCTGAGGACGCGGGAAGTAGATCGCCGGTGACAGCTCCTGCAGGATGGTGGCCACCTCCAGTTGTGGCGTAGCCATCTGGATCTCGTCGGCGCTGAACACGTCCACGGGGACAGCCAACTCGTCGGCGGCCGTGACCGCGCGCCGGGAACCCACCGTGACGGCCACCCCTTCGATGGCCACCGCGGTCTGGGTGATGCGGAAGTTGTGGGTGACGGTCTGCCCCGCGGCGACCTGGACGGTCACCTCGGAATCCTGGTATCCCAGCATCTGCACCTGCAGCGTGTAGGAGCCAGGCGGGACATTGACGATCAAGAACGCCCCGCGGGCGTTGGTGATCGCTCCCTGCCCGGTGCCTGAAAGGCTGACCTGTGCTCCGATCAAGGCCGAGCCGTCCTCGCCGGTGACGCGGCCCGCAACGGTGCCGTTCTGCGCTGCCACCCCGCGGGGCAACACCACGAACAGCGCCAGAGCAAGCAGGATTCGTAACACTCGAGCCATCGTGCTCCTCCTTCCAAGGTTCTTCCGTCGCGCACCTGAGCGCCCCGAACGGACCGCCAGTGCGAGATGAGGGCTGGACCCAGAGCAAGGCATCCGTCGCCCGGGGGGAAGACATGCCCACGATACGGGGCCGCTTCCCCGTGCTGCAAGGGTTTTCAGGGCCCTCCGACCCGCCTCCCGGCGCGGGTCGCCGCAGCGCGCGCGGACGGCGAGCGACGGCCGGGGGCTCCCGCTCGCGCCGCCGAGATCAGTTTCCGCCAGGCCCGGCCCCACCCTAGCTTGGCGTCAGCGAGACCATCCACTTCAGAACTCGGCCGTCCCATGATCCGACCTTCGCGGCTCCTGGCATTGGGCTTCCTGCTCCTGGGGTCAGTCGGGCCCCGTCCCCTCCCGGCCCAGACCCCAGATCTCTCGGGTGAGCTCGGCGAGGTGCGCACGATGCTGCAGTCCCCTGCAGTACAGCGCGCGATGGAGTACGTGCGCGCCTCGCGCGACGAGACGCTCACGGAATGGCTTTCCCTCTGCAACGCCGACGGCGCCTCCGGCCGGGAAGGCAACCGCTCTCGGCTGCTGTACAAGCTCTTTCGGATCTACGGGCTCGATGACGTGCGCATCGACGATTCAGGTACCGTGATCGGGATCCGTCGCGGCGTCGGGGGCGGCCCCACCGTGGTGCTGAACGCGCACCACGACAACGTCGCTCTCTCCCCGGAGGGCCAGTCCGTGGAGGCGTTCATCGCCGACGGTCGGGTCTGGTGCCCCGCCGCCTTCGACGACCTGGCCGGCGTGACCCAGATGTTGGGCGTGCTGCGCGCACTGAATGCCGCCGGTATCGAGACCCGCGGCGACATCTGGTTCGTCGGTCTCACCGGGGAGGAAGCGCCGCACGGACCGGATCACCCGGACGCCAGCCCCGGCGTCGAGCACCTGGTGCGCGCCCATGTGCCTCGCGACCTGGACTGGCGGCGTGGGGACATCCTGATGCAGTTCCACGGTCGCGGGGGCGCGGGCGTCACCACGGGGAGCACGCCGCTGCGCAACCGCAGCCAGCTCCGGGTCTTCGCCCCCTTCGAGGGCGATCGCTGGTCGCCGCATGCGGTCGACGCCCTGGGTCGCATCCTGGTGCGCTTGAGTGAGGAAGTGCGTGACCCGCGCGCCGGCGAGGAGCCATTCCCGGTGCGGGTGCAGCCCGATCCCAACTCAGCAGTGCTCTACCTGAACATGGCCATGATCCACGCCAGCGACATCATCGCACGGCCAGCCAGCGAGGCCTGGGTCCGCTTCGACATGCGCTCGGACGCGAACGCGCGCTTGCAGCAGGCGCACGACGCCATCCGGCGTATCGCGGCCGAAGAGACGGCCCGCATGGGAGGGGGATTCTCGTTCAGCTACGAGATCAACTCGGTCAACGGCACCGAGGCAGGGGTGCCCGGTTGGAACCCGGCGGACAACCGACCTGCCCGGGTGGCGGCCGCGGCGGGAGTCGCGCTCTACGGCAGCGAGCCGCTGATCGATCCCACGACCGGGTGCGGCGACTGCGTGCGGGCGTTCGCCTCGGGCATGCCGGCCATGTCCTTCCGGGGCGGGGTGCGGGAGGACTTCGGCGACCCGGTCGGTACACTCAGCGGATACGACCCGGTGCGACTGAGGAGCACGTCCCACGACGTCACCGAAAGCGCGGAGATCGCGCAGCTCTGGCCCGGCCTCAAGCAGGGCCTGCTGTTCGCGATCACCTACGCGGGCCTGGCAAACTGACCGAGGTGGGCGAGTCCCGCTACGAGCGCATCTACCGGGTCGTGCGGGCCATCCCGCCGGGCCGGGTGTCCACCTACGGGGCACTGGCCCGCTCGGCGGGTCTGCCGGGCCACGCCCGCCAGGTGGGGTACGCCTTGGCGGCACTTCCCACGGACCACGACGTGCCCTGGCACCGTGTGGTGAACGCGCGCGGCGAGATCTCCAAACGAAGCGCAGGACCGCTCTCCGAGCGCATCCAGCGCGCACTGTTGAACGAGGAAGGCGTGCGCTTCACCGCAGGCGGACGAATCGATCTGGAGCGTTTTGGCGTGTAGGGTGTGGCACCCGAAATCGCGGCCCCTGCGCTCAGCGCGCAACGTGGGATCGTCGGGCGCCTCGGCCTCGAGGAAGGCATCGCGTCCGTCGGGCGGCAGGAGGCGGGCCTCGTGGAACAGGCGAGCAATCACGTCCCAACGATCTGGTGCGTCCGACGCGCGGGAACCTGGCATGGATACGCCCTCTTAGGGCTCCTCCCCGCCGTCCGGGGAGAGGACCTTCCGCACCCAGCGCTCCGCGTGGACCGGGACTCCGACCAGCTCCGTGACCAGTCCGGCGTCGCGGGCATCGTCCAGGATGCGCCGCAGCGCGAGGGCTCCTGACAGGTCGATGCGGCCCAAGCCCTTGAGATCGACGCGCAGCACCTTGGCCCCTTCGTACTGGGAGAGGGCCCACAGGAGCTCCGGCTCCAGGAACGGTGCCGAGGCGAACCACAGCACGCCCTGCGGAGCCACTTCGATGACGTCTCCGTCGATTCGCAGGTTCGGCACCAGGCGCAGCTCACGATAGGCGTGCACGGCCAACGAGGTGGCGATGCCGAGCAGGACCGCCAGATCGATCCGCGGCGCGAACAGGAGCGTCGTCGCGAACGTGGTCAGGGCCACCACGCCTTGCGAGACGGACAACCGCGTCACCCGCGCGATGGCCTTCACATCGATGAGGCTCCAGGTGGCCGTGATCACGATCGCCGCCAAGGCCGCGCTGGGCATCGCCCGGAGCATGTCCGCGAAGGGCAGGAACGCCAGCACCGTCAGACCGGTGACGAAGCCGGCCCAACGGGAACGTGCTCCGGCCAGGCGTCCCAGGCTGGAACGGGCGAACGAACCGCCGACCGCGAAGCCGCCCACCAGTCCGGACGCGACGTTGGCGAAGCCCTGCCCGATGAATTCCCGGTCGGGATCCCAGGACTGCCGGTCCCGGGTCGCATAGGTCCGGGCGATGGCTGCCGCGTCGGCGAAGCCCACCAATGCGATCACCAGGCCCGGGAGCAGCAGCGCCGGCACGGCCGACCACGGGAGCCGCAACGACAGGTGCGGGAGCCCGGCCGTGATGGATCCGGTCACCGGGCCCTGGAACTCCATCGTGCGCGAGTACACCAACGCCCCCGCCGCCACGACCAGCACGCCGGGGATGCGCGGCCACCAGCGGCGCAGGCCGACGATCACCGCGATGGAGGCGGCCCCCAGCACCAGTGCCTCCCGCGACCAGGTCGCGGGTGAGGACAGTGCGGTGACGGCATCCGCCAGAACGCCTGCTCCACCCTTGGGTACGCCCACCAGGCCGGGCACCTGCGACGCAGCAATCAATACGCTCGCCGCCGACATGAAGCCCAGGATCACCGGCTGCGACATCAGATAGCTGATCCACCCCACCTGGAAGAGCCCGATCGTGAGGCGGACAACGCCAACCAGCAGCGCCAACAAGGCGGCCAGGGCTACGTAGCGGGGACTTCCAGCCGGCGCGAGCTGTACCAACGCACCGAGGGTCAGCAGCGACGTGACGGCGACAGGGCCCGTCTGCAGGAATGGAGACGAAGCGAACAACGCCGCAGCGATGGGCGCGGCGGCCGCAGCCCAGAGTCCGTGTTGCCCAGGCAACCCCGCCACGTCGGCGTACGCCAGCGCCTGCGGGATCAGAACCAGCGCCACCGAGACGCCGGCGATGATGTCGTGCCACGAAAAGCGCGGTTTCAGCGCTCCCTCTCCGGCAGGCGATAGGCGTCACGCTCCGGCCGCACCGGCCGCAGCAACCAATAGGGTCGCCGCGTGCCGTCCGGTGAGAACCGCGAGGCCGGACGGGCGCGCTGCAGCCATTCTTCGTATACCGCGCGCGACTTCTCCGTGTCCACGTGTACGTCTCCGTAGCGGTCGCCCGGCTCGGCCCGACGGACCCGCACCGCTTGATGCCAACAATGCGCGCCGGAAATGGGATCCGGCTGCACACCGAAGGTCAGATTCTGGTGCACGCCGGCGTCGGTCCACCAGATGCGTGCTGTGTCCGCGTCCGCGGACGCGAAAGGGCCGGGACCGCTGCTCTGCCGCAGCGACCAGCCACTTCCGGTGCGCTGCAACTGGACGGTTGCCATCCCGGCTCGCTGTCCCGGCCCCTCGACACGCCAGCGTCCCATGTGGTGGGAGCACGCGACCACGTCGGGGCGGATCCCCTCTGTGACCCAGGCTCGCAGCACGAAGTACCCGATCCGCGTCTCGACACGCACCAGATCCCCCGTCTTCACTCCCAGCGCGTTCGCGCGCTGCGGGTGGATCCAGAGGGGATTCGAGTGCGCGATCTCATCCAACCACTTGGCGTTGGCGCTCCGCGTATGGATGTGTACCGGCAGTCGGAACGTCGCGATCAGGGGCACTTGCCCTTCCTCGAGATGATCCGGATGGATCTGACTCTTCACGTACGTGGGAATGGCCAACTCGGGCCAGCCCCATTCCGCCACAGTCCGCGACCAGAACTCGAGGCGGCCACTCGGGGTCGGGAACCCCCGCTTGATCTCGCCATCCACATCGACACCCACCCGGCGGCGCCCCTCCGCGTCCGGGTCCAGCACGGGCAGGGGAACGACGTTGTGGGTCGCCGGCTTGGGTGCACGCGTGAACACACGGCCCTGCTCGTCCGTGCGTGCGTCCTGCAGCTCGTCGGCGGCGACCGATTCCTGGTAGACCGCACCCACGCCACGACTCACCTCGAACGCACCAAAGCGCCGCATGTACTGCAGCGGCGTCAGGCCCTTCGCCGCCGCGGCCTCCGGCAGGCCGGGTACGGAGTGCTCGAACAGCCATCCGTAGTACTCGTCCACGGTGAGTTTCTCACCGGGACGGGCCCTGGATTCGAAGAACGACCGGATGCCCAGGCTGCCGTCCGGATCGATCCTCCAGGTGAGGTCGATCCAGAACTCGTTCTCCTCCCAGACCTGACCCGGGTTGACGTCGCGTGTGTCGGAGACCGATTCCCCACCCCGGGTCCGGGCCTCTCGCAGCACCGGCTGTCGGAAGGCGATCCACTGCCCGTCGTACTGCTCGTACGACGTGAGGTCGTGCCGCTCAGAGGATAGGCCCATGGGGAGCACATAGTCCGCGAAGTACGCGGTTTCGTTCCACGTGGGTGTCAGCGCCACATGGAGTCCGATGCGGGCGGGATCCGTCAGCATCTCGATCCAGCTGAATCCGTCGGGGTTGGTCCAGACGGGATTGTAGACACGGCTGAAGTAGACCTCGAGCGGCCGCTCCCGTCGGCGCAGCAAATGCGGCAACAAGAATGACATTTCCATGTGCGCCAGCGGATACTCGTCCGGCCAGGTCATGTCGTTCCAGGTGGCGGGGTGCCGCGGCAATTGGATCGGGCGCGGCACGTACTTGTTCCACGCGTTCGGGTAGGTCCCCCCCGGCACCGCGATCGCCCCCAGCAGGGCATTCAGCATGAACAGGGTGCGTGAGGTCTGCCAACCGCCCAGGTTGCCCGCGGAGGCGGAGCGCCAGGTGTGGCTTGCCAACTGGGGTCCTGCCTCCGCGACCACCTCCGCGACTTCCTCGAGCACGTCGGCGGCGACACCGGACTCCGCAGCGGCGTACTCGAACGTGTAGTCGGCGTAGATCGTCAGCAGCGACTCGTGGAAACGCTCGAAGGTGGGCTCGGCGTCCGGGGCCATCTGCTCGAGGTACTCCTCCCAATTCCACCAGCGACGCACGAACTCCGCGTCGTAGCGGCGCGTGCGGATGAGATGCGCGGCCATGGCGAGGAAAATGGCAGCTTCTGAGCCCGGATAGGGCGAGAGCCAGTAGTCGGCGTGTGTCGCCGTATTGGAGAGGCGCGTATCGAGCACGATGACCTTGGCGCCTCGCTTCTTGCCCTCCATGATGCGTTGCGCGTGGGGATTGAAGTAGTGACCCGCCTCCAGGTGGCTGGACATCAACAGGATCACCTTGGCGTTCTGGTGATCAGGGCTGGGCCGGTCGATCCCCATCCAGAACGCGTACCCCGTGCGCGCACCAGCCGAACAGATGTTGGTGTGGGAGTTGTGTCCGTCGATGCCCCACTGGGCGATCATGCGCTCGGTGAAACCGTCTTCGCCGGGGCGGCCGACGTGGTACATCACGTCTTCGCCCCGCTGCTCCGTGAGGGCGGCTCGGACGCGACGGGCGATGTCGTCGAGCGCCTCGTCCCAGCTCACCTGCTCCCAGTGGCCTTGTCCCCGCTCACCCACCCGACGCAGCGGGTGCAGGATCCGGTCAGGATCCTGGATCTGGTTGAGCGTCGCAGGCCCCTTCGCGCAGTTGCGACCCCGGGAACCCGGATGCTCGGGGTTCCCCTCGAGCTTGCGCACCTGTCCGGTGGCGTGATCCACATAGGCGAGCAACCCGCAGGCCGACTCGCAGTTGAAGCAGGTCGTCGGAATCAGCGCATACCGGCACTCCTTGCGACGCGGCCAGGCCTGGGTGTCCAGCTCGGTCCAGTCGTCCCAGCGTTCCTTTGGAGGAAAGGGGGAGAGTGGGGTCATGCCTTGGCCGCCACGGTCGGGCGCCACGACCCGAATTCCCCATCGACGTAGACCACGTCGTATCCGTCCCTCTGGAGCAAGGCAACCGCCGGAGCCGCCCGCGCCCCGGTCCGGCAGTGGACCAGGATCTCGCGGTCCTTGGGAAGCTCCGCCTCCCGAACCCGCAAACGGGTGTGGGCGATGTTCAGGGCGCCCGGTACGTGGCTGGCCTCGAACTCGTCCAGGCGCCGGACATCCAACACCAATCCGCCCTCGGCCTTCTGCCGACGATCCATCTCCGTGATATCGATCACATCGATCGCCTTCAGGCCACTCGACGACTCCACCACGTCGGGTGTGACATAGGCACCTACATGATCGTAGCCGATGCGGATCAGGTCGAGGATCGCCTCCTCGATGAACGCCTCTTCGATGATGAGCACCACTTCGGACTCGGGAAGCACGTACGACCCCACGATGGTGGGGAAGCTCTTGTCGAAGGGTGCGTAGAGCGTGCCCGGCAAGTGCCCTTCCATGAAGTCGCGACGATTGACGCGCGCGTCGACCACCGTCCTGGTGGTATCCGCAAGCGCCGCCGTGAGGGCCGCCTGGTCCAGCCGCCGAGCGCGGGGGATCTGCCCCAGCACCGGGGCCCCATCGCGGTTGAGGCGCTTCATCTCGGCGAAGTACACCGGCGGCTCGGGCTGACCGGTGAGGATGAAATCGACGAAGTCGTTCTGGCTGCGTTGCACCATGTCCAGGGCGGGGCTGAAGCGCCGTTCATAGCCGACCGTGGTTTCCGGAACGGCGCCCAGCGCCTTGCCGCAGGCGCTCCCGGCGCCGTGTCCAGGCCAGACCTGTAGATAGTCGGGCAGTTCGAGGAACCGGGTCGCGGACTCCCAGAGCCGGCGGGCCGAAGGCTCCATGGCGCCCTCCACGCCCGCGGCCGTCTCGAGCAGGTCGGGGCGGCCCAGATCACCCACGAACACGAAGTCCCCGGAGGCGATGCCCATGGGCTCGTTGGCCCCGCCGCCCTCGTCCGTGATCAGGAAGCTGAGGTGCTCGGGAGTGTGCCCAGGCGTGTGCACCGCCTCGATGCGGATGTTTCCCACGCGAAAGTGGTCGCCGTGCTTCAAGAAGTGGACGTCGTGCCGTCCCCTCTCCGGCCAGGTGTACTCCCAACCGGCGCCGCCCTCCGCGGACAGATACGCTTTGACGCCGTGCAGCTCGGCAAGCTCGCGGATCCCGGAGAGGAAGTCCGCGTGGATGTGTGTTTCCGTTGCGGCCACCAGACGCAGCCCCTCTTCTTCCGCGATCTTCCGGTAGCGCGCCACGTCACGCATCGGATCGATCACCAGCGCCTCACCAGTGCGCTGACACCCGACGAGGTAGGCGTACTGGGCGAGCTTCTCTTCGAAGATCTGACGAAAGAACATGATCCCCCCAACGGCCAACGGAAATCGGCGAGGCCCGCCGGACGATCAGGCCTCTGCTGCCCTGCTTGCCGAGTATATGCCTCCATGGTTATATGTGTCAACATCGACTCGCCCCCCGCCTGGGAGCCGCCGGAGTGAACCCCACAGCCGCCTCTGCTGCCCCGACGCAAGCCCCCGTCCAGCGCTGGGCCAAGGTCATCGACCACACGCGGTGCATCGGCTGCCACGCCTGCTCCACCGCGTGCAAGTCCGAGAACCTGGTTCCGCTCTCGGTCAACCGCACCTACGTCAAGTACGTGGAGGTCGGGGAGTTCCCGCAGGTCCGGCGCTCCTTCCAGGTGACGCGCTGCAACCAGTGTGACGATCCCCCCTGCGTCCACGCCTGCCCGACCGCGGCCATGTTCCGTCGAACCGACGGGATCGTGGACTTCGACAAGGCCGCTTGTATCGGCTGCAAGGCGTGCATCGCAGCCTGCCCCTACGACGCGATCTTCATCAATCCCGACGATCACTCGGCCGAGAAGTGCAACTTCTGCGCGCATCGCCTGGACGTCGGACTCGAACCGGCGTGCGTCGTGGTGTGTCCGACGCAGGCGATCCTGGTGGGCGACCTGGAGGATGCCCAGTCGGCGGTCTCCCAGATCGTGCACCGGGAGCCGGTCTCGGTGCGGCGACCGGAGAAGGAGACACGCCCCAAGCTCTTCTACCGGGGTGCCACCCAGTTCACGTTGGACCCCCTGGCCGCGCAGCGCCCGGATGGTGGACTCTTCATGTGGAGCCAACAGCCGAGCGGCCCGCATGCGGTGACGTCCGGACATCCCGGCCGGCACAACTCGTCCGCGGCCGCACTCCTGGCC
Source organism: Gemmatimonadota bacterium (assembly GCA_041390105.1). Lineage (NCBI taxonomy): Bacteria > Pseudomonadati > Gemmatimonadota > Gemmatimonadota bacterium. Next base: position 156,513 of record JAWKQO010000003.1, read on the forward strand.
TATGACGTCGCCCACAGCGCTCCCTGGGACTGGCGGGTCTCCCTGTACACCTGGACCAAGTCCATCGCCGCCGGTGCGTACCTGGCCCCTCTGCTTCTGGCCGTGTCGGGTCTGCTGGGGTGGACGGGGAGTCTGTGGAGCTGGGCGGCACCGCTCGTGGGACTCGTGTTCCTGGGCCTGACGGGCGTGCTCCTGATCTGGGACCTCGAGCATCCGGAGCGTTTCTACCTCCTCTTCCTCCGCCCCCAGTGGAAGAGCTGGCTGGTGCGCGGCGGCTTCATCATCACCGGCTACGCACTGGTCCTGGTGGCGCACATGGCCTTCGGCCTGACGGGGCGCGCGCCCCTGATCCGGATGGTGGCGCCGCTGGGAGGCGTGCTGGCCGTGCTCACGGCCATCTACACCGCGTTCCTCTTCGGCCAGTCGCGTGGTCGCGACCTGTGGCAGAACCCCATGCTGCCGGTGCACCTGCTCGCTCAGGCCGTGATGGCCGGAGCGGGCGTCCTGGGCCTGCTGGCCCCGGCCTTCGGCGTGTGGCCGCTGCCGGCACTCCGTTGGGTGTTCGCCATCGCTGCGGCCGGACACCTGTTCCTGATGGTGAGCGATATCTGGGTGGGAGGAGCAACGGCGCACGCGCGCTTGGCTCACCATGAATTGATCCGTGGTCACTTCGCGGGCTTCTACTGGGGTGGCCTCCTGCTGTCGCTGGTCGCGCTGGCCGCACCGTGGCTGGGAATGCCCTCCTTCATCGCCGGGCTGGTGGGCCTCTTCCTCTTCGAGCACGGCTTCGTGCAGGCGGGCCAAAGGGTGCCCCTGGCATGAGCACCACGCCGTTGACACCGGAACAGCTGGAGCAGGTGGCCGGCCGTTTCCGCGTCCTGGCGGACCCGTCGCGGCTCTCCGTGCTCAATTGTCTGCTGTCGGGAGAGCGTTCGGTCTCCGAGTTGGTCGAGCTGACGGGGCTCAGGCAGGCCAACGTGTCCAAGCACCTGCAAATCCTGCACAAAGCAGGGTTCGTCCGCAGGCGCAAGGAAGGGCTCTGGGTGCGCTACCGGGTGGCGGACGCCGGTGTGGAAACGCTTTGCATGGTCATGTGCGCACGACTCCCAGAGGGAGCCACGGGGACGCGCGGGCGGGCGCGGTCCGCGCCCTAGCCGCCTCTTCGTCGAGAGGCGCCCAACCTGGCAGTGGGGCGCCGCCGCTGGCGCCCGCCCCCGTCACGCGCGGCCGCGCAGCATCCCGTGCCAGTACATCCGGGGCAGTGCGTAGGCCTTCAGCGCGTACATGCTGTAGCGCTCCTGGGACTGGTCGAAGGGGAACGACTCCTTCGGGACCTTGTCGTAGTCGAACTCCGCCAGGATCAGGCTTCCGTAACCAGTCACCAGTGGGCAGGACGTGTAGCCATCGTAGCGTGCGGGCAGATCATGACCGCGCAGGGCCGCCAGCAGGTTCTCGGCCAGCGTTGGCGCTTGCTTGCGAATGGCCGCGCCGGTCTTGGAGGTCGGCAGGCTGCTGCAGTCGCCGCAGGAGAACACGTTGGCAAAACGGACATGGCGCAGGGTGGCTTGATCCACATCGACCCACCCGGTGGAAGCGGCCAACGGGCTCTTCTTGATGAAATCCGGCGCGCTCTGCCGCGGCGTGACATGGATCATGTCGTAGCGAATGACGGTCTGCTCCCCACCGCCGACCGGCTCGAAGATCGCCTCTTTGGCGTCGGGACGCAGGGCCACCAACTCCTGGTTGAAGTGCGTCTCGATTCCCTTGCGTTCGATGACGCGATAGAGCGAGTCCGCATACTTCTTGACGGCGAAGATCCCGCCCGTTCCCGAGACGAACACCACCTTGATGTTCGATCGCACGCCGGCGCGACGAAAGTAGTCGTCGGCCAGGTAGCAGATCTTCTGCGGAGCGCCCGCACACTTGATACCGGTGCTCGGCTGTGTGAACAGGGCCGTTCCGCTCTTGAGCGCCTGCAGGTTCGCCCAGGTAGACGGGACGGTCTCGTATGAGTAGTTGGAGCACACCCCGGTACCGGGCTTGCCGACGCTTTCAGCAAGCCCGGGGATGGCGCCCCAGTCCAGCTGGATGCCTGCGGTCACCACCAGGAAGTCGTATCCGATGGTCCGCCCCGATGCGGTCGTGACCGTGTTGTTGGCGGGATCGAACGTCTCCACGCGATCGTGGATCCAATCCGCGCCGGCTGGGATGTAGTCCCTTTCGGAGCGCTCGGTTTCCTCGCGCGGGAACACTCCCGCACCCACCAAGGTCCACAGCGGCTGATAGTAGTGTTTCTCGGACGGCTCGATGATGCCGAGATCCGGAGCATCCGGTTGTGCGGCCAGCCGGGACGCGACGCTGAGGCCTGCGCTGCCTCCACCCACGATCAGCACCCGATAGTGGTCCTTCATGCTCCCTCCAGAAACGTCGGGCTGCTGCCCGACCACAGGTCAGCGCGCTCGGTCGACGCGAGCACCGAATTCTTTGCCAAAGTCGAGCAGGAAGCCGAGTGCCCGTTGAAGCTCCGGCTCCTTCCCCGCACGCAGCAGCGCCCAGATCGATGCCCGGCGCTCGGGCCGCTCGCGCGCGGCCACCAGCGACTGAGCAGTGATGCCGAGCGTGCGAACAGCGTGCGCGTCCAGCATTCCCGAGTCTGCTTCCAGCAGCACGTCGAACATCTCGGCCAACTGCCGCAGCGTATCGGGCCTCGTCGCCTTCTCCAGGAGGGCGCCGCCCGCCCGGGACCGCGCGGGCAGATCCATTTCCCGGGCCAGGTCGTCCGCGGTATCGCCCAGCATCGCCAGAGTCCCCTCGCTTCCCTCGACAAGATCGAGGAGGCGATTGAGGGAGATGGCCAGCTTGGGATCGGTGAGCCGCTTGAGCAGATGCAGGGCTTCGCGGGTGCGAGCATCGACGTCGACGTCCTGCGCCTTCGCCTCGCGAATCGTCTCGTCCACGGCGTCCGTGAACGCCGCCAGCGCACCCGGCCCCACCTGTACGAGCTCGGTCAGCCGAAGGACGGCCTGCTCCAACTCGTCGATCCGGTCGAGGAGCCTGGCCAGGACGGAGGCAACGTGAGGGTCTTCCAGCTTGCGCTTCAGAACAGCACCGTTCGGACCCGAGTCCATTCCTTCACCTCCACTGTGGGCCCCACCGGTCGTGGGAAACGGGTTTCCAACCTGCGGCGCTCTCCCATCCGGTCGCAAGCGCGACGATCAGCTTCGGCGCCGACCCTGCTCGGGCAGCTCTTCGAAGTCCGCGCTGCGTGGCAGATCGGCCAGGGCCTCCCGTAGGCCAGCAGGCGGCGGCCGCAGCCGTCGTTCCTTCAGATCCAACCATCCACCCTCGACCGTGATGCGAACAGCCGTCCGTCCGTCCCCACGACGGGCTTCATGCCGCAACCGAAACCTCGTTCCCTCGGGCGAGACCCCGGCAAGCTGCAGATCGTAGGTGAGGACGTCCCCCGCGCCCACTTCCTTCAAGTAGAGGTTTTCCTCCCGCAGGATCACCGCGCCGAACCCGAGCTGAACCATGCGCCCCTGGTCGAAGCCGCGACTGGCCAGATAGGACATGCGAACGTGGGTGCCGTAGTCGGCATAGGCCGTGTGGCGCATGTGCTGGTTCGAGTCGAGGTCCGCCCATCGGACCTCGAAGGTCTTGCTCCAGTTCGCCATCCCGCGCTCCTCCTTCAAGCCGCCCTCTTGGGACTTCCAGCGGCGACAGGGGTCTGCACCTGTTGATAGTTGCTTTTAGCAACTATATACTTGCTTTTGTCCCGAACGAACCCCCGTCCAGGAGTTCGAGTGAGCACTACCCCGACGCCGCGCGTCGAGGCCGTACGCCGGTTCAATCGATTCTATACCCGCCAGGTGGGGGCGCTGGAAGAGGGACTCCTCAAGAGCCCCTATTCCCTGGCCGAGGCACGGGTCCTCTACGAACTCGCCCATCACGAGCACACCACGGCCTCCGAGCTGAGCCAGGAGCTGCGTCTCGACGCGGGATACCTGAGCCGCGTCATCAAGGCGCTGGAATCGAAGGACCTGGTTGTGAGGTCCCGGTCCGAGCGCGACGGCCGCAGCCACGACCTCAGCCTGTCCGACCAGGGGCACGAGGCTTTCGCCCGCCTGAACGAGAGCTCGAAACGGGAGATCGGCGCGCTCCTCACGTCGCTCAGCGACGACGAACAAATGCGGCTCCTGGAGGCGATGCGCACCATCGAGACGATCCTGGGTGCCGAGCCGGAACGACGCGTTCCGTACATTCTGCGCCCACCGCAGCCGGGCGACCTCGGGTGGATCGTCCAGCGGCATGGGGTGCTGTACAGCCAGGAATACGGTTGGGACGAGCGATTCGAAGGGCTGGTCGCCGAGGTCGTCTCCCACTTCTCCAAGCACTTCGATCCCGCGCGTGAACGCTGCTGGATCGCCGAGCGGGACGGAGAGAACGTGGGAGCGGTGATGCTGGTGGCGCATCCCGATCGGGCTGGCACGGCACGACTGCGGCTGCTGCTGGTGGAGCCCTCGGCCCGCGGCCTGGGCGTGGGGCGTCGGCTGGTGCAGGAATGCGCACGCTTCGCGCGTCGGGTCGGCTATCACACCATCACGCTCTGGACCAACAGCGTCCTGACGGCAGCCCGCCGTATCTACGAGACGGAGGGCTATCAACTCGTCGCCTCCGAGCCTCATCACTCCTTCGGGCACGATCTGATCGGAGAGACCTGGGAGCTCGCGCTATGAAGCCGCGCCACAGACTCTCGCTCACCGAGTGGTCCGCCGCGTTGGACGTTGCGGCGTCGGCGGCGCTGTGGGAGAGCCATGCTCCCGAGCTCCTGCGCCTTTCACCGGGCGACGAGGCCCGTTTTGCACAGGTGTGCGCTCGCCACCATCTCCAGGTCGTCGATGCCTACGAGCGGCAGGTGTTGGATCTGGCCGCGGCTCGCTTCCCCCAGCCGAACGCCCTCGGCGCGCGCGAGCGATTCGTCGCCGAAAGGGTCGACTCCGCTTCGGTCCTGACGGCCGGCACCTGGGTGTGGTACCCGTGGAGCCGTACGGTCGTCCATCTACTGGACGAGGACGAGTACTTCGAGGTGATCACCAACCGCAATCGCGACAAGCTCACACTGGAGGAGATGGAGCTCCTGCGGGGCAAGACCGTGGGGGTCGTCGGCCTGTCCGTAGGCGCCGAGGCCGCGGTCACGCTCGCCCAGGAGCATCTCTGCGGCACGTTGAGGATCGCCGACTTCGACCATCTCGACCTCTCCAATCTCAACCGTCTGCAGGCCGGCTGCGAAGACCTGGGGCTCCCCAAGACCACCGTGGCCGCTCGCCGCATCGCGCGCATCGATCCCTACCTGCGCGTCGAAGTGTTCGCCGACGGTGTCACGGCAGGGAACCTCGACGACTTCATGGAGGGCCTGGACCTGCTGCTCGACGAGTGCGACGGCCTGGAGATGAAGCTGGTGCTGCGGGAGGCGGCCCGAGCACGCGGAATCGACGTTGCCTACGCCGGCGACGAGCGTGGGTTCTTGAGCGTCGAGCCCTATGGGCGCAACACCCATCTCCCGCTCTTTCACGGACGGATTGGCCGGGCCCAGCGCCCGCGCCAGGAATACGCCAGCGCGCTCGACTTCTGGAAGGACCTGTCGGTCTGGCTGGGAGGATGGGACGGAATCAGTCCGCGTTCACGACAGTCGCTCCTCCAGGTGGGCGAACACCTCTGCGGCTATCCTCAGCTCGCCAGCGAAATCCGGCTCGCAGCCGGCGAGGTCGGGCATGTGGCTCGACGGCTGCTACTCGGGGAGCCCCTGCGCGCACAAGTGCTTCAGATCGACCTTGATGCCCTGTTGGCGATGGACGGGGAAAGCGAAGACAACTAGGGAAGCTCGCCCCACGTGTGCAGAGAATCTCTGGCGGTAGCGCGAACGGTCCGGCCTCCGGGCGGGTCCGGCCCCTGGCGATTCCAATGAATGACGAAGGGGCCGTCCCGATCTCTCGGAACGGCCCCGACGTTTCGATCAGAGCGCCGAAGCGTCAGACCTTGGTGACGTTCTCCGCGGCCGGGCCCTTGGTGCCCTGGACCATGTCGAACTCCACCTTGTCACCTTCGTTCAGCGAACGGAAGCCGTCGGCCTTGATCGCGGAATGATGGACGAAGCAGTCCTTGCCGCCGCCCTCCACAGTGATGAAGCCGAAGCCCTTCTCGTCGTTGAACCACTTCACGGTGCCTTTGGTACGCATCTTCCTGTTTCCCTGGTGTTCGTCGCTCGAGTCGGAGATCCGTACCCCGGGGCGACTCACCAATCCTTGCGTGGATGTCCACGCTGAGTTCAGTGGGTCGTCCGTACAAGTAAAAAGCGGAAAGACCCAAGTCGCTCAGGCTTTCCGCCCCTTCAGCATGTTCGTAGCAGCCCACATTGTGGCACCTCGCCACAGTGCTTGAAGGATGAACGGCCGCACCAGGGGCGTCAAGGGGAGGGGCCCGAAGGCGCAACTCCCCGTCCCTAGCGGACCTGCGGCCCCGTCCCTAGCGGACCTGCGGCCGGCCCCGTCCCTAGCGGACCTGCGGCCCTCCCGTGCGGTCGTCCTGGACGAATCGCTCCCGACCGGGCATGGGGACGGCCGGCAGGCTGGAGGCATCGACCACATCGTCCGGTCCGATCCGGTCATTCTCCGCCAGCAGCCACGCGACCAGGGAATAGATCTGATCCGGCTGCAGGGAGCCCGGCGCCGTCTGGGGCATGGAACGGCGGATATAGTCGTAAAGTGTTGTGGAGTAAGGCCAAAACTCGCCAATGCTTCGAGCCCGGAAGCGCTCCTCCGCCGTCCCCCGCCCCACCAGCGCCGGGTTGATGCCCATGCCCTCGCCCTCCGGCCCGTGACAGGAGGCACAGAGGTCCTGGAAGAGGGCCGCGCCCTCACGGGCGGTGCCTCGCCCCGGCGGAAGTCCCACCCCGTCCGGCCGGACGTCCCGGTCCCAGGCCACGACGAAGGAGTCGACCGCATGGCTGCCGAGACCCCACTGCTCCGGTGGCGTCTGCGAGGCCGCCGGGGCCGCCGCCGGGGCGGCTGCCCGTCCCGTCGCGCCGTCGGCCTGGGGGCTGTCGGGTCCCACCTGGCAACCGCCCCAGGCGGCGGAGGCCGCCACCAACGCAATTCGGGGAGCGCTACGGATCGCCCACCCCGTCATCCCCAAGGCTCCTCGCGATACGTGACACGACCGTCGGAGTCGACGACCCAGGCCGTGATCGGGTTCAAGTGATAGGACGTGCGGGCGCTACGCGCTGCGATCAGCTGTTCGCGCGTCGGCTGCACATAGCCGGTCTCGTCCACGGCTCGGCTGGCGATCTCCGCCCGCTCACCCGACCAGTTCCACATGAAGCGGAAGCGTGTGTGCGCCTTGGAGAACACCGGCTCCTGCAGGTCGGCCCTCTGCCAGGTCGTCCCACCGTCCACGCTGACCTCGACCTGCGCGATGCGCCCGCGGCCGCTCCAGGCAATGCCCCGGATCTCGTTCCAGCCCGGCTGGATCCGCTGCGGATAGGACGGGGTGGTGATGATCGAGCGTGCGTCGATGACGAACGAAAACTGACGCACCTTCCCGTCGTGCAGGGGGTCGGTGTACTTCGACGTCTCGTCCCGGGCCATGAGCGGACCGTCGGTCAGCTCCAGGCGACGCAGCCACTTCACATTGGTGTTGCCCTCCCATCCGGGGAGGAACAGACGCGCCGGGTAGCCCTGCTCGGGCCGCAGAGGCTCGCCGTTCTGGCCGTACGCGATCATGGCATCGTCCCAGGCCTTCTCCATGGGGATGCTTCTGGCCATGACCGCCGCGTCCTGGCCTTCGGCAATCATCCACGTGGCTTCAGGGCGAGCGCCCACCTCGCGCAGCAAGATCGACAGCGGGACTCCCGTCCATTCGCTGGTGCTCGTGAGCCCGCACACGTTCTGGGCCAGCGTCTCGGGACCGGCGCGAGTCGGGAAGTTCCCCGAGCACTCCAGGAAATGGACGCGGGACACCGAGGGGAAGCGCAGCAGGTCGTCCAAGGTGAAGACCGTGGGACGCTCCACCATCCCGTGGATCAGCAGGCGGTAGGTGCTGGGATCGACCTGCGCCACGCCCGCGTGATGCCGCTCGAAGTGCACATCCGAAGGCGTGATGACCCCGTGCAGATCCTGCAGCGGCGTGCGTGACGAGGTCGCGCTCGGGTCCCGGCGAGGCCGCACGAACGGAGAGCGCTCCCCCAGCTCGTTCGGGAGCCGCCCCTGTACGGAGGTCGGATCGACGCTCGCGTCCTGCGCTGCCGACTCGACGGCTCCACCCTCCGCTGCGCCGGCCTCGGCGAGCACTCCGCCTCCCAGCACGGACGCGCCCAGCGCACCCGCTGCGCCCGCCAGAAGCGTACGCCGTGTCAGAGATCCGTTCTGGTCACGCTTCGAGGTCATGGGAACGTGTAGGCTGCGGCCAGCGTCAGGTTGGGAATGTCGGAGATGCCCACCCACAGCTCGGTGGAGAGCACGCCGAAGTCGAGGCCCCCGCCCACGTTCAAGCCCATATCGGTAGAAGATCCTCCCCGCAGGCCGGGCGTATCGGCGTCGAAGAAGTAGATCGAGAGCCCCCCCAAGGCAAATGGGACGAAGTTCTCGCCCACCTCGAAGCGCCAGTGCCCGTTTCCGGTCAGCCGAATGGCCGAGTAGCCGATGGAGAACTCCTCTCCGAAGGAGACGTCGACGCTGGGCACGATGAGCAACTCCGGCACCTCGGCGACCTCCACCTCCGCGTGGGCGCCGAACATGAAGCCGTCCGGATCCAAGGTCAGGCCTCCTCGGACACCCCACGAAACACCCTGGGCAGCCGCGGGCGCCGCCACCAGCAGCGCCAGTGCCACTCCCGTTCCCATCCCGAACGCCAGTTTCATCGCCCCACGCCTCGACCTCCGCCGCCGGCCCACCCATCCGGGGGGCCCCCTGGTGAGTCCCGGCGCCCAGTCGGGGGCGGAGGTCCTGACGCGTCCGACCGGAGCCTGCAGTTGACCATCGATCCTACGGGACGCGGCACCGCATGGTGCCGTCAGGCTCGAGCTACTCCTCGCCGTTCCAGAGCGGTCCGCGCGGATCCCCGATGCTGGACGGCAGCTCGATACGCCCACCCGGACGCACCCGGAAGGCCAGGCGCAAGAGTGCAGCGATCACGAGCGCCATCCCGAAGGAACACACCAGCAGCGGACCGGTGGCGATGTCGAAGACGAACGACGCGACGATGCCGGCCACGATCGCCGCAGTGCCGACCGCCCACGCCAGGACGAGGGCCCGGTCGAAGCGGTTCGTGAAGAAGAAGGCGATCACCCCTGGAATCACCAATGCGCTGAAGACCATCAGCACGCCCGCGATCTCGACGGAGAAGCTGATGGTGATTCCCAGGGACATGTAGAACAGAAAGTCCCAGCGTCGGCGCAGGTTGGTCGGGTGGGGGGTGAACGACGCTTGCAGCAACGGGCGCCGGAACAACCAGTGAAACCCACCGATGACCAGATAGGCGAGCACCAGGGTCATGACCTTTCGCCAGTCCGCCCAGATGAGCGTACCGGTCAAGGTCTCGCTCACATGCTCGGCCCCCTCGGCTGTGAAGCCGGCCAGCAAGAGCACGGCCGCCGAGGCCACCACGTAGGTGATCCCGATGATGGCCTCCTGCGGCACCGGCGACTCCTCCATCCGGGACACGCTGAACAGGATGGCGCCCAGGAAGGTGGCGCCGAACGCCCAGGTCAGGGATCCGGGAGTGCCGGGCTCGAGCCCCACGAGCATGCCCCCGGTGGCGCCCAACGCAGCGATCTGAGCAAAAGCCAGATCCACGAAGATCACGCCCCGGGCCAGAACGTGGAGGCCGAGGTAGGCGTGCATGAAGAGAATGACGAGCGCGGCTGCGAGGGGAGGCAGCAGAAGCTCGAGCATCAGGACCTCATTCCGAAGCAGCGCTGTGTTGGAAGGCGGCCGCCAGCCGGGTCACCCAGTCGTCGACCATGGAGAAGTATCCTGCGGCGCCCCGCGTGCCATCCGAGTAGAGAGGGACCATGACTGCCTCTGCGCCGCCGCGGTCCGCGACGCTGGTCACCTTGCCGCGGTCGAAGTAGCTGGCCGCGAGCAGGACGCGGATCCCGCGAGTCTTCATCAGGTCGATCAGCTCGGCCACGTGTCCTGGCGTCGGAGGGATACCCGGCTTGGCTTCGACGTAGTCGACGCAGGTCACACCGAAGCGCTCCTCGAAGTACGCCCAGTTCTTGTGGTAGCAGATCAGACCCTTGCCGCGAAACGCCTCGGCGGTCTTCAGCCACCCACCCAACGACTCGCTGAGGGGGTGGCCCGCCAGTTGGTTGCTGGCGAGGAAGTCCATCAGCCCACCTGAGCGCGCCAGCTGCTCCAGTGTTTCCGCGCCCAACGCCTCCACCAGGGCATCGCCGAAGAGCTTCCGGTCCAACTGATCCCGGAACGACGCCAGATTGCGATCGAACAGCGCGGCCCGATCGGGTGCCACCCGCTTGAGGCCGGTGGCGATGTTCTCCGCGACCTGCAACGTGCGCAGCGGATCGGACGTGAGATGCGGATTGCCGTAGATGTGCACATCGCCCGCGCTGCGATCGGCAGCCACCGGCACCTCGAGGAGCTTGATCCCCGTGTAGGCGGTGACGTAGCCGACGCCTCCTTCGGACACCCGCGGATTCCCCGCGCGATCCAGCAGCGTGGGGGCCCAGAGCTCGAGGTCGAGGCCCGTGGTCACGAACAGATCCGCGTTCTTGAGCGCCAGGGCGAAGCTGGGTTTGGGGCGCACGAAATGGGCGTCGTCGCTGGCGGTCGCGATCGACGTCACGTCGACCTCACTGCCTCCGATCGCACGCACGAGATCGGCATACACCGGTAGCGTGGTCACCACCTTCACGGGTGCCGGAGGCGCCCCGCCCGTCCCCAGCAGGAGGCTGGCCCACACAACGATCGAAGCTCCCATCATCGCTCCCTCAGTACGTCTCGTGCTTGTGCGGCCCCATCGACCACGTGAACTGGAGGGTAAACAACCCGGAGCCTTCCGAAGCGCTCCCGTCCAGCCACGCGTACTCGGCACGCAGGCGCACGTATTCGCTCTGCCACCACGTCAACGTGGGCCCGAACAGCCGGGCCGTCGAATCCGGATCCTCCGGGTTCTCACTCCAATCGGCCCTGCCACCGAGGTACCATTGCTGGGACAGCCGTGTTTCGAACAGCCCCCAGGCGCCCCGGGCGGACCCCGGTCCCGCGGGCACACCTGATCGGTTCAGAACGCCCCCACGCAACACCAGCCCCCGATAGAGCGTCCGACCCGGCGGGGACCAGGTGAGCGCCCCCTCCACGGTCCACACGTGTCGGTCGAACTCGGCGGCCTCGGTCACGGCGCGGCCGGTCAGGGCGCTCATGCCCAGATCGAGATCGAAGGCGCTCCCGAGCGGATAGAAGGCGTTCAGGTGGCCCAACCACGTGGGTCCGGTCGACGTCCCGAACAGAGTCTCGTTGGAGCTGCGCGTGAGCTCGCCCGTCACCTGGTAGGTCCCCCCCAGGAGGGACGTGGGGGCGAGCCAGTGGATCGATACGCCCGCCTGAGCCAGCGGCTCCTCGCCGATGAAGGCGAGGGCGGGCAGCGACCTGGAGTGGGAGTAGAGGGCGTGCGAATGCCAGCGGTTCATGGTGCCGAACTGCTGGTAGAACTGCCCCACCTTCGCGGAGATGCCCCCAGGCAGGTTCACCCACTCCAGATAGGCCTCCTCGATGGAGATGCCGCCGCCGTGCTCCTCCTCCGCGGCGCCCTCCTCGAAGGGTGCCACGTCGATCCCGGGCGTTTCGATGCCAGCGAAGACCTTGGCGCGGGAAAACGGATCGAGCGCGGATTGCAGCGCCAGCTCGATCTCGCGAGGGACGAAGTTGTCCTCGCTCGCATCCATGGAGCGGACAGCGCCGAAGAAGTCGCCGGTCAAGCTGATCTCGGGATTCAGCGCCTGGAGGGAGCGCTGCCTTCCTACGAACTCCTGCGGCGCAGGCCGAGCCGTGTCGGGAGCGCCCGCATTGGCCGCAGCTGCGGCGGCAGCGGCGCGCAGGCGGGCCAGCTCGTTCTGCGGTGCGGGCTCGGGTGCCGCGGGGGACCCCACTCGGGAACGCAGGCTGTCGAGCGCGGCGGTGAGTCGCGCGATCTCCGCTCTCAGCGAATCGACCTGTGCCTGGGTCGGCTGCTGGGCCGTCAGCCCGCGAGGAGCACCGAACAGGAGCATCCAGCACGTGACACCCAGCCCTGTGATGCGGCGGACCTTGCTCGTACCGCGCTCCTTCGCAGAAGACGAGGACGGGAGCCTCTCCGCTCCCGTCCTCCAAGCTAGGTGCTACACCGGGAATGCAAAACCGATCTCACCCGTCAGCGCGGGCCCGGTCCCCCGCCTGGAGGCCCCCCGCCAGGGGGTCCGCCCCGAGGGGGACCGCTGGCCCGATCGGAGCGCTGCCGCACCTCGTCCAGGATCTGCTCGAACTCGGGGCGTTGCTCCGGATCGAGTACGGCTTCGATGGCAGTGTTCATGGAATCCAGCGTCGCGCTCAGCTCGGGACGGATGCTCTCCATCACTTCGCGGCTGCGACGCCGCTGGGCCTGCACGATGCTGTCGATCTGGGTGCGTTGCGTATCCGACAGATGCAGTCGCTCGGTGATCTCCTCGAGGAACCGGTTGCTGGACCGGGAACGACGTCCTTCGTCACGCCGGCCCGGCTCGCGACCGTCCGCACGTTCCACTCCAGGCGGTAGCCCCGGCGGACGGCGATCGACCCAGCGGGCGCCCGCCGCACCGGTCAAAGCGCCGGCCACGAAGACCGACAGAATCAGTCCGGCCGGGCCCATCCACCCGGCGCCGCGGCGGTCGCTCATCGGGCCTCTCCAAACTCACCCAGCAACGCGACCACCGTCGGGGCTTCCCCCGTCACCAGCCAATCGGCCATGTCGGGCAGCAGGGCATCGGCCGGGTGCACCATGGCCGCTTCGGCCTCGATCGCCGGTGTGCCCAGCATGAACAGCGCGATGGAGGCGGCCGCCGCTACGATGCCGGCCGCGGCCATCCCAGCCCGCCGCCAACGCTCCAGGGCACCGGCCAAGCTCCACTGGCCCAGGGCCCGCCGCCGCAACTCCGGCCCGGCCGCCGCAACGATACGATCGACAACGGCCTCCCACCGACCCGGGTCTTCCGCCGGATCGAGCGTCCCGTAGACGGTCGGACCGATGTGGCCCACCACCTTGTCGTCTCTCTCGTTCATTCCTCGTCCTCCCCTCGGGAAGTCCACCGCCCTGTGGACGGCGCGAGGTCCGCCAGCAGACTGCGCAACCGCTTGCGGGCCGCATGCAGATGGAAGCGGGATCCCCCATCGGAGATCCCCAGACGCGCGCCGATCTCCGCGTGCTTCCATCCTTCGTGATCGTGGAGCACCAACACCGAACGCTGGAGCTCCGTCAGTTCCTTCAACGCTTCTTCCGTCCGCTCGCGCATCTCCGCGCGCTCCGCATCCGCTTCGGGAGAGCTCGACCCACCGGCCCGCTCCCCCTCGAGGGGCTCCGTGTGACGCACCTGCTGGTACTTCCGCACATTGTGGGCCCGGTTGCGCACGATGCTCAGGAACCAGGCGCGGAAGTGGTCGGGCTCCCGGCAATCGTCCAGTCGCTCCAAAGCGCGGATGAACGCGTCCTGACAGACGTCCTCCGCATCCTCGTCCGTCGCCACCAGCGGTCGTGCGGTCGCGAAGGCCACGGCCAGGTGACGACGCACCAGGTCCCCGAAGGCGGTGCTGTCGCCTTCACGGGCTCGGGCCACGAGCTCCGCGTCGACGACACCGTCGGGACCATCGGCGCGGGCGCGGGAGAGATCCTCGTCGCTCACCGGTCGCGCGACCGACCACACTGGTTCAACTCCAGCCACCCCGATCTCCAGGACATGGCGTCACCTTCATCTGCCTTCATGACCGCGGGCCCACCCCGCGCGTTAGGTCCGGCACGTCCCCGCCTCCCGCCGGTCGAGACAGGGGGGAGACACCGGCCACAGTGCCGGCGCCCCTTCTCCGGCGCCAGCTCAGCCCCGGCCTTGACCCGAACAAACACCGAAACTACATTGGCTCCCCTCGTTGGATCGCGGCCCTGGAATGGAGGTGGGGTGGATGACGGTGGCAGAAGTGGCGAATGGGCTGAAGAGCCTGTGTGAGCGCGGGCAGTTCCTGGAGGCGGTGGACCGCTACTACGCCGAGGACGTCGAGAGCGTGGAGCCGGTCGACCTCCCTCACTTGCCCGCTGTAGTGAGGGGCTTCAACGCGGTTCGAAAGAAGACGGAGGGGTTCGGAGCGTCCTTCGACGTCCACGAGGTCAGGACCGAAGGCCCCTACGTCGGGGAGGATGGGTTCGCCCTCTACTTCTGGATGGATGCCACCCAGAAGGCCTCGGGTAGCAGACAACACATGACCGAGGTAGGGTGGTACACCGTTCGGGACGGCAAGGTGGTCCACGAGGAGTTCTTCTACCACATGCCCGGGGCGTAGCGGCACGCGGACCCGGCGCAACGCCACAGGGGGGCACTGCCCCCGCGGGTGGGGTGGCCGATCCCCCCACCCGCACCTGCGGGCGATCTCGACGGAGGGCGGCCAACACCCGCCTCCCGCCCCGAAGCTTCACACCCAGCGGGAGCGGGTCAGCGAATGGGCACCACCACGCCGACCTGGTGGGTCCAGACGGTCGCCGCCTGAAGCGTGAGCGGCCCGGACGGCGCGGTCAGGATGCCGATGGCCCCCGAGGCGTCGAGCTCCGCGCGAGGCACACCCGCCAGCTCCCACGACTGCGCCACGCCCGGCCTTCCCGTTCCGGTGGTGGCGCTCCCGAAGTAGCGCACGCTGGCGCCCCCGAACCGCCAGGACGCGCTCCAGGTCGGTGCCCACTCCATCCAGCTCTCGCTCTGGTCCCGGATGCCGGCCGATAGTCGATCGACTTGCTGCAGATCGTAGGCGATGGAGCGCGCCTCGAGTCCGAGCTGGAGATCCGCCTGCCGCCACCGGAGCCCCACGCCGGAGCGGAGCAGAACGTTCGCGAACTGGAAGTCGTTGTCGATGGTCCGGTCGCCTTTGCGCACGACCTGCCCCGCGGTGGTGACCGTGTCGGTCAGTGCCTCTTGCCACGTTTCCGCCCAGATCGGCTCCAGCACCGCCTCCACGCCGAAGGTCACCAATCCCGCCTGGCGCGACAGCCCCGCGCCAAGATCGAACGCCCAGGAGCGGCCCGGATCCCGCGGGATGTTCTGGATCTCGTAGTTCGGGATGCTGGGATGGGTGTTGCGATTGGCTGTGAGGGTCCATCCCAGCCGCCATCCCTCGGCCGCCAGGGGCCGCGCATACCGGACTTGCGTTCCCCAGGTGCGGGTCTTGTCGCGGTTCTCGTCCACGCGGAGCCGAGGCTCCACCACGACCGGTGTCGGCACCGTATCGGGTGGTACCGGAGGCACGATCCAGTCGAGGTAGGTCACATCGTGGCGCATGTCCACGCGGTGGTGCACGACGATGGCTTCCAGGGTGCCTCCCTGCCCTGTCTCGAGCAGCAGACCGGCGCGAAGGTCGAGGACGGTGCCGCTGGGGTCGATGCGTCGACTGCCCGCGTACAGGTGCTCCACTCCAGCCATCCAGTTCAGATCCGCCAAGGACACGCTCACGCCCCAGGCCCCGCTTCTCCCCTCCAGGGCTCGGGCCAGCTGTGCGTGTGCGTAGACGTTGCGAGCCGAGCGCTCGGACAGCGTGGGCTCGATCGGAACCTGGGTCACGAACCGGCAACTCAGGCAATCGTCGAAGAACGGCACCGGAAACGCGTCCGATGACGATCCGGGTGAGAGCTCCTGCAAGGCGAGGGTGGCCCCGCCCGACCAGCGTTCGCCGCGCAGAAGCACCCCGAGTGGGAGGGACGTGCCTGCCCCCCGATCGCCGAATCCCAGGTCGTCCGAGATCCCGTAGTGTACCGGCGACGCGAAGAACAACCCGTCGCCCAGTCGCACCGTAGCAGCGGGATTGCGAAAGACGCTGCCGAGCGTGTCTTCCACGGCGATCCACACACCGCCCATCCCGCGGGTGTCGGAGGGATCGAGGAGGAACTGGTCGCCGGTGGCCACGGGCACGGTGCGAATGGGGACGAGCTGACCCTGGGCGGGGCGTGGCCCCAGGCCAGAGAAGACCAGGACCACCAGGAGGCCGGTTCGGGAGGAGATCGGGTTCCAGTTCACGGGACGTCGGGCTCCATGCCACGGGGAGTCGTGAGCCCCATGGCCGCCACGGCTGCGGCGCCACTGCGGGGGCCCATCCGGAGAACGACCCGAGCGCACGGTCCGTGACGGATGGTCGCCCCCGCCGGGAGCTCCGTCGTCTCCGTAGGGCCCCAGTTGTTTCAGATCGTTACGGTGGCAACCGCCACAACGGGTCACGTGATACGTCCAGGGCGTGACTTAGGCACAGCGAAATCCACTGCGAAACAGGCCACCCTTTCGTGGCCGCCTGATTCATGAGTATCATTCCAGCATTCCCGACAACTTGGAACTCTCCCCCGTGAGGTGGCGCGATGCCCCGACCCCCGGGCGCTTTGGTCGTGCGTTGGCGCGACATGGCCGCAGAGGGTAAGTCGTATGCCGAGATCTCTCGGCGCTACGCGAAGTACTCAGCCGACCAGGTCCGTCACTACTGTCTCGGCAACAGCGGCGCGAACCTGCCTGGTCCCCGTCAGAAACCGGGACGCTGGGCGGGTCACAACGTATGGCTACAAGGTGAGAAGTCTCCCCACGCGGAGATGACGAAGACGCAGGCGCTTCGCGTCCTGAACGACTGGGACGAGAAGAAGGACCGCTGGAAGACGTCGGGAGCCGAGTGGGCAGAAAAGCTGGGCGTGTCCCCCAGCACGATCCACATGCTGCGGCGTGGCGAAACCTGGCAGCACCTCGACCACCCCAATCAGGGGCGGGTGCCCCAGAAGCGGGGCGCGGAGAGCACGCCCCGCGCGAAAGCGGCGCCGGCGCCGAAGCGCGCCAAGGTCAAGCGTGCCAAGAAGGCGACCACACGCGGCAAGGCGCGCAAGTCGGCCGCACGGAAATCGAAGTCGACCAAGAAGTCGACCCGTTCCCGGACGTCGACCCGCAAGCGGCGCTGACGAGATTGTCGCCGCGGATGCTCAGGCGTCCGCGGCGACGTCCACCAGCCCTTCGCGCACGGCCAGCAGGGCCGCCTGCGTCCGGTCGTTGACGCCCAGCTTCGCCAACACCGCACTTACGTACCCCTTCACGGTCCCGACACTCAAGAAGAGCGTCTTGGCGATGGCCTTGTTGCTCTTCCCCGAGGCAATGAGGCGTAGGACGTCGCGCTCCCGCTCGGTCAACTCCTCCAAGGGAGAGGTTCTGGGGGGCGCGGTGAGATGGTGGACCAACATCTGCTGTGCATCCGGGTGCAATGTGGTGCGGCCCTGATGGGCCGCGCGGATGGCCGCGACCAGATCGTCCCGACCCACATCCTTGAGCAGATAGCCCAAGGCGCCCAGACCCAGGGCCTCCCTGACCTTGCCTTCTTCGATGAAGGTCGTCAGCACGATCACGCGGGCGCGCCCGCCATTGGCCCGTAGCCGGCGCATCGCCTCCAGGCCGTCCATCCCTGGCATGACCAGGTCCATGAGCACCACATCCGGGTCCAACTCATGTACGAGCCGGAGGGCTTCCGCCCCGTCCTTGGCGTGCGCCACCACCTGGATGTCCTCGGCCTCCTCGGAGAGGAAGAGCTCCAGGCCTTCGCGGACCACGGCGTGGTCGTCCACGATCAAGACTCGAATCGCACGGATCACGGCGTTCCTCCGGCCTGTTGGGCCATTCCACCCGCCCCATCGTCGCCGTCCGCCGCGGGGCGGGCAGGTGCCAGGGCCCGAACGCAGGTGCCACCGCTCGGCCCCGCCGTGATCACCAGCAGTCCGCCGTACTCGGCCAGGCGCTCCCGCATGTTGCGCAGGCCGTGGCCGCCCTGCTCGGGGTCGCGACATCGTTCCGCCAACCCCTCGGGCATGCCCGTGCCATCGTCGAGCACGGACAGGAAGACGTCGTCTCCGCTCCTGCCAAGGCGCACCTCCACCCGCGAAGGCCGGGCATGGCGTAGCGCATTGCTCACGGCTTCCTGGGCAACCCGAAACAGGGCGCGCTCCAGTCCGTGTTCCTGCGCCTCATAGCCCTCGGCGTGGAACGCCAACGTCACGTTGGGTCCGCCGAAGTTCGGAATGGCCTCCGCGAGCGCGGACGCCAGTCCCCCATCGCGCAACAAAGCCGCACCGAACTGGGGACCCCCGTCGGACGGGGGAGGGGGAGTAGCGTCGGCGGGCTTCAGTTCCGCCAACAAGGCACGCATCTCGCCCAGGGCCGCTCGGGCCAGCTCCAGCATGCGCTCGGTGCGGCGCTCTCCTTCGTCCTTGTCTCGCTTCCACGCGTTCGCCAGCGATTCGGCGATCATCACGGTACCGAACAGCAGCTGCGTGACCGAGTCGTGAAGGTCGCGCGCCAGCCGCTGACGCTCGGCCAGGACCGCCAGGTCCCGCGCCTGCTTGTGCAGACGAGCGTTCACGATGGCCACGGCCAGCTGTCCGGCCACGACCTTCAAGCTCTCGACGTCTTCCTCGGTGAAGGGATCGCCGCCTTCCACGTTCAGCACGCCCACCACGGCGTCGCCGATCACGATCGGGATCGCGAGCTCCGCCCGGATCCCCTGTGAACCCGGAGTATGCACCCAGCGTGGATCCGACTCCACGTCGTTGACCAGGATGGCACGGCGCTCCGTGGCAGCGGCACCCATGATGCCCTGCGTCACCGGCTGCCGATACACGCGGGGGAGGAGGCTCTTGTAGCTTCCGCCGACGTGGGCGATGGCCAACACCGGTGGCTCTCCGGGCTCGAGCGTGGGGATGGCCACGTTGGGATAGCCCAGGACTTCGTGGATGGCATCGGCAGCGTTCTGCAGGATCTCGTCGAGATCGAGCTCGGTCGTGATGATCTGTCCGACCCGAGTGAGCAAGGCCATGGACTCACGCCGTTCCAACTCGCGTTGATACCGACGTGCGTTGTCGATCGCGATGCCCGCGTGTCGAGCGAAGATCCCCAGCGTCTCGACGTCGGACGCGTCGAAGGGGCGGCGGCGAGGACCGTCTTCCGGGGTCGGCGCCGGACAGCGACCGATGCCGATGAACCCGATCATCCGCTCCCGCACGGAGATCGGAAACCCCAACACCGCGTTCTCACCGTGGTAGCGTCGACCAGGAGCTTCGAGGTCCGCGTAGCGGTCGAGCAGGATCGGGCGCCCGCTGGCCAAGACCTGGCCTGCGAGCCCGACGCCGGGCGGGTACAGCGCATCCAGCTCTTCGTCCGGCATCCGGTAGATGGCGCGGGTCTGGACGACCCCGGTCTCGGGCTCGACCAACCCGATGGCGCCATCGTCGGCGCCGATGAGCTCGCAGGCGTGGCGCAGGATCCGGCCCAGCAGGGGCTCCAGATCGAGCTCGCTGCTGATCGACTCCACGAACGCCCGCAACGTCTCCTGCTCGCGCAGCAGCTCCTCGGTGGAGCGGGCGGGCCGGCGCGCGTGGAGGGGAGCGTGAGCCAGTACCCGCTCGCCAACCGGCTCTCGGCCAACTGCCATGGGCTCTCCTTCGGTCCGATGAGGGGTGGGTGACGATGGCCCCCCCCGACCACACCCCACGCCCCTGGAACGGGGGCCATCGCCGCCCGTAACAGGTTCGAAAAGGTGGGCGCCTCACACCACCGCAGGTCGTTGGGTCCGTGGCCCTGACTTTGGTCGGGTGGCCCGCCGCACGCTACTACCGGGTGGTCGACCCCGGGCCGGAGGGCCTCGCGTCGCTCAGTGGCGACCTCGGTAGAGGTGGTCCGCCAGGGTCGAAACCAGTGGCGTGCCCACCGCCAGAAGGGCCGCGCCCAGCAGTCGCTCGCTGCGGAACCCACTGCGCTCCCCGTCCACGTAGACCGCGTAGCTGAGCGCGGCGGGCAGGGCGGTCATGGCCAGGCTCGGCAACCAACGACCGCGCGAGACCTCGGTGCGGCCGAGCCAATGCGCCCCCAGTGAGGAGCCGAGCCAGGGAAGTGCCAGGGCCGCCAGGCCGGTACCGGCTCCCGCACTCTCCACGCAGCCCCCGTCGGGTACGTCCGGTCCCGGCAAGCAGCCGATTGCCGCCAGGCCCGCCGCCAACCCCCCCAGGGCGCCCAAGGTCGCCCCGGCCCAGGCCCGCGCCGTGGGGTGCCCTCCCGGCTCGACGGACCAGGAGTAGTTGGGGTAGCGCGACGCCTCCATGCGACCAGGGTCCGTCACCACTCCGGAGCGCCGCGTCTCGATCACCAGCACGCCGTGGGTGGCACCCATCCCGTAACGGGCCGAGCCCTCGCTGGCGGGGACGTACTCCACCCGCTCCAGCTCCTCCAGGGTGAGATCGCGCAGGAAGCGCGGCGCTTCGTAGACGGGGAGGCCGTCCACCACGATCAGCGGGTAGTTGCAGCCGCTGGTGCGGCTGGCGCGGGCAGCCCGGAACTCCACGCACAGGAACCCGCCGCGTGCCTCCGAGATCACGGCACCCGGGACGAAGCTACGTAGCAGGTCGCCGATGTGCCGGGCCCGCCCCACCACGGACTCGATCTGCTCCCGATCGATGACGTTGGAGCGGGTGCTCTCGGTGCGGGGTCGGCGCTGGGCCGTGACCTCGATGGCCTCCAGTACCAGCGCCTGGGGAGTCAGGCGCAACTCGACGGCGAAGACCGAGTCCTCAGGGAGTTGGGCCGACTCGGTGTGCACCCCATAGGCGAGGTGACTCACTCGCAGTTGGATCGGCCCCGGCAGCAGGCCGTCGAGGCGAAACCTCCCGAGCGCGTCGGTGAACGTGGCCAGGTCGAGGCCGGGCACCACCACTTCGGCCCCTTCGACGGCCCGGCCGGTCTCGGCGTCCAACAGGCGCCCTTGGAGGGCAACCGCATGCTGGGCGTCGAGGGGCGCCGCCCAAAGCAGGGCCGCGAGGCCCACGATACAGAAGAGACGGTTTTGCACAGAAAGCGAAGGCGCGGCCCCCGTCGCCGGGGGCCGCGCCGGAAGGGTACCGCTTAGCCGAAGTTCGGGTTGGTCCGCTTCTCGGCGTCGGGAACCGGCCAGCACTGCTGGTTCCCCACATCACCGACGCCGGGCTTGTAGTACGTGCTGTTGTCCGGAAGTACGAACGGCACGGCGTGCCCGTTACGGCGATAGTCGCCCATCTTCTTGCCCTCGAGCCAGAAGTCGCGGGCGCGCTGCATCATCAGCTCGGCGAACACCTCCGTGGCGTCCGTCGAACTGAAGGCCGCCTGGTTGCCCACCGCCCGACGCTCGTTGATGAGGTCGAGCTGGTCCTGCATGCTGCCCGTGGCCTCGGCCACGATGTAGCGGGCTTCCAGACCGGAGGCGAGGCGGATGTTCACGCCGTACCCCGTGAACTTCTGCTGCCGGTAGAACTGCAGCTCGGAGTCCTGGGCCAAGCGACCGGAGTCGTCATAGGAAATCCGGGGATCTCCCGAGTCGGCGATGTCCCGGTACTCGGGGGGCACCACCAGCGACTGACGGGCCGTGGTGAAGTTCCACACGTTGTTGCCCACCCGTCCGCGATTGGCGGCGTCGTCCACGTACTTGAACTCGAACACGAAGTTCGGGTCCACCGCGGACGCGGCAGTGGCGGCCTCGGCCTTGCGGCCGGCCTGCAGGTGCGCGCGGGCGATGCCCACCTGCGCTGCGCCTGCCAGCAGCACGCCCTCGCTGCTGCCATCCGCCGTGCCTTCGGTGCGCGCCAGGTTCAGGCGCTCCACCGCCCTGTCCAGCATCTGCGCCGTGGACAGGCGCGGTCCCGGCTCCTCCGGAGAAGCAGCCACCGTGCCCTCACAGAACGTCTCCGCCATCAACAGCAGGGCGTAACCCTCCGTGAAAGCGCCGATGGCCAATGCCAGTCCCGGCGTGCTTTGTAGCGTGCCCACAACCTGCTCGCCCGTGCTGGCGGCCAGAGTGATCGGCGACCACCCTTCGGTGTTCAGTGTGCCGTTCGTATCGTCGATGAATCGCCGACCGAACTCGTTGCGCGTGGGGAAGGTGTCTCCCACGCGGGCCTCGTGCGACCACCAGGCCGAGTAGACGATGATGTCCCCGAACGCGTCGGCCAGGTTCTGGAACGCAGAGCGCGCCAGCGTCATGCCGTCCGCTTCCGGGTCGATGTTGGTGGCTTCCAGAAGGTCCGGATCGGACACCTCGAAGAAGCTGTCGGTGCATCCGAACGCGGCCAACAGCGCCACAGTCGGGGCAATCCGATGAAGTCTCTTGCTCATTGGATATTCCTCGTGGCTCAGTAGGCGAGATTGACGCGGACCGACCAACGCCGCTCGGCCGGAACCGTGAAGAACTCGCGTCCGTCGTTGAACGTGGTCTCAGGATCGAGCCCGCTGTACGGCGTCCAGGTGGCCAGGTTGCGACCGGCCACCGTGAAGGACGCGCTGCGAGCGCGCATGGCGCGCGCCACCGACTCGGGCGCCTGATAGGTCAGGGACACCTCACGCAGACGCGTGTAGCTGGCGTCCTCGATGTACTCGCCGTTCACGTTGCCGAACGTCACCGTGTTGCCGCTCTCGTTCACGAACGGACCGAAGCGGCGGATGCGCTCCTCCTCCGACAGCAGCTCGTTGCGCTTGATCCAGCGCTCCGAGTTGCGGAACTGCCGATCGCGGAAGTCGTCCGTGAAGTTGTTCTTGTACACGTCACCACGCAGGTCCAGCTGCGCGTATAGCGTGAAGTTGCTGAAGAGGTTGAGCGTGGAGGAGAGGGTGCTCTCCCAGCCCGGCAGCGTGTTGCCCACGAACTCCAGCGTATCGGAGACGATGGCGCGACCGGCGGCCACGTCCACGCTGCGAATGACGGACGTGTGGAACGAGTTGATGGGCGCGCCCTCGCGCGTGCGGAGCAGCGTGCCGAACGGATCCACGTCTCCCAGATCCACCACCGTGTTCTTCACGGTGGACAGCGTGCCGCGCAGCTCCCACCCCAGGTTTTCCTGGGTGATGACGCGCGCGGTGGCACCCACTTCGAAGCCCTTGTTGTTCACCTCGCCGATATTGACGAACGGGTTCTGGCTGAACCCGAGCGACGGCGCGATGGGCCGGCGCAGGATCGCGTCGGTGGTGGTCTTGTCGAAGTAGGTCACCTCGAGGCTGAGGCGCTCATCCAGCAGGCCGGCCTCGAAGCCCAGCTCGTACTCGGTGCCGCGCTCAGGCTTGAGCGTGGTGTTGCCCGGATCGTTGGGCGTCACACCCGGCTGCACCGAGCCGTCGCCGTACAGCACGAAGGGCGACAGGTTGTAGGTCGCCAACGCGCCGGTCGTCGGAGACCGGCCCGTGGTGCCGAAGGCGCCGCGCAGCCGCATGGTGCTGACCAGGTTCCCCAACGGTCCGTCCTGCCAGAAGCCCTCCTCCGAGATCACGTAGGAGAAGCCGACCTTGGGGCTGAAGAAGTACTGCGACTCCAGGCCGAACGACGAGTTGCGGTCGAGGCGCCCGGCCACCTGCATGAAGAACTTGTCCTTCCAGCTGGTCTGCACCTGCCCGAACACGCCGTTGGAGCGATTCTCAGACACCAGCTGGTTGCCGGTCACGGTGGAAGCGGCACCGACAGAACGGGCCGAGTTGGCCACCAACCCCTGGCCGGTAGCGAAGACCTGGTCGTTCTTGTCCGCGATGGTCTGCAGACCCCAGGAGATGTCCGTACGGAGCGTCTCGGACAGGTCCAGGGCCAGGTTGCCCAGGTAGTCGATGGTGAAGCGGTTGTTGGTCTCGCGGCCTTCCTGGATCTGGCCGGAGTTCAACACGTCCGAGCCGTACCAGCCACCGTCGTTCTTGGGATAGAACTGCCAGGCGGAGGTGCGCGTGAGGTCCGCGCCCACGATGAACCGATTCGTGAAGTTCGTGCGGGGTGCCCAGTTCACGGCCAGTCGCGGCTGGAAGCGGAAAGCGTCGTCGAAGTTCTCGATCTTGGCCCGTCCGTCGATTCCACCCACTCCTGCGCCGGAATAGAGCCCGTTGGCCGCGGTGCCCACCGTGGTGGGGCTGCCGAGGAAGCCGGCGGCCACCATCCCGTACACCGAGTTGTCGGAGTGCGGCAGACGCGTCTTGGTCTTGCCGATGCCGAATCCGCCCTCGATGCGCAGCTCAGGGTTGATGACGAAGTCGAAGTTGGAGCGGAAGCTGAGCCGCTGGAAGCTGTTGTTGGGCAGCGTCCCGTCCTCGTCGTCCGCGCTGGCGGAAATGAAGACACCGTAGTCCTGGCCACCGCCGCGCAGCGAGTAGCTCAACCCCCGGCCCTGGCCGGGGTTGAAGACGTTGAGGCGCTCCAGAGGATTGTCCGATACGATGGTCCCCGCCGACTGACCGAAGCAGAGCGACCGGTTGGGATCCGCCACGTGCGTGGCCGAGCAGGCCGCCCAGTTGGCGGGCGCGTCGAAGCTCGTCTTGAGATCGGAGTATTCGGCGGAGATGGTCTGCGTGAACTGACCGGAGGCGCGACCCCGCTTGGTGATGATGTTGATCACACCCGCGGAGGCGTCGGCGCCGTAGAGCGTGGCAGCCGCCGGCCCTTTCACTACCTCGATGGACTCGATGTCCTCAGGGGCCAGGTCGTTCATACGGCTCACGGACTGCCCCAGCACGCTGAACATCTGGGCGTTGTTGGAGCCGGTGCCCGCCCGGGAGTCCATGCGCACACCGTCCACGAACACCAGCGGCTCGTTGGACAGAGAGATCGACGCCTGCCCGCGGATGCGGATGCGCGGCGCGGTGCCGACCGAGCCGGACCCTGCATCCAGGTGCACACCGGGCACCCGCGCCTGCAGCAGCGTCTGCACGTTGTTGACGGGGGCAAGCTCCGTGAGGCGGGCCGCGTCGAGCTTCTCGACGACGGCCGCCTGGGCACGGCGTTCCAGCCGCCCGGCCGTTCCGGTCACCACGACTTCTTCGAGCGAGATGGCCTGCTCGGTCAGGACGAAGTCCTGCCGGGCCGAGGCTCCCGCCGTGACCGTGATCTGGATCGACTCCGTGCTGTACCCGATGCTCTGCGCGACCAGCGTGACAGAGCCGGACGCGAGCACGAGCCGATACACGCCGGCGTCGTTGGTGAGCGTTCCTACGTTACGGCCTTCGGCGTAGACCTGGGCGCCACGTACTGGCTCGCCCGTCCGGGTCTTGACCGTTCCGAAGACCGTGCCGTCCTGCGCTGCGATTCCGCCCGGTATGAGCAGAAGCAGGCAGGCCAGCACCGATCGAACACGGTTGTGTGACATGCGCACTCCTCGACGTGAGTTGGTTGTACGAGTACGGGAGCGTTGATCGGGCCTTTGCCCAGGGAGTCGGGCCATGGGAACCGCCCCCCGGCCGGCGAGTGCCGGGCCAGGAATCCGGTGCGGGTGGATGAGGACAGCGCAGCTGGGTTGGGCTGCACCTTCCACCTTCACTTCGCGGTGACCCTGCGCGCCCACGAGAGGGCTCGGATGGCGCGCCCCTCCAACCGCGGTCCAGAACATGCGACTCGGTCTGATCGAAGGGGTCCCGAATCGTGAAACAAGGTCCGAACAGAAGTCGGTCGTAAGACACCCTCCAATAGGAAGACCCGACAGGCCGCGCCCGTCTTCGGTGATCCGGGCTTTCCTACGTGCGGATAGGTCGATGGCCGGTGCATCGCCGACGATCGAGGGCCCGTCACTGGTAATTAGGGTGGGCTCATGGCCCGATGCAAGGGGTTGGCTGGACCGTCGCTGACGACCGGGTCGACCCGGAGAACGGTTGGCAGAAGGCGAGCGACCCGATATCTAGAACCCTGTGGCCCCGCCCAGGCCGGGTGCCCGTCCCAGGAACGCCGGAACGAGGCGGAGATGCGCCACTTCCCGAGGTCGGCCGGTCCGTCCGGCGTCATTTCCACGCGCTGGTTGGTGCTGGTCGGGGCCCTGGCGCTGGGGCAGGTGAGCGAGCCCGGGGGCCTGGTCGCCCAGGAGGATGCCTGGCTCGCCAAGGACAAAGCCGAGCACTTCGCCGCCAGCGCCATCATCGCGGCCGGTACCTACGCCTTCGCCATCCCCCTTTGGGAGTGCAAGCAGCCCCGGGCCTTGCTGGCGACCGGAGTGTCCCTCAGCGCCGGGCTCCTGAAAGAATGGAGCGATTCACGGGGAAGAGGGCAGGCGTCCTGGAAGGACCTGGCCTGGGACGTCCTCGGGGTGGCGGCCGGAGTGGGGCTCCTGTGGGGGTTCGACGACGCCCCAGCGGCCTGCGGGCCCCCTCCAGCGGGAGGCCTACTGGACGCGTCCGCGCTGTTCTTGCCGATCGGCCCCTTCCCGCCGCCCATCCGCTAGGCTGACGCAGCCCGCAGGCACAGCGCGGCGGGTCCGAAGCCAGGGAGGGTCTCCCGCTCGGCCCTCAGGCCCCCACGAAGCGGATGGCCAGCACCCGTGCGCGCCGCTCGGCCGACGTGCCCAGGAGTGCCTCGGCCACCTTGTCGCCGGTGGTGGGCTCATCGAAGCCCTGCAAGATGATGGCGTGCGCGCCGATCTCGGCGGCCTTCTCTCGCATGGCCTCCACGAAGGAAGACTGATCGTTGAGGTCGGCGTCTCCCTCGGCGTAGATCATGGCGATCTTCACGTACTCGCCCTCCACGTCGGCTTCGTCCACGTAGACGACGATCTCGTTCACCGGCACCGGCGGGTAGTAGGCCCCGGGGTCCAGCATGACCGCGTTCGTGGTCACGCATGCCGCCAACAGGCCAAGGGGAAGCAATCCGAGGGCGCGCATCACGGGGGACTCCTTTCTCATGCTGGTCTTTGCGGTACCCCGCTCGGAACGGCCGGTTCTTCGGCCTGCCACCCCGCCCTCCGGACCGCGACCCCCCGGCCCCCTGTGGGCACCGCGTCAGCCGAAGAGGGCCGGAACCAGCTCGGTGGCACGCCCGCGCAGGACCCGGTCGGCCAGGCCGTCCAGGGCTGTCTCTTCAGGGCCCAGGACCAGCACCCGCCCTCCGGCTCCTGCGGTGATCCGCGGCACGCTCGCGGCGGGCTCCACCAGTCCGCTGGTTCCAACCACCAGACAGACATCCGCTCCGGCCGCGAGATCGAACGAATGATCCAGCGTGCGGGCATCCAACCTTTCGCCGAACCAGACGACGTCCGGGCGCAGAAGCGCCCCGCAGCGCGGACACCGTGGTAGCCGCTCGAGCGCGCTGGCGTCGACGGGGTGTTCATCCAGCTCCCGGTAGCTGCAGGTCGAACAGCGGGAATGGGCGATGGACCCGTGCAGCGCCAGGATGCTTCGCTCCAGGCCCGGCACCCCGCCGCGAGCGCGGAGCGCCCGCTCATGCAGGCCGTCGACATTCTGTGTGACGACGTGCACACCGTTTCGCATCAACTGCGCCTCGGCGATGGCCTGGTGGGCCGCGTTGGGCGCACAGGCAGCCAACAGACCGCGGCGCCAGGCGTACCACTCCCAGACGAGGCGGGGGTCGCGGCGAAAGGCCGCCGGAGTGGCCAGGTCCTCCGCGCGGTACGAGCGCCAGAGGCCCTGCTCCCCTCGAAACGTGGGCACCCCCGACTCGGCGCTCACCCCCGCGCCGCTGAAGACGACGACGGTGCGGGCGGCGCCAATCCACGCGCGAGGCTCTTCGAGATCCATGCACCCCTCGGTCGGTGGGTCCCAGTGAGCAAGGTGCTGGCCTCCAGCAACCCCGAGCAACGCCGGTTCGAGGCTCGCCATCCCCCTGCCCAGCGCACACCTTGGAGTGCCGAGCTTCCGCGGCCGTTCGACCCTTCCGCCTTCATCGTGAAGGTGAATCTCTGGCTTTCACTCTGACGAGGAGGCCCCATGTCACGGCATGCGCTCATACTTACGGCGGCTCTACTGACCCCGGCGGCCTGCACCGCCCCTCCCGCGCCGAGCGCCCCCGGCGCCGCCGCCGTGTTCGCGGGCGCCAGCGGCCGCTGGGTAGACCTCACCCATCCGTTCTCGTCCTCGTCCATCTATTGGCCCACCGCCAACGGATTCGTTTTGGACACCGTCGCGTTCGGGCAGACCGAGGGAGGGTGGTTCTATTCGGCCTTCGATTTCCGCGCTGCGGAGCACGGGGGCACGCACCTCGATGCGCCCATCCACTTCGCCGAGGGTCGAATGGCCGCGGACGAGATCCCGCTGTCCCAACTGATCGGCGCGGCCGCCGTCGTGGACCTCTCCGAGCGCGCCGGGCCGGACGACCAGGTGCAGGTGGCCGACCTCGAAGCCTGGGAGGCCCGGCACGGCCGCCTGCCCGACGGAGTGATCCTGTTGCTCCGTACCGGCTGGGGAAACCGCTACGGCGACCGTAGCGCCTATCTGGGCACCGACGTCACCGGACCAGAGGCCGTCCCGCTCCTGCACTTCCCCGGCCTGCACCCGGACGCGGCCCGCTGGCTGGTGGCAGAGCGTGCCGTAGGCGCCGTGGGCATCGACACACCGAGCATCGACCACGGCCAGTCGGCGACCTTCGAGAGCCACCAGATCCTCTACGGCGCGGACATTCCCGGCTTCGAGAACGTGGCCGGACTGGAGCAGCTGCCGGAGCAGGGGGCGTTCGTGGTGGCGCTGCCCATGAAGATCGAGGGCGGCAGTGGCGGTCCCCTGCGGATCGTGGCGTTCGTGCCGGAGAGGACATGAACATGCGCAAGCTCCTCCTGACCCTACTGCTCCTACCGCTGGTCGCGCTCGGCGTGGCCGCGGTGCGTGCGGCGACGCTGCGCCCGCCGGAGCGCGAGCGCGTCGAAGCCATCGCAATCGCGGTGGACGAAGCTGCGGTGGCGGCTCGCTTGGCCGAGGCCCTCACCTACCCGACCATCTCGAGGGAGCCGCCGGCCCTGCCGGACTCCACTGCCTTCCGGAGCTTCCACGCCTTCCTCGAGCGCACCTTCCCGGCGACGCACGCCGCGCTCGGGCGTGAGCTTGTGGGCGGATTGAGCTTGCTGTATCGCTGGAACGGTGCCGACGCCGGTGCCCCCGCCGTCGTGCTCATGGGGCACCAGGACGTGGTTCCCGTGCTGGAGGGCACCGAGGACGACTGGGAACACCCCGCGTTCGCAGGCGTCATCGCCGACGGGTTCGTCTGGGGGCGCGGCGCCATCGACGACAAGTCCACGCTCATGAGCATTCTCGAAGCCGTCGAGAGTCTGGTCAGCGAAGGCTTTCAACCCCCGCGCACCGTCTATCTCGCCTTCGGTCACGACGAGGAGGTCGGCGGCCTCAGGGGCGCGCACGCGATCGCCGAGCTGTTGGCGTCGAGAGGGGAGCACGATCTCGCGCTTGTCCTGGACGAAGGCGGGGCCGTGCTGCCGGGCCTGGCCAACATCGACCGGCCGGTGGGATTGGTGGGTGTGGCGGAAAAGGGCTTCCTCACACTGTCCCTCTCGGTGGAGGCGGCGGGAGGCCATTCCTCCAACCCGCCGGCCCAGACGGCGGTGGGCGTGCTGAGCGCCGCCATCGCTCGGCTGGAAGCCGACCCCTTCCCCTCCACGCTGGAGGGCAGCACGGGGCTGCTCTTCGAACGCCTGACGCCGGAGATGGACTTCGGGGGGCGCTTCTTCCTGGGGAACCGCTGGCTCTTCGGACCGCTGCTCACCCGTTTGTTGGCCGGCGCTCCGGAGTCGGCGGCCATGCTGCACACCACCACGGCCGCCACGGTCTTCCATGCCGGAGAGAAAGACAACGTGCTTCCCATCGAGGCGCGCGCGCTGGTCAACTTCCGCATTCGCCCGGGCGAGACCGTTGAAACCGTGACGGAGCGCGTGCGACAGGTGATCTCGGATCCGCGGGTCGAGATCCAGCCTACCGAGAGCGCACGCGATCCCTCTCCCGTCTCCGACCACGAGTCCCCCGCCTTCCGGATGCTGGAGCGCACCGTGCACGAGGCGCTGGGAGGCGAGATCATCGTGGCGCCCTATGTGGTTCCGGGCGGGACGGACGCCTGGTACTACGGCGGCCGTTCCGCGAACGTGTATCGGTTCCTGCCCGTGCGGTTCCAGACGGACGACCTGTCTCGGATGCACGGGACCGGCGAGCGGATCACGACGGCCGACTACGCGAACGCCGTACGGTTCTTCCGCCGATTGATCCAGAACGTGGAGCGACTTCCGTGACCCTGACCGCCCTGGGCAATCTGGGCGAATTCATCGGCGCTATCGGCGTCGTCGTCTCGCTGATCTACCTCAGCGTGCAACTCAAGCAGAACACCAAGGCCGTGCGTGCGGCGTCCTACCAGGAGATCTCCCACAACAGCCTCGAGCTGTTGAGCCTCATCATCTCGGACGCGGAGATGGCCGACATCTGGGGGCGGGGCCTCGACCACGGGGCGGACGCGCTCGATCCCATCGAGCATTTCCGGTGGCATTCGATGCTGCTGGCCACGTTCCGTCACTGGGACAACCTCTACTACCAGTATCGCAACGGGATGTTGGAGAAGGAGCTCTGGAAGAGCTATCGCTTCATGATCCGCTCCTACCTGGTGCGCCCGGGATTCCGCGATTGGTGGCTGCGACACCAGGACGCGTTCTCTGACAGCCTGCAGCAACTGATGCGCGGTTGGATGGCGACGTTGGACGACGCCGCTACGCGCGAGCTGAGCTTCCATCCTGCTGCGGAAGACGAGTGACGCCGGACGGAAGCAGTCCGGAGTCCGCCGCGCGGCTCAGGTTGGAGGAGGCCCGGGCCGAGACCACCGCTCGCCTGGCCGAGCGGCGCGCCGAGCTCGAGGAGTTGGAAGCCCGCGAACTGGTCTGGGCCAACACCTCCGCGGCGGTACTCCTGGGTGCACTCCTCTGGGCGTTCCTGTCGGCGCTGGGCATCCTACCCGGCTCCGGCGGACGCATCGTGCTGGGTGCCGGCGCGCTCCTGGTTCCGCTCGTGCTGGTCCGTCGCCTTGCTTCCACGAAGCGCAAGCGCTGCGGCTACGCGGTCGATTGGAACGAGCGTGCCCGGCAGCGGCTGGACGAGCGCTTTGCGTTCGGGCAGCCCGACGGGCGAGAGTTCATGGACCGGAAGCACGCGTTCAGCTACGACCTCGGACTGTTCGGACCCGACTCGCTCTTTCACCGTGTGAACGCCTGTCACACGGCCCTGGGCAGGGGTACGCTGGCTGAATGGCTGCAGGACGCCTCGGCACGCCCGCCGGCCGAGCCGCGCGCCCAGGCCATCCGCGAGTTGCGGACACGCGGGGCCGACCGCGAGCTGCTCGAGATCGAGCTCCGAACCTTGAGCGAGGCGGGTAGCCGCCATCCTCCGGAGGTGCTGGCGCAACGCACCCGTGACCTCGTCGCCTGGGGAGCCACGCCCGCCCCGGACGAGCGCGACACGCCGCTCCACACCGGGCTTCTGGTCCTGCTGCCGCTGCTGGCCGTCACAGGCGTCGTACTGAGCGTTGGGTTGGGATCCTGGTGGTGGGCGGTGATCCCTTTTGTGGGCAACGCCCTCTACGCACGGAGCTTCCGGGACCTCGGCCCGCTGACCGGCCGCTTCGAGGCCGTGGCCGATACGTTGGGCGCCTGGAGCCGCGTGTTGGAGCAGGTCGCGGCCCTTCGCTTCCAGACCCCGCTATTGACCCGGCTGCTGGAACCGGTGACCCGAGCCGACTCGCCGGCTCCCGCTGCCGTGGCCGAGCTGCGCCGCCAGGCTCACCGTCTGGCCCAGCGCCAGAACGCCTTCTGGGCCGTGACCGGCAACATCGTTCTGCTCACCGACCTGTGGGCGCGGCGGGCTCTGCTGCGTTGGCAGCGGCAGCACGGACCGGAGCTGGCCGCCTGGACCGGCGCGGTGGCGGGATTGGAGGCCCTCCTGTCGCTGGCCTCCTACGCGGACGCCGTGCCCGACCACGGAGGCGCGACCGTGGGCGAGGACGGCCCCCTCTTCGAGGCCAGCGCGCTCGCGCATCCGCTGCTCCCCCGCGAGCGACGGGTCGCCAACGACGTGCGCCTCGAGCGAGAGGGAGTGCTGGTGGTGGTCACCGGATCGAACATGAGCGGAAAGAGCACCTACCTGCGCGCCGTCGGCCTGGCCACGGTGCTGGTGCGCGCGGGACTTCCCGTACCGGCAGCCTCCTGTCGCATGCGCTGCCTCTCCGTCGTGACCAGCATGAACGTGGAGGACTCTCTGGGCAGCGGCCTTTCCCGCTTTCACGCCGAAGTTCGGCGCCTGCGCTTCTGTCTGGACCGGGCCGCCGAGAACAGCCCCACGCTGGTGTTGCTCGACGAGATCCTTGGAGGCACCAACTCGCGGGAACGCCACACCGGTACCGAGGCGGTGCTGCGCCAGCTCTCGCGGCTCCCCACCGCAACGCTGGTGTCCACCCACGATCTGTCCCTGGCTTCGTTGGCGAACGACCCCGAGATGGGGGCGCGCGTGGTGCACTTCACCGACGAAGTGCGGGACGGCGTCATGACATTCGACTACCGCCTGCGCGAGGGTCCCCTTCCCAGCACCAACGCGCTCGAGGTCATGCGCCTCGAGGGCATCGAGGTGGAGGACCGCTAGGGAGGGCTCGATCCCTCCCCGAGGGTCTGCGCCCGCTTGCTTTCACAGTGGCAGATCGTCCATCCTGGCCGAGGACGCCTTCGTAGGCGCACCGCAAGATCCTCGCACGATCCACGTTTCACGGAGCCTCGCCGATGCGCGCACGACCCTGGCTTCTCCTCGCCGCCCTGCTGCTCTGCCTCCCCCGCTCGCTGGACGGCCAGGAGGCCCGCCGCCGTTGGGAGCGCATGGCGCAGATCCGGCGGGACAAGTTCGATCTCGTCCTTCCCGAGGCCATGCGTGAGAACGGGATCGACATGTGGATCACCGTGGTCAAGGAGGGCCGTCCCGACCCACTCGTGGAGGATCTGGGCGGCGGATACGTGGGCTCGGTGGGCTACTACATCTTCACGGATCGAGGTGGTGATCGCATCGAGCGGGTCGCAGCCGGCATCGATGGCTACCGACTGGAAGAGAGTGGTGCCTACGATCAGATCCTGCCCGGCATCGACCTGGGTGCTTTCGTCGCCGAACGCGATCCAAAGAGGATCGGCGTGAACATGTCGGAGCGGATCGGTGGTGCGGACGGGCTGTCCCACACGAGCTATCTGGCCCTGCAGGAAGCGCTTGGTGAGCGCTACCGTGCCCGGCTGGTCTCGGCGGAGAAGCTCGTCTCGGACTTCCGGTCGCGGCGCGTCGCCACCGAGATCGCCGCATTCGCGGAAGCCGGGGAGATCTCCCGCGAAATCGCCGAGCGTGCCTTTTCCAACGAGGTGATCACACCGGGTGTCACGTCCCTGGAGGACGTGGCCTGGTGGATGATGGAGGAGCTACGCCGGCGGGGGCTCGACACCTCCTTCGACTTCCCGTCCGTGTACGTGACCGGTCCCACCGGCATCGAAGCCACGTCGAACGAGCGCATCATCCAGCGAGGCGACCTGCTCATGATCGATTGGGGTGTGGGCTTCCTGAACTTCCACACCGACATGAAGCGGATCGCCTACGTCCTGCGGGACAGCGAGACGGAAGCCCCGGAGGGGCTGCGCCACGCCTTCGAGCGCGGGGCCCAGGCCCGCGCGGTCGTCCGGAACACCATCCGGGCCGGACGCACCGCGCAGGCCAACTCGGACGCCATCGTGCAGGCGCTGTCCGCAGCGGGCTTCCGGCCCATGGAGGAGTTCAACAAGCCCTACGACACCCCCACCACCGACATCATGTTCGGCAACCACAGCGTCGGAAACCTCGGACATGGCATCGGGCCCTCCATCGCCTTCTTCAATCCACTGCGCCTGACCTACGAGGTTCGGCCCGGCAACCTGTTCTCCATCGAGCTCTTCGCGTACACGAGCGTGCCCGAGTGGGGTGGAGCCAAGGCACGCATCCCACTCGAGGACGACGCTGTGGTCACCGCACGGGGCGTGGAGTGGCTCTACCCCATCAATCCCGGCATCCGCCTGATCCGCTGAGCGCCGCGGGCCAGCGCGCAGGCTCGAAGACGACGCTCCGACTCAGAAGCGACCGAACTTGAAGGTCAGGTAGCCGGACGCACCGTCCAACGCGCCGGCGTCCAGACCCTCCAGCTCGACGTCACCGGTGAGGCGATAGCTCACGCCGAAGCCGAGTCGGAACACTTCCGCGACGTTGACCATCAGGTTGGCGCCCGGCTCGACGACGAAGAACGCATCGTCGTCGTACTGGGCTCCTCCGCGGAAGCGATCGTCCCAGGTGGCGCCTCCCGCCCCCACCAACACCTGGAAGGACGGGTGAACCACCCGGTACCAGGCCGGGATGTACTCGAGCTCCAGGCCCCCGTAGCCCATGGTCAGTTCCACGGTGTTTCCGCGGCTGTCCAATCGCTCGAAGTTGTCTGGATTGGCCAGGCCGTAGCCCCCACCACCGATCACGAAGGTGTGGTTGATGATCCAGCCACCCCGCCCTCCAACCAGGATCCCCAGGTCCCCATCGAGGTCCGAGAAACGCACCACCGGCCCACCGAAGCCACCCGAGTGGATCGGGCCGTTCATCAGGGTTTGGGGCCGCTGTCCCAGAAGTGCGGTCGGCACCAGCCACAGCGCGACCGTGACCAAACTCGCCTGCTTCCTCATCCTCCCCTCCTCCGAAGGCCCACGCCGGTGCGGCGGACGACAGCGCGGGCACCCTCGCACGCTGGAGCATAGCGGCCAAAGAAGCGCGCTTCCGTCGGGAGCTCCCCTCGCACGCCTGGGGGTCTTCTCCGACGGGGCCACGGCACCGATCTTCCCGGCGGCGGTGCCTGGAAGGGCCGGGCCCGCATCCTCCACAAGGAATCCGTGCCATGAAGGAGCGCGTCGCCCTCGCCTATTCCGGCGGCCTCGACACCTCGATCATCATCCCCTGGCTCAAGGAGAACTACGACCTCGAGGTCCACTGCGTGGCCGGCGACGTCGGCCAGGGTGAAGGGGAGCTGGACGGACTGGAGGAGAAGGCGCTGGCCACGGGCGCCGCTTCCTGCAAAGTGGTGGACCTGCGCC
This sequence comes from Gemmatimonadota bacterium, assembly GCA_041390105.1. Lineage (NCBI taxonomy): Bacteria > Pseudomonadati > Gemmatimonadota > Gemmatimonadota bacterium. The sequence continues at coordinate 191,664 of JAWKQO010000003.1, forward strand.
GCGAGTTCGTCGAGGAGTACGTGTGGCCCTGCGTGCGCGCCATGACCGTCTACGAAGGGCGCTACCTGTTGGGGACCAGCATGGCGCGACCGGTCCTGGCCAAGGCGCAGGTCGAGTACGCGCGCGAGGTGGGCGCCAGGTACGTGGCCCACGGGTGTACGGGGCGCGGCAACGACCAGGTGCGCTTCGAGCTCGGCTACCAGACGCTGGCTCCGGACCTGAAGGTCATCGCTCCTTGGCGGGAGTGGGACATCCGCTCCCGTACCCAGGCTCTCGACTACGCGGCGGCCCATGGCGTCCCCGTCACCGCCTCGCGGGAGAAGATCTACTCGCGTGACCGCAACCTCTGGCACATCAGCCACGAGGGTGGAGCACTGGAGGATCCAGCCAACGCTCCCCCGGACGACGTCTGGATGCTCACCGCGCACCCGTGGGAGGCCCCAGACAGCCCTGAAGAGGTTTCGCTCACGTTCGAGCGGGGCGTGCCGGTCGCGGTGGACGGCAAGGCCATGGCCGCTGAGGCCCTGGTCGCCGACCTGAACACGCGAGCCGGCCGCCACGGCGTGGGACGCGTCGACATCTGTGAGAACCGCATGGTGGGCATGAAGTCGCGAGGCGTATACGAGACGCCGGGAGGCACCGTCATTCTGGAGGCCGCCCGCACGCTCCGTTCGCTCACCTTGGACAAGGACACGGCCCGTCTTACGGAGCGACTCATGCCCGAGTACGCCGACCTGGTCTACACGGGGCGTTGGTTCGTCCCCGAACGGCGCGCGCTCGACACGTTGTTCCGTGTCGCCAGCGAACCCGTGACCGGCGAGGTGCGCGTGCGACTGTTCAAGGGGCAAGCCACGGCGCTGGCGGCCACCAGCCCCTACTCGCTCTTCCGCGAGGACCTCTCCACGTTCGAGGACAGCGATACCTACGACCACGCCGACGCGGGCGGGTTCATCCGGCTGTACGGGCTCGCATCCAAGGTTGCGGCGGAGCGGGACCGGAGCGCCTCGTGAGCGCCCTTTGGGGCGGACGCTTCGCAGGAGGTCTGGATCCGGCCTTCGACGCCTTCAACCGCAGCTTGCCGTTCGACAGGCGGTTGATCCAAGCGGATATCGAGGGCAGCATCGCGTGGGCCGGCGCCCTCGGGAAGGCCGGCGTGCTGACACAGAAGGACGTGCGCGCCCTGCAGCGAGCGCTCCGTCAGCTGGGACGGGACCTGGAGGCGGATCCCTCGCCGTTGGAAACCTCGGCCGCGGAGGACGTGCACAGCTTCGTGGAGGCGGCCCTGGGCGAACGAGTGGGTGACCTCGCTCGTAGGCTGCACACGGGCCGGTCCCGCAACGACCAGGTGGCCACCGACCTACGCCTCTGGCTGCGGGAGCGCGTCGCCGGGCTCGATGGCTCGCTGGGCCGGGTCATGCACGCCCTGGCGGAGCTGGCGCTCCGCACCGCGGGGACCGCGCTCCCCGGGTACACACACCTGCAGCGGGCCCAGCCCATCACGGCCGGCCACCATGCCCTCGCGTACGTGGAGATGCTCTCCAGGGACCGGGAGCGGCTCGCTGACGCAGCTCGCCGGGCAGACGCCTGTCCGCTCGGGTCCGGCGCGTTGGCCGGCACCGCCTACCGGGTGGACCGCAAGGCGCTCGCCAAGGCGCTGGGCTTCAGACAACCCACCCGCAACAGCCTGGACGCGGTCAGCGACCGCGACTTCGTGTTGGAGCTGGCCTTCGTGTGCAGCACCATCATGGTGCACCTCTCCCGGCTTTCCGAGGACTGGATCTTCTTCGCGTCGCACGAGGCCGGGTTCCTCAAGCTGGGCGACTCCGTGTCGACGGGATCCAGCTTGATGCCGCAGAAGAAGAACCCGGACGCGCTCGAGCTCATCCGCGGCAAGGCCGGACGGGTGATCGGACACCTGCAGGCTCTGTTGGTCACGCTCAAGGGCCTCCCGCTCGCCTACGACAAGGATCTCCAAGAGGACAAGGAGGCGCTTTTCGGCGCCCTCGACCAAACGGATGCCTGTCTGCGCGTGATGGACGTGGTCGTGCGCTCCGTGCAGTACGACGAGGCGCGGTGCGAAGCTGCTGCGCGCGGGGGCTTCCTGAACGCCACCGACCTGGCGGACCTGCTGGTCCGCCGCGGCATGCCATTCCGGGACGCCCACGAGGTGGTGGGCCGAGCCGTGCGCGCCGCCATCGAGCACGGCTGTGAGCTGGAGGACCTGCCCGCCGAGGTGCTGGCAGGTCTGGTTCCGGAGACAGGATCGGTACAGCGCGAACTGTCGCTGGGGGCGGTGCTGCGCCGCCGGGACGTGCTGGGCGGAACGGCGCCCAAGCGGGTGAAGGCGGAAGCCGAGAAGTGGCTGTGGGCCCTGGAGGAGGACGGAACCCACTCCAAGCCCCCGCCGCGGCCCACACGGCGACGCGTCTAGGCTCCCCCTCACGAGGCACATCACCATGCGACCCACGCGCGCGCTGCTCTCGCTCCTGATCGGGCTGAGCGCATGCACTGGGTCCAACCCACGCCCTCCTGGGCAGGAACGCCAGGATGCCCGGTTGCAGGCCCGCCTTGACTCGCTGGTGCAGGGCTTCCACGGAGACGTCGGGATCTACGTCCGACACCTGGGAGATGGGAGGAGCGCCTGGATACAGCCGGACACGCTCTTCCCGACCGCCAGCATGATCAAGGTTCCGATCCTCCTCACCACGTTCGAACGGATCGAGCAGGGTGCACTCGACTTCGACCAGGCGCTGGTGTACCGCGACTCGCTGCTCTACGAGGGCGAGGACATCCTGGGCTCGTTCAAGGACGGCGAAGAGATCGCTCTCTCCAAGGTGGTCATGCTCATGATCACCATGTCGGACAACACGGCCAGCCTCTGGCTGCAGGATCTGGTCGGGACCGGCACTGCCATCAACGAATGGCTGAGCCAACACGGCTTCGAGCGCACCCGCGTCAATTCCCGCACGGAAGGGCGCCGCTCCGACTGGGAAGTCTATGGCTGGGGGCAGACCACTCCACGGGAGATGGCCGAGCTGCTTGTGCGTATCCGCGAGGGCCGAGCGGTGAGCCCGGGCGCCGACGAGGAGATGTACCGCGTGCTCAGCCGTATCTACTGGAACGACGAAGCGCTTTCGCAGATACCACCCTGGGTGCAGGCGGCCTCCAAGCAAGGCGCCGTGGACCGCTCGCGTTCCGAAGTGGTGTTGGTGAACGCGCCGCATGGCGACTACGTGTTCTCCGTCATCACCAAGAACCAGGAGGACTCCAGCTGGGGGGCGGACAACGAGGGCTTCGTGCTGCTGCGCGATGTCTCGCGCCTGCTCTGGTCCACGTTCGAGCCGGGCACCACATGGACGGCCCAACCGTTTCCAATGCACGACTGATGGCCCGCCGTACCCGGCTGCTTTCCTTGCTTCTGCTGGGGGCGGGGCTGGCGTGCGCGCCCGAGGCTACCCGAAGCGGCACGGCAGCGCTGCTGCAGCGCGCTCCCACCGCGCTCTCCGACTCGACCTTCGCCGCGCTGGTCTCCCGGCTCTCCGAGCCCGGCGGCTACTTCGATACAGACAACCTCATCTCCAACGAGTCCAGCTATCTGCATGTCGTAGGCGCGCTCCAGCGACGCGGACTTCGGGGAGGCGCCTACGTCGGAGTGGGCCCCGACCAGAACTTCTCGTACATGGCGGCCATCCGTCCGGAGGTGGCGTTCCTGGTCGACATCCGCCGAGACAACCTGATCGAGCACCTGCTGTTCAAAGCGCTCTTCGAGCTGGCGCGCAACCGACTGGAATACCTGGCGCTGCTCTACGCACGACCGCTGCCCGACGACCTGGATGCCTGGAGCGCACGCCCGCTGGACGATCTCATCGCCTGGATCGACGGGCACGCGGCGTTGACGGATAACGGAGCGGAGGTGCGTGCGCGAGTGGCGCTGCACGTCGCCGGGTTCGGAGTACCCCTGGGAGACGAGGATCGCGCTGCGCTGGACCGCTTCCACCAGGAGTTCATCGCGAACGGGTTGGACCTGCGCTTCCACTCCTTCGGACGCAGGCCCCGCTTCTTCTATCCGACCCATCGCGATCTCTTGCTCGAGCGGGACCTCGACGGACGGCCGGTCAGCTTCATGGCCACGGAGGAGGACTGGCGAGCGGTCGAGGCGCTGCAGAAAGCCAATCGCGTGATCCCGGTGGTGGGGAACCTGGCCGGAGAGCACGCGCTGCGTGCCATCGGCGATGCCGTTCGGGAGTCCGGCCTGGAGGTGAGCGCGCTCTACGCGTCCAACGTCGAGTTCTACCTCTGGAGCGACGGCAGCTTCCCCACCTTCGCCGAGAACGTGCGCTCCCTTCCCCTCGCGGACGACGGCGTCCTCATCCGCAGCTACTTCGGTGGCGGCGGGTTCCAGGACCCGCTGCTGGCCACTGCGCCGGGCTACTACAGCGCGCAGCTCCTGCAGCCGTTCTCGGTCTTCTTGGAAGCGGGTCGCACAGGGGGATTCCGCGGGTACCGCGACCTGGTCACCCGGGGCGCGCTACCGCTGGGCGCACGCTGAAGGGAAGCCCGAGCACTCAGGGAGTCCCGTTCGGCCGGGTTCGGGCCCCATCCCACCGTGGCGCTCGGACGTCCCTAGAACTCACCGCCCTCCATCCACGACACCAGCCGCCCCACGAAGCCGGCCCCGAACGGGGCGGGAAGTAGGCCCCCTCCCCGCGACCGCCGCAGTTGGTGATCCGATCCGATGAAGAGCCGGACCGCCTGCCGCGGGCGTCCCGAGGCCGCGAAGGCCGCCGCCAGGCGCTGCCCATCGACATGGGGGGAGATCACGGCGTCATCGAAGCCGTACACACCCAGGAGGTCGGGTCCATCGGGCCCCAGGGCTGGGTCGGCATCCAGGGGCACCGATACCAACGCCAGGAAATCCGGGTCGGCCTCCTCCAGACATCCGGGGTCGGAGCCCGCCGGTCCGAACGCCAGCGCTCCCACACGGACAACGCCCGGCCCCAACGCTCGGACAGCCTCGAGATCGGCGGGCAGGGGCGTCGCCCCATCGGCCAACACCACCGCGAGCACACCGTTGCGGGCCAGCGCCGCGGCCAGCCGCTGCATCAGCCGCCAATCGTCCTGCCCACGGGCGGCCAGCAGCACCCCGGTCTCCGCTTCCCCGCGCGCGGGCTCGTAGACCCGGGAGCCCGTCGGCATCTCCGGGGCATATGCGGATAGGGAGAGCGTGGTGCGCCATGCCGCCACGCCGGCGAGCGCCAGGCAGAAGTCGAGCAACACGATCCCCGGAACCAGCGCGCTCCAGCGGCGAGGCCCCCGCCACTCGATGACCAGACCCGTGGCGGCCAACAGGATGCCCAGCGCCAGGAAGCTCCATCCGAACGAGGCACTCCACTCCGGCGGAAGCGCAGGCACCTCCGGAATGAGGGCCCAGGCCCCCAGGAGAGCAGGCAGGAGGCCCAGGGCGCCCGCCCGGTTCCCCGGCTCCTTACGCGAATCGACGTGTCCCATGAAGACTGGATCCGCTACAGGGATCGTGCCGAAACGCAGAACGGCCGGCGGGTCACCCCGCCGGCCGCTCGCTTCTCCGCCGAAACCGAGCCCTAGTTACCGAAGGGGCTCGAGTTCCGCTGGGCCAGGATCCGGTTCAGATCGATGTCCATGGTCACCTCGGTGGTGAACAGGGCATCGTTGGCGTCGTACGGGGACGCCGGTGTGAAGGTGTCCATGGCGGCCGCCACCGGCTGAGTCAGGTAGGCGGGGATGGTCATGCGCGTGCCGGGATCGCCGTCCGCAATGTTCGGGTTGGCATCGATCTCGGTGAGCATCATCGGAAGCCGAAGCCCCAGGTCCGCCATGCGGCGGCCTTCCAGGAAGAGAATCTCCTGGCGCGCCAACCAGAGCGCGTGCCACAGGCTCTCGGTTTCCGAATCCGGAATGGCCTCGATCGAATCCGCGTCCAGCGACGTGCCCGACACGGTCGGCACCGGAATGCTCACGTCCGGCCGGTTCAGCACCAGCCCGGCACGGAACCCGGCACCGGGCTCCGCCGCGATCATGATCGTCGCGTCCCGGGGACGGATGGACAGATCGGCGTTGAGCCGCTGATCGTTGTCCACGAACGCGCTGGTGCCGCGTTGCTGCGCCGCGCGGATGGCATTGGCCAGATGCGTCTTGCCCGCTCCGAAGTCTCCCTGGGCGAAGCGCGCCTCAGCCATGATCAGGTGCATCTCCTCGGCCTTGGCCACGGCGATGCCCGCCTCACGGCTGGTGTACTTCGGATCCAGGAAGTCCAACCGCGGCAGCGGCTGCATCTCCTGGAGCGCCCTCAAGAACAGGAATGCGAACGGGTTGTTCTCGATCGACTGCGAATCGTACTCCTGTTGGAACAGGAACGCCGGATCCGCGGCCAGGACGTCCACCGCCATGTTGATGGCCTGGGTGGCATTCCCCTGCCAACGGTACGCCCGCGCCAGCGCGGCCTTGGCCTGTGTGGCCAAGGGTCCAGCCAACGCGGCCGTCAGGTCCGTGACGGCGCGGCTGAGCGCTTCGCTGGCCGGCTGCGGCGTACCGTCCTTCTCCACCGGGAAGAACGAGAAGTTCTCTCCGAGGTGCAGGTACGCCATGCCCCGGTAGTAGTGCGCCTCCGCGATCAGGTCCGGCGTGGCCGTGGCGTCTCCGGGCGCGATCTCGTCGATCACGAAATCGGCCAGAGCCCGCAGCTCCTGGTTGTGCCAGTAGATCGCGTGGGCGCTTCCGGTACCGGTCGCGTCCACGATGGTGGGATCCGTCTGGTAGGGGTCATCCAGCTGCTTGAGGATGCCCGTCCCGTGGATCGAATAGTTGTCCGAGGCGTTCTCGGTCGTAGTGACCGTGGCCCCCACGGCCCGCGCGAACTGCGCGCGCAGACCGGGCAGCAAGGCCTCGGTAGGCCGCTCGGCCTGGGCCAGGTCCTCGTCCGTCGTGGTGGGGTTGTCCACCTTGGTCGGGTCGAGGAAGTCGCAGGCCCCTGCACCGAGCGCCAGCGCCAGGAACAGCGCCGAGCCGGGAGCGGCCCTCTTCACGAAAGATCTCGCATTCATGATGTCTCGCCTCTCCCTTAGAAGACCACTTCGACGCCGAACTTGAACGCTCGCGGTGCGGAGATCGTGATCGAGCTCTCACCGCCGAGCTCCAAGCCGTTGTCGTTGACACCGCTCAGCTCCGGGTCGATCAGGCCGTTGCGCGACCAGATCCAAACGTTGCGCACGGAGCCGTACACCGTGGCCCGGCTGGCGCCGAGTTGCGACGCCATCGACTCAGGCAACGCGTAGCGAGCCGCGATCTCCCGCAGCTTGAACCAGTCTCCGTCGTACACGAACGCGGAGCGCGCGGCGCTCTGGCTGTACTCGCCCTGGTCCACACCCGCCAGGTTGTAGCGAAGCGGGAAGCCCTCGTCACACGGATCCTTGCCCGCGGGACAGCGCTCCAGGTTGGCGCGATAGATGTTGTTGAAGGTGGCCCACACGGAACCGTAGTCGAACACCTCGAAGCCGGCCGCCCAGTCCGCCAGCGCCGAAAGCGTCAGATTGCCCCCCAGGGTGAGTGAGGTGTTGAAGCTCCCGCTCTTGTCCGGGAAGGGCTGCCCGCCCGTGTACTGGCGCTCCGATCCGTCCGGCAGACCGTCGCCGTTGGTGTCGATCGGCGTGGTGACGAACCAGGCTCCCACGGGGAGCTCTTCCAGACCCGGTGTGTTCGGGTCGCAGTCGATCGGTGGTCCGCAGACGTGCTTCTGCGCCTCTACGAAGAAGGCGGCAGCGGAGCCCATGTCGGTCACCCGATTGTCCACCTGGTTGTAGGTGGCGCCGGCCGACCAGGCCACGCTCTGGGTGTTGAGCAGGGTCAGGTCCAGGGTCAGCTCGATCCCCGTGTTGGTGATCTCACCCACGTTGCGGGTCTGCGTCCCCAGGCCGGTGACTGGCTGCTCCGGCACGGCGAACAGCGCGTCCGTGGTCTTGGCGTCGTACCAGGTGAAGCTCAGGCCCACGCGGTTGTTGAAGAGCGCCGCGTCGATCCCCGCCTCCAGGGTCGACGTCTTTTCAGGCCGCAGGTCCGCGTTGCCGGGGTTGTCGAAGCGCGGCGCGCTCTCCCCCCGGAACGGCGTGGCCGTGAAGCTACGGTCCGCCAGGAAGGGCGGCGGGAACTTGCCCGTCTCGCCATAGGCAGCGCGCAGCTTCAACTCGGAGAAGAGGCTGCTCGCCAGATCCTGGAAGAAGTCCTCTTCCGAGATCACGTAGGAGATGGTTCCCTTCGGGTAGGTCTCCCAGGCCACCTGGTCACCGAAGCTGGACCCGGCGTCGACACGGAAGCCGGCTCCCAGATAGAGCTTGCCGTACAGCGACAGCTGCTCGTCGAAGTAGAACCCGCCGGTGAACAACTCGGAGTTCCCCTCGGACGCGATGATGTCCGCGGCGTTGCCGAAGTCGTTGCTGCCCGGGAGCGCGAACGTCGTTCCGGTCGCGAAGATGGTGCTCACGTCGTCCCGGAACCCCTGGGCACCCACCGTGAAGGAGGACGTGATGTCCCCGTCCAGGGGGTAGGCGAACGTGGCCGCGGCGTCCATGGACACCGACGTGAACTCGCGATCGAAGCGGTCCAGCTCGCCCGTGACCTCGCCAGGCGTGAACCCGATGGGCTCGGCAATCCGCTGTTGGTTGGAGCGGCTGTCCAATCCAACCGTGACGCGTGAGCTGATGTTGTCGTTCAGCGTGTAATAGCCGCCGGCGCTGAAGATGAAGCGGTTCACTTCCTCGGTGATGGTCGGGCGAAGGAAGATCTCCAGCGCTTCGTCCAGCGAAGCGGCGCCCGAGAAGAACAGCGCGTCGCCCACCTCGAAGGTGGTGAGCGGGTCGGCGATGGCCGTCCCGTTGAACAGGCGGTCGTAGTCACTGCGCGTGTAGGAGCCGGAGAACTCGACCCGGAACTTGTCCGAGACGGTGGCCTGCACGCCGCCGCGCAGGTTGTACAGGACGCTGTTGTTCTTGACCTGGATACCGTCCGCCTGCTCGATGCGGCCCGAGACGTTGTAGGTGGCGTCGTTGGAGCCGCCGTTCACACCCAGGTAGTAGCTCTGCGTGTGGCCGTTCTGGAAGAAGTTGTCCTTGAGCAGCGTCGGTGAGGCCCCCGCGGCCACCTCGTCCGGGAAGATGGCCCCGGTGTCGAACATATACTTGAGCTCGGGGGTGTCGACGCCCTGTTCGACCTTCATGGTGAAGCGCGGAGCGCCCGGCGTGCCCTTCTTGGTGAAGATCTGGATCACGCCGGTGGCGGCGTCCGACCCGTACAGGGTGCTGGCCGCGCCGCCCTTGGTGACCTCGACCCGCTCGATGTCGGAGACCATGAGGTCCGCCAAGGCCGAAGACTGCTCACCGCCCGTCCCGGCGGCGGTGCTCTGGCTGTTGTCCACCCGCACGCCGTCGATGTAGATGACGGGCGTCTGAGCACCGAACACCGAGGAGACCCCCCGGAAGTTGATCAGGGCGCCCGTACCGGGCTGCGCCGAGGTGGCGCTCACCGTCGCACCGGCCACGCGCCCCTGCAGGAGCTGCTGGACGTTGGTGACCGGAGCGGCCTCGATCGCCTGCGCGTTGATCACGTCCACCGTGGTCCCCAGCGCCCGGCGCTCGGTCGCCTGCCCCACTCCCGTGACGACCAGCTCGTCCAGGGCGATGGCGGTTTGCCCGAGCTGAAAGTCCAGAGCGACCGACTGGCCCGACCCCACGGTGACCTGCTGGGTGACGGTTCCGTAGCCGATCAGCTCCACCCGCACCGTCACGGTGCCGGGCGCGACGCCCAGGAGGATGTAGCGGCCGGAGGAATTGCTGAGTGTGCCGATGCCGGTCCCGGGGATCGAGACCTGCGCTTCGGAAAGCGGACGGCCGGATTGACCATCCGTGACCTGCCCGGCGATGGTGCCGGTGGCCTGAGCCAGGAGCGGGCCCACGGCGAACGCCATCGAAAGCGTCGCCAGTGCGGCCGCCCGGCTGAACGTCTGACGAAGTTGGATCATGATGAACTCCTCTAGAGCAGAGGCTGGAAACGGCGCGCCCGCAGAGGACCCCGGCCTCCGCGACACGCCAGCGAAAAAGAATAGCCCAATCATCCGAGCGTCACCATCGCACCAAGGTGTGTGGATCCGAAGTCCGGGGGGCGGAGGACCGGGCTATCTTGTACTACAGATACGAAAGAGCCGGGGCTTCCTGGCAGTTCCGGCTTCCGCGCCCGGGCGAGCCGGTCCATATTCGCCGAGTCGCCCGCTCCGGGGCTCGGCCCGCCCTACGGCTCCGCTCCGGCACCTGTTTCCGCGAGAGGTCTGATGTCACGCCCGCTCCAGTCCGCCCTCCCGACCGCCTTGGCTCTGCTCTCCCTGCTCGCCCCCGGAGCCGCAGCCCAGATCCCCTCGCCCGAGTCGGTGCTGGGGCACCGCGTCGGAGAGGACTTCTTCCTGGCCACCTTCGAGGAGTCGCTGGCGTACTTCCAGCGCCTGGACGCCGCCAGCGACCGCCTGGAGCTCCGGCAGGTGGGCGTCAGCTCGTTCGGCCGCCCGACCTACGTGGCCCTCATCTCGAGCGCGGCCAACCTGCAGGCGCTGGAGCGTCACCTGGAGACGGCCCGACGGCTGGCCCACCCGGAGGGGCTGAGCGACGAGGAGGCCCGCCGACTGTCCCGTGACGGCAAGACCGTGGTCTGGATCGACGGCGGCCTCCATGCCACCGAGGTCGCGCACGCGCAGCATACCATGCAGCTCGCCTACGATCTCGTGACCGGCGATGACGATCCCGAGATCGCCAACATCCTCGAGAACGTCATCCTGATCCTCTGGCCCTCCATCAATCCGGACGGGCAGACGATGGTGGCGGAGTGGTATCGCTCCAACCTGGGCACCTCGTACGAGGTGGCTCCCACGCCGTTCCTCTACCAGAAGTACATCGGGCACGACAACAACCGGGACGGCTACATGATCAACCAGATCGAGTCCCGCACCGTCACCCGGGTGGCCCGTGAGTTCGAGCCGCAGGTGTTGTACAACCACCATCAGAGCTCGCCCTTCCCCACCCGCATCTGGATCCCGCCCTTCGCGGAACCGGTCAGCCCCTATGTGCACCCCCTGATGTGGCGCACCGTGAACCTGATCGGCATGTCGATGGCGACCGCGTTGGAGGAGCGCGGACAGAAGGGCGCCACCCACATGGGCACCGGGTTCGACAACTGGTACCCGGGATTCATGGACCACGCCAACAACTTCCACAACGTGGTCTCGCTGCTCACCGAGACGGCCCTCTACCGCTACGCCACTCCGCACTTCTACACGATCGACGACTTCCCGGCCCGCACCCGGGACCTCCGGCCTCAGTCGCTCTACTCCAGCCCCTGGGAGGGTGGCTGGTGGCACCTGCGGGACGCGGTCGACTACATGCTGACGGCCTCGATCTCGGTGCTGGACGTGGCCGCCAAGTACCGGTCCGACATCCTCTACAACCGGTACCAGGCGGGGCGGGATGTGCGGGCCCAGTACGCAGCCACCCCGCCCTACGCGTATTTCATCCCCCAGGACCAGGACGACCCGGTGGCCGCCGTGGAGCTGCTGCGTCGGCTGGCGTTCAACGGCATCGAGATCTCGCGGCTGTCGCGGGCAGCGACGGTGGACGGTGTCTCGCACGCGGCCGGGACCTGGGTGATCGCCATGGACCAGGAGTTCGGCAACTTCGTCCGCCAGCTCTTCGACGTGCAGGAGTATCCGGATCTGCGGGAGTATCCGGACGGCCCCCCCGACCAGCCCTACGACGTGTCGGGGTGGACGCTGCCCTATCAGATGGGAGTCCATGTGGTCGAGGCCGCTACGCCTCTCACCCCGGAGGTCCGCTCCGCCCTGGAGCCCGTCTCCGGTGAGGCCACGCCGTGGGACGCGGAGGTGGCGGACGCCGCCCCCTTCGATTCACCGACCGGAGTGGGGTTCGACTCCAACCCGGTCGCCGCGGGCATCCTGCCGCCCGACGGCCGCATCACGGGTGGCGGCAACGCAGTGGCGATCGACGCTCGCCAGAACAACGCGTTTCGCCTGCTCAACCGGGCCTGGGCCAGCGGTGCCCAGGTGCGCTTCCAGGGCGGCACGGCGGGGGAGGAGGGCGCCCCCGGGCGGAGTGGTCGCTTCCTGGTGAGCGGGTTCTCCGGCGTGGAGGCGGCCGCCCGCGACCTGCACGTGCAGGCGACCCGGGCCGGCTCGGCGGGACCGGTGGTGCAGAAGCCCCGCATCGGGCTGTATCGACCCTGGGACGCCAGCATGGACGAGGGCTGGACGCGCTGGGTGCTGGAGCGCTTCGACTTCGACTTCCAGAGCGTCTACAACGCCGACATCCTGGCCGGTGAGCTGCGCGACCGCTACGACGTCTTGCTCTTCGCCGACATGTCGGGAGACGACATCATGGAGGGCTTCGCGACCGGATCGGTGCCCGGCCGCTACGCGGGTGGTCTGGGAAGCGAAGGCGTGCGGGCCATCGACGCCTTCGTGCGGGCTGGTGGCACGCTGGTGACGCTCAACAACAGCGCCCTCTGGGCCATCGAACAGCTCCATCTTCCGGTGAAGAACGTGATTGCCGACGTAGCCCGCAACGAGTTCTTCATGAGCGGCTCCATCGTGGAGATGACGGTCGATCCCGCGCACCCGCTCATGTCAGGGATGTCCAATCCGGCAGCGGTGGTGGTGGGCAGGAGTCCCGTGTTCACGACCGAGGAGGGCTTCGAGGGCTCGGTGTTCGCCAAGTACCCCGAGGAGGGCTCACCCCTGCTGTCTGGCTACCTCCTCGGTGAGGAGCACCTGCAGGGGTTCGCGGCTGGAGTGGACGTGCGGCACGGCAGCGGACACGTGGTGCTGCTGGGGATGAAGCCGCAGTGGCGGGGCCAGCCCTTCGGCAACTTCCGCATCCTCTTCAACGCGGCCCTCTACACGCAGGCGGTGGCTGGCGAGACGCCGGACACCTCGGGATTCTGGACCGCGCCCGAGATCATGGAGGACACGGCCACCGCAGAGAACGGGCGGAGTCGCCGGTAGCGCCCGCCCGGCGACGCCAGGGCCACGGTCCGGGGGACGACGGATGGGCCGGCCGTCACGCGGCGCCGGGCCCGCGCGTTGTTCTGGCGTGGAGCACGTCCAACCCGAGTCCGCGCGATGCGATTCATCCAGCTGCTGACCGCCGCTCTCCTGTTCTCCAGCGTACATGGATGCGGCAACGACGGGGTCCAACCCGACCGGTCGCGTATTCGTATCGAGGTCCAGGTCGGCGGAGGATTTGCCGGCGTGGCCTATTCCTTCCGCTTCGAAGGCCAGACGGGCGAGATCCGAGGGCTCACCTGCGAGCGGTTCTGTCCCTTCGAAGCGGGTGAGGTGCTCGCCACGCTCAGCGGTGACGACCTCGACCAACTGATTCAGGACATCGTGGACAGCGGACTCCCCACGATGGGGACGCGCAACTTCGGATATGGCTGCTGCGATCAGTTCACCTTCCGGGTCCGCTATCAGGACGGCGTCCGTGACGCCGACGTCGAGGGGGACGACTTCACGCTTCCGCCGGCGCTGAACGCGCTGGTGAGTCGCCTCGTGGGCCTGGCGCACCCCAATCGGCAATAGGGCCGAACGCGTCGGATCCGGACAACGGGCTCCGTTGCGGTGCACGCCTCAGTCGCCCGGGACCAGCGGCGTCCACAGCGAGCGGGCCGTCCCCACGGCTTCCACCTCCCAGGCCAGCGCTGCGATCCGCTCGCGGACCATCCGCACATCGAGCGGCGTGACGGCATCCGGCGCATAGACCCAGCGCTGCTGCGGGGCATACAGGAGGATCGAACCGTGTGCGTCGGGCAGGTCGATCGGCTCCAGTCGCACGCGGCCGCCTTCGATCTCCAGCCACCGTCCCTCGTCTACCACGGTGATGCCGCGCACGCGCTCGCCGGCATTCTCCAGCATGCGCTCGAGGAAGGGCCGGGCCGCCGCCGACGTGTAGACCGGCGTGCCCTCGCGAACCAGAGCGACCACACCGCCGTTCCCGGTTCGGGCCGCCGCCACCAAGGCTGCCTGTACCGAAGGGACTCCGTGCCCGGACAGCGCTTCCCGCGCGCGCGTCAGATTGAGGGGTGCCTGGCCTGCCTCGAGGAGCAGGGAGCCGCCTCCGACCTGAAGCGTGCCGGCAGGAAAGCCGAACGCGTGGATCCGGACGAGACCGGGCGTGGCCACGCTCACGGAGTCGATGGCGCGGTCGTGCATGGGACGGCGGGCCTCCAGGTAGGCCTGCCTGAGCGCGGTTGAAATCTCGAAGGAGTCGGCCGCGAACTCTGGGTTGAAGACCGCACGCTCGACCGTCATGCGCTTGTACGGGCGGCCGCTCCGCCGGATGTCCCACTGCGTGGGGATGCTCAGCGCGCCGAACGTCTGCCAACCCGCGTACCAGATCTCGACCTCCATGTCGCCCCAGGGGACCAGGCCGAAGTCGTTGGGATGCCCCTTCTGGAATCGCAGGAAGGCGGGAAGGCCGGTGCCCCCATGGAAACCGACGGCGACGGGCAGGCCCTGCAGCACCGTGGCGCCCACCACGTCGTAGCGCTCTCCCGCGACCGTGGTATCGCTCCCCATGCGCAGATCCGCCGCCGCGAGGAGCGCCAGGATCAGGCGGTCGGGCGTGTAGAGGAAGAGCTCGTCCCGCTCGTCCACGTACGCGACACTCTGGGGCTGGAAACCCGTTCCGAAATCGGTGATGGCGATACTGTCCCTGACGACGTTGACGATGTTGCGAGCGCCGAACTCCCGCGTGTTGCGCCAGGCGTCGAGCCCGTAGTCGCGCACATCGGTGTGTGGCTCCGCTGAGGGCCGATCGGCCGCCGGGGTCCCTCGAAACTCGGTGCGCTGCCACCACGTCATCATGTCGAGGCGAACCCGCTCCACCGCGCGCAGCTCGGCGGCTCCTCCCATGCGCGCGGCGGCCCGCTCCACGAGGGCACGTGCGTCCGCAGCCGCCACCTGCCCGTCGATCGGGTCCGGAACCAGCACCAAGCCCAACAGCAGGCCCCCAACCAGCGCACCGCCCACCCATCCCCTCGACCCGGTCATTCCGCCTCCCTTGGCACACGGTTCGTCTACCGGCGTAGCTTCGAAGCTGTGGGACGGCCGCCGACGCGTGGTATCGACCAAACGGACGAGGGGGGGACGAGTGGCGGAGACACGGGAAGGACGGATGCCTCCCTACCGGGTCGTGCTGGACCGGCTCGATCGAGGCGACCGTCCGGGAGCGCTCGCCGCCCTCGAGGCTCCCGGGACGGACGACCCCACAGCGGGGGAGTCCGGCCCTCCTACCCGCATCCTGCAACTGCTCCGCGCGCTGCTGACGCAGGCCCCCATACGCATCTCAGCCGCGAACGCGGAGCAGGAGCCTCCGCCGGGCCAGCACGAGGAGAGCCGGCTGCTCGTGACCCTCGAACGGGCTGGCAGCGCCACGCTCGCTCTGCGTGAAGGACGCGTAGAGGACTTGGTGACGGACGCAGCCGCTGCGGCGGACGCGAGCGTACCCTCACGTCCCTGGCTCACGCTCTATATCGGCAGCCTGCTCCAGGGCGCGTTCCGCTTCACCGGGGATCCCATGCTCCGGGACCGGGCGCTCGAGCAGCTTTCGCAGGTAGCGGACCGGATCGAGCACCCCCACCTGGCCATCAGCGCGCGCGCTCTGATGGGTACGGTCCATCTCATGGGCGGGAGCTACCACGCTGCCCTCGACGCCTGTGCCTCCGCCATTGCCCTGGCGGATGCGAGTGGTCTCGCCAGCGGCCCCGCGGTCGCGCTCGCCCATCAGTTTCGTGGCTATGTGCTCTTCGAGTGGAATCGCCTGCAGGAGGCGGAGGACGCGCTCGCTCGTGCCTGGGAGTTGGCGGGGCCCAACGGGCGCGGCGTGCGCAGCGGCGTCGCGCGCGTCCGCGCAGCCGTCGCTACCGCCCGCGCCGACGGGGCCGCGGCCGAGCGGTGGCTCGACGAGTTGGAGCGCATCGTAGCCGAGCCCATGACGCTACGGAACCGCGAGTGGCTGGCGGCCGTCCGCGTGCGCGCCCGCCTGGGCTCCGGCGATCTGGGCGCTTTGGCGGACTGGCTCAGAACCTACGACTACCGACCCGAAGAGCTGGCCCGCAGCGAGAGCCGCGCGCTGGCGGCCCGGCTTCACGAGCTCGAGCACCTGCTGGCCGTATTGGAGGGACTGGGCGACTGGGAGGCGCTCCTCGCCACGGCGCCCCATCTGCTGCGGGCCAGCGGATCGCTTCGCCACTGGTACGCAGTGCGTGCCTTGAGCGCGGAGGCAGTGGCCTTGCACGCGCTCGGCCGCTACGGGGAGGCCGAGACTCGCTGGAGCGAGGCGCTCACGCGCGGTGCCCGCGGATCGTTCGTGCGGGTCTACCTGGAAGGGGATCCACGGCGCCTGGATCTGTTGCACGACGCCGCCCACGGCACCGGGGCCGCCGTCGCCCAGGCCCGTCGTGTGCACGCTGCGACCGACCCCGCTCCCGACCCGTCCGCACTGCCGCCGCTCAGCGAACGACAACGCCTGGTGCTGTCGAGCCTGGCACGAGGTTGCTCCAACAAGGCCATCGCTCGGGAGCTCGGTCTGTCTCTGAGCACGGTAAAGACCCACCTCCGTGCGCTCTTCGTGAAACTGGACGCCTCCTCACGCACGCAGGCGCTGGCCCATGCCCGCCGTCGCGGCTTGCTCTGACCGAAGCGGCCACCGAAACCTGCCCCCGTCGTCCCCCCGTATCTCAGAGAGGACCCCACCACCGGAGCCGGACCATGGAAGCGTTTCTCGACCGCCTGCACGCGCAGGCCCGTGCCAATCCGTTCTTCCAGCGCCTCGCGGTGGTCAGCCGCATCCTGCTCGCGGTCGGGTTCATTCCGCCCTCGATCACGAAGATCTTGGGTCACCGCTTCACCAGCCTGGGATTGGACACACCGGTCGGCTACTTCTTCGACGCGCTGCACCGGACCGGGGCCTGGTGGCAGTTCATCGGGTGGAGCCAGTTCACGGCCGGTGTCCTGCTGCTGATCCCGGCCACGGCCACCGTGGGGGCGGTTCTCTTCTTTCCCATCATCCTCAACATCTTCGTGATCACTGTGGCGGTGGGCTTCACGGGCACACCGTTCGTGACCGGACCCATGCTGTTGGCGGCGTTCTTCCTGCTCTGCTGGGACTACGACCGCCTCAAGCCCATGGTGTGGCCCACGTCACGTCGCGACACACCGCCGCTGGTGCTCACGCGCGTCGAGATCGCTGGCTATCTGGTGGGAGGGGCGGCCGCGCTGGTGGTTCTGACGGCCATCCGAGGCCTGGTACCACGCGGTGTGGTACTCCCCGCCCTGGTCACGGGCGCGCTGGCGGCACTGCTCGTGCTGGCGGGATGGATCCAAGCGGCGATGCGGCACACACCCGACCCCGGGAGCGTCCGGTAAGCGACCTGTTGCGCGCAGGGCCCCGCACCTGTGCAGAGCTCGCCTAGTAGCCCGGCCAGTGCTCCCGTTTTCCGATGACCGCGATCACCGCTTCCGTCAGCTCGTCCCCACGATCACTGTTGGTCAGAACCACAAGGCCGTAGCCGAGGGTGGGATGCGCCAACATCCCTCCGCGGAAGCCGTCGTTGGCACCGGCGTGCCAGAGGTACGTCTGACCGTGGATGGATCGCAGGCCAACGCCCAGTCCATAGCGTTCTCTGACTTCGGCGATCAGCATCTCCGCGCTCTCGCGCGAAAGCACTCTGTTCGACTGCCCACGCAGAGAAAGCTGGAGCTCGATGAGAAAGCGCGCGTAGTCGGACGCCGTCGTCCACAGCGCCGCCGCCGCGCTTTCCGGGTAGATATGGTGGCCACCGGGCACGGCGCTGCCGTTCGCGTAGTAGCCCGATGCGGTCCTGTCCCGCCACGCCTCTGCCAGCGGTTGCTCATAGGTGCTCTCGGACATGCCGATGGGAGTGAGCACGCGTTCGCGTACGAACTCGGCGAAAGGCACGCCAGTGACGTCTCGCACCACCAGGTCGGCGATTTCGTACCCGCCTCCCGAGTAGCTGAACCGGGTTCCCGGCACCGACTCCACCACCACCGGAGGAGAGTTCGCGGGTGGCTCACCGTTCAGGATCTGAACGAGGGAGGGGACCGCCTCACCGTAGCGGTACCCGCGGAATCCATGCACGGTGGTGCCGGCCGTGTGACTGAGGAGCCGCCGCAGCGTGACTTTTTCAGCGGCCTGCAGGCCGTTGTCAGGAACCTGCCAGGACGTGAGGTAGTCGTTCACGTCCTGGTCCAGCGACAGCGCGCCTTCCTGGGCCAGGCGTACGATGCCCACTGCCGATACGGCCTTGGTCAGCGATGCCGCCTGAAAGAGCGTGTGCTCGGTGACGGGATCCCGGGTGGCGCCGCTCTTGACTCCGTGGGTCTCCGCGTAGTCCAGGCCGAAGTCCCGGATGACTGCGACGCTCACACCATTGATGCCGTAGAACTGCATCCAGGCCGCGATATCATCGCGATGCTCCGGGCCGGCCGGATCGCGGCACCCCTCCAGGCAAGCACCGCCTACGACGGCTACGAAGGCAACGACCGAACGAAGCGCTCCCACCCCGCACATACGACCCACCCCCGCTGTCCCGCACCGATCAGGTCCAGGGGATGACACACCTTCAGTCCTACCCCGCCTTCGACAGCCGGTTCGCGCATCAAGCTCTCCCGCAGGGAGTGCGCCCCGCCGCACCTAGCCTGGATAGACCCTGATCCAGCGAGGCAGCGTGGAACCGGCCCACCCCCCGAGCAACGCACCGCCGGCGGTCAATACCGCTCCCCACGGTCCCAGCCCTCGTGAGCAAAGGCCCGGCTCCGCCCCGAAGCCCCAAAGCCACACGCCTCATCATCCAGCCCCTCGTACGCTCAATGCCGCGGCGGCTGCGCGCTCCACCACCAGAACGGAGCGAGCGGCCTCTCCACGGGCCAGACCTGGTCCAGGGTGTCGCCGTCGTAGAGCTCG
The DNA here is from genome assembly GCA_041390105.1 of Gemmatimonadota bacterium. Classification (NCBI taxonomy): domain Bacteria; kingdom Pseudomonadati; phylum Gemmatimonadota; species Gemmatimonadota bacterium. Next base: position 210,728 of record JAWKQO010000003.1, read on the forward strand.
CCGTTCTTCATCACATAGTGGACGGAGTTGGTGTTGCGGATGTCGTCCAGCGGGTTCCGGCGCAGCACCACCAGGTCCGCGAGCTTGCCCACCTCGAGGCTGCCGAGGTCCTCCGCGAACCCGATGATCTTGGCCCCGTCGATAGTCGCGGCCTGCAACACCTCTCGCGGAGTCATGCCCCCCATCGCCAGTGCCCACATCTCCCAGTGATAGCCGAGACCCTGCAGCTGGCCGTGCCCCCCCACCCCTACCAAACCGCCTGCGCGTTGGATCTCGGCGGCGGCGGCAGCGGCCTCGTCGAAGCTGAACTCGTCCTCCCGCACCCAGCGCCCGCGTCGGCGCGACATGTCGTCCAGCACGTTGTGGGGATAGAAGCGATTGAGCTTGGGGTCGTCGTGCACCTCGGTGGTGGTGTAGAAGTACTCCTCGGCGATGGGGCCGCCGTATTGCACGAGCAGCGTAGGCGTGTAGGCGATCCCTGTGCGTACGAACAGCTCCCGCACGTCCTTGAAGAGCGGCACGACCGGAAGGGTGTGCTCGTTCCCGTGGAATCCGTCGATGGCGTGCGTGAGATCGAGCTTGAGATCCCGCCCCCCTTCCGTGGTGGGCATGAGCTGCAACTCTTTGGAGGCCTGCACCACCCACTGTCGCTGCTTGCGGTTGCCCACCATGTACGACTTGATGTTGGGCGTGCGATAGTGGTGCTTGTAGCGCTTCAGATAGCTGAGCGTGGCCTCATAGCTCTGGAAGTCGTTGGAGCTGAACACCCCGGGACCAGTCATGAATGCCCGCTCCCCCACCGCCTGCCCCGTCTCCACCAGGTCCTGATACGCGAAGTAGTCGTTGGTCGAGGTCTGCACATCCAGGCCCGCCGTCACGCCATAGGCCAGGTTGGCCACCAAGGACCAGTTCTGGGGCTCCAGCACGTCGTGGGTGCGGAACTCCCAGTGCGCATGCGTATCGACAAACCCCGGTACGATGAAGCGCCCCGACACGTCCACCTCGCGCGCGCCGCTCGGGATGGGCACGGAACCCCGGGCGCCCAGCCCGACGATGCGGTTGTCGGTCACGATCAGATCCGCATTGGGGATCACCTGATCCCCGTTCATCGTGATCACCGTGGCACCGCGTAGCGCGATCGTCCCCGACGGGGTGGCGCGCGGGAACTCCATCACGATTTCGACGGCCTCGACCGCCGGATCGTCGTCGAGGGCGGGCTTGGCCGCGCTCGAGTCCGCACTCGCGGTGTCCGGGCGCGCGCCGGCACGCGCTCCTCCCTCCTCGGGCGTGAAGTCGAGACTGGCGAAGGGCCGCCGATAGTACGTGGAGCCAATCGCCCAGGTGATGGTCTCCCCTCCGTCGGCCCAGGCGAAGTAGTCGGCCCCGATGTCGGTGATTCGCTTGGTCGGCATCGAGGGGCTGCGGATCGCGACGCTGGCCGGATCCGATTGCACGGGAGGCACGGCCATCACGTGCAGCTGGTTCCCGACCGCGGCCAACGCCCACTTCCCGTCGGGCCGCATGACCACGGCCTCGGCCGCGGGCGGCTGGGGCGCTCGCGGACTGGGCGGCCCGGTCACCTTCAGATGGGTGCGGCGGTCGCTGCCATCGTAGCGCAGTGAGATCAGCCCGTCGTTGGAGTAGACGAAGATCCGGTCTGGGTCGTTCCCGAAGTGCGGGACGCCGAGGCCTCGGGCCGGCGAGACCAGGTGCACGTCCCCACCGTTGACGTCCAGCCATACGAGGTCGAGCGGAACACGCAGTCCTCCGAACTCGGAGAACGTCTGGTGACGCATGTACGCGTTGGCCCGCAGGCCCACCAAACGGGTTCCGTCGGGCGAGAAGGCGAGATCCGTGTAGAAGGCCTCGTGCTCTGTGAGGCGCTGCGGCTGCCCCTGACCGTCCGAACGCATCTTCCAGATGTGCCCGCCCTGCATGTCCCAGGTCACATACGCGATCCAACGGCCATCGGGCGACCACACCGGCTTGAATTCCCAGGCGTCCGTGCGAGTCAAACGGCGGGGCTCTCCGTCCGGCAGGTCCATCACGTACACCTTGGTCAGTACCGAGAACGCCAATCGCCGACCGTCCGGTGACTGCCGTGGATCTTGCACCAGACGAGCGCGCACCGGCCCCTGGGGCACCCGGTACGGGAAGTTCAACTCCGGACCGACTTCGAGGGACACATGGGCGTTGAAGGGGATGACGCGCACGCTGCCATCGGCGACCGAAACGCGCTTGATACGACCCTGCTCCGTGAAGAGAACGGCGCTCCCGTCGGGAGTGAAGGCGTAGCCGGGGAGCACGTCGCGGCTGGGCGCTCCGCCCGTCTCCTGTTCGTCACGTTGGATCGGGTAGACCAGCCAACGGTCCGCGCCGCTCTCCAGATCGCGAATTCGCAAGCCGGTCTGCGTCTCGTGCCGCGTGCCGTACACGAGCTGCGTGCCGTCCGGCGACAGAAGCGGACGGATGGCGCTGCCTTCGCTCTGGGTCAGGACGTCCACGTCACCGCTGCGCAAGTCGCGACGCGCCACCTGCCAAAGGGGGAAGCGCCCGCCCTGCCCTCCAGCCGCGCGCGCCGCATACACGTAGCGCCCGTCCGCCGAGAGCACCGCCCCCAACTCCGCGGGACGTCCGCCGCCCCCGCCGGCACCCCCACCCCCGGGCGCGCTGCCCCCGCCCAGCGTGAGGCCACTGCCGCCGTTCACGTGCACCATGTGCAACTCGGTGCTGCGAGCCCGCTCCGTGTAGACGATGTACTGAGAGTCCGCGGTCCAGGCCGGGGACATGACCGCGTTCTGGCTTTCCCGGGTGAGCTTGCGTGCACCCGTGCCGTCGATCTTCGCCACCCACAGGTTGTCCGCCCCGTCCCGGTCCGAGATGAAGGCGATCCACTGGCCGTCCGGCGACACCCGGGGTTGGCTGTCGTAGCCCTGGCCTTCCGCAAGGCGCACGGCGTCCCCGCCCTCCATGGGCAGGCGGTACAGATCTCCCAGCAGCTCGAAGACGATGCTCTGCCCGTCGGGCGTCACATCCAGCGAGATCCAGGTCCCCTCGTCCGTGTCGAACTCCACGGTACGCTCCGGTACCAACGGCAGATCGCGCTTGGGCTTGGTGCTGTCGGTCGGCTGCTGCGCGTGGAGCCCCGCGGTCGTCGAGGCGAACAACAGGCAGACACCGATGGCCGACGGGATTCGGAAAGGCCGCATGGACGGAACTCGCTGACGCTCGGGGTAGTGCCCGCCGGGGCGCGGGCGATGGGGAACCACCCACGGTCGGGCGCCTTCCCGGCCTCCGCAAGCGCCGAGCGTACCTCTCCCGCGTAGCGGACGGGAACCAGGGTAGCGGCGGTGCCTGCTACCGCTCCTCGTTGGAGGAACCCACCACCCGCGGTGACGCGCTGGGCCGGAAGACCAGGTCGTCCAGGGACACGATGAGGTCGCGGAGGTAGCCCGGATTGCGTTCGGTCTCCAACAGCCCCACCGCCACGTACTTCTTTCCGTCCCGCTCCACCAAGGCGGCATCGGCGTGCCAGCGGCTCCAGGTCCCGGACTTCCGGTAGATGCGCGACCCCGGCCGGGCATCCAACCCGGCCACGAACTTATGGTGGATCGCCGGCTCGCCCATGATGTCCTTCATTTCCGCGGACGCCCAGGGACTGATCAGCAGACCCTGATCCATCATCACCATGAAGCGCGCCACCTGCCGGGCCGTCGCCCCGTGTGACAGCTGCGCAATCGGATCGCGACGCCACAGGCCCATCCCGCCGTAGCCCCTTCCGACCCATATGCCGCCGTTGCGCGCCTGGGAGTAGAGCTGATAGCGCGGCTCCTGCAGCACGTTTGCGATGGTCTGGAACCCGACGCGACGGATCAACTCACTCGACTTCTGGTTCGACGAGTTGCGGATCATCAACTCGAGATCCCTACGCAGCTCCGGCGTGTACTCCAGCTCGCCTTTTTCGACCTGATCGAAAACACCGAGCAGGATGCCGATTTTCGGCAGGCTCGCCGCGTAGCGCATGTGGTCTTCGTCGTATCCGGCGTAGCGGACGTGCTCCGGATCACTCAGGTCGATGAGCGCCACCGACAATGCCCCTTGCCGCACCAGATCGCGGAAGGGTGCCCGGGCCAGTACCCGCTCCAGGCCGCGTTGCAGACTCGCGTCCGGATCGGGAAACGAGAAGCTCTCCAGGGTGCCCCCACCACTCGCCCGCACGGGGACGCTGCTTGCGCCCGAATCCCCGACACGCTGCGCCAGGGCCGGAGTCGACGGAAGCCAAAGGGCGAGCACGAAGAATAGAAGGACCCGCGTCTTCAAGGACGGACCTCCGCTGACGATTCGGTGGAGCCGGACGCCGGCACATGCAGACCCCGGATGAACCGTTCGATCTGTGTGCCCAGCTCGGCATGCTCACTGGCTGAATTGACCTTGAGCACGTTGCTCATCATCGAGATGAGGTAGACATGCTGTACTGTGTCCGGTCGCGCCGGCGCCTCCACGATGGCCACGGCATGCATCAGGTTCTCGGCGTTGCCGCGGTACTGGCCGCAGGAGTACCCCTCTTCGGGACGGCATCGATAGAGGGATCCGGATTTGAAGTAGACCGCGGCCTGATCGAGCTCGGGAGAGAAGGCGTAGCGATAGCGCCGCCGCGTGAAGTAGAGCAGCCGCTTCATCTCCTCGCTGCTCCAGCGGTCCACCACCTTGCCCTGCTCCAACTTGAGCAGCCAGCGCACCAACTCCTGTGGAGTGGCGTAGCTGGAGCGCCCCGGAATGATCCGCTCGGCACCCCGGGTGAAGAACGTGCGCAAGCGGAGCTGTTCGGTATCGAGGCCCATCTCCCGCAGGGGCGCCTCCAGCACCTCGATGGCCCGATCGGTGAGCTCGGCCTTGGGGGTGTTGGCGAAGAAGGCGTCTTCCTCTTCCTTGGACACCGGGTAGCGCGACCCGAAATGGTTCATGAGGAGGACGTGCTTCCACACCATCGACCCCGCTGCGTTGGAGCTGGGTGAGACCATGTGGTCCAGCCACTCCCACAGCGTGAATTCGTCGCCGATGCGGATGGAGCGATGGGTGACGCGCGTCATGTCCTCGTTGACCACCGGGACCTCGTGGGAGTTCGGCATGACCCAGGCGTCAGCGACGATCCGGGTGGTGCGCAGCAACTCCTCGCGGGCGGCCAAGTCGGTGGGAAAACGCTTCCTCAGCTCGTTGAACAGCCCTGTCATCACCAGCAGCTTGCCCACGCTCCCGGGGATGTAGCCCTCGTTGGGTTTGACCGCAGCGTAGCGCGGATGCTGGGGATCGGTGATGTCCAGCACCGCGACGCGGTAGGAGGAGTGTCGCCGCCCGACGATCCGCTCGATCCCCTCTTGCAGCGCGGCATCGCGCGGCGTATCCGCCCCTACGTCGAACGAGGGATTCGTATCGGCCAGCCGCAAGCGGATGGCGCTGCTGGGGAGCTGAGCTCCGGGCTTGAGACGAATGTTGCCCGGCAAGGCCCCGTCGTTGATCTGACGATAGACGCGCAGCCGACGGATGCCGGTGCGCTCGTACCCGTCCAGCGGATAGGAGTCGGCCCTACCGGGCAGAGCCACGACCGCCGCGGCGGCCAGGCACAGCCCGCCCAGAGCGGAAAGACCCCGCCCCCGCGAGACCCGCCAGCGGCGCTGCGACTTCAACGCGACAGCTCCCGCATGAGGCCGTCTCGCTCGAGCACGGGGAGTCGTTGCACGGGGGCGGAGAGATCGACAGGGCGCGAGCCGTTCTCCAGCGCTTGGCGATCCAGGAGGGAGAGGGTGCCCATCAACTCGGAGCTCCGGAAGCGAACGAACGGCCGAATCTGGAACAGCCAGAGCTTGCCGCCTTCAAATCCGAACTCCATGTCCCAGACCTCATCGTGTTGTTCGGGGGGCAGGCGCCGCTCCCACTCGCGCACCACGCTCCGCAGCTGCTCCAGGTCGCTTTCTCCGAGCAGCGTGTCGGGCAAGGCAGCGACTCGCCATTCCGTGCCGCCGGCCCCGCGATCGACGAGCGCCCGGCGCCGAGGCGCTTTGGCTTGGGTTAGCAGAAGCCCGCCGGTGGCGTTCCGTGGAAGAACCACCGTTTCGGCCTCCTCCCCGTCCACCGCGCCCCCGACGCCCTCGGCGGTGACGACCGTGAGGGAGTCCGGCCCGTACTGAAGCCCAGACGTGATCAATACCCCGGACCGGTCCGAATGGATGCTCTCCAGGAGGAGCACCGACGGATAGACCGAGCCCTGCTCCTCCAGGATCTGCTTGCGCCAGAGGTAGGCCCGCTCGGAGAAAGGCGATGTCCAGACACGCTTTACGGAACTCAGGATGTCGTCCACGCTCCGCCGGTGGGCCACCGTCAGGTTGAGGCCGGCGCCCGAGAACTGGGGCAGATCCTCGACGTTGGTGTCACTGCGCACGAAGACGCCGCCGGTGGGCTCGCCACCGAAGGTGGTCCGCACGGCCGCTGCGATCGCTTCCTGCACGTCCGGCTGCCAGGGGAGCGCCTCGATGGCCCGGCGGACCCAGGCGAGTCGCTCGAACATGTACCCGTCCACCTCGGCCTCGGAGGCGCCGCCCGCCGTCATGGTCGCGGCCGTGGTGTACGCCTCCCGGAGCGCCTGCAGAACCGTGGTCTCGCTCCCCTCGAAGGGCCGGTCCACGTGGCGGGCGAACATCCCGAAGGGGAGCGCCACGCCACGCGACACGTGGTCTGGGAACGCATAGGCCAACTCGCCCAGGTTGGCCGCTTTCGGGCCCACCAGCACACCCGAGATCGACGCCCGCAGACTGTCCAGGGGCACGGGCTGCCACCGGTCGAGGTGCAGCCGCGAGGTATCGAGCCGCAGCCTGGGCGGCGGCTCCACGCGGGTCGCGTCGATCAGCGCCCGCTCGGGGCCCTGCACCTGGTCCGGGCGCTCCAGAAAGACCCGACCCAGCGGCGAGACGGCGAACAGGACGTCCTGACCGGAGACGCGGCGCAGCTGATCGAGATAGGCCGAGCTGACCACCGCGTTGGGGATGCCCAGGTTCCTGGCCAGAAGCTGGACGTGCGAAAGCAGATTGCCCTCATCCAAGGTCAACACCCCGGCGACTGGCCGCAGCTCGGGCGTGGTGGCCGGGATGACGTAGATCCGGTCGCTCTGGGCGGACTCGAGATCGTGCAGGTCCGCCACTTCCAGCGGACGTAGCGCCAACCCCGGATTCAAGCCTCGTGCGCCGCTGGTCACGTTCCTCCCCAGCAGGCGGTGGGGAGCCTCCAGCACCAGGTCGGCATCGGTGACCAGGGCGTCGATGTGGAGCGAGAGCTGGAGCAGCGCCGATCCCCGGACCAACGCATCCAGGAACCCGGCGGCTTTGGGTTCGACCGCTTGGTAGCGTTCCTGCACGGGCCCGAAGGTGGCGCGGGCCGTCCCCCACCCCCAGTCGAGCGCGCGAGCCAGATACGCCAGCGCGCTGCGGTACTCCAGCGCGGTCAGAGCCGGGGCCGCACGCAGCTCGGCCACGGCGGTGCGCAGCGCCTCGCCTTCACGACCCGACAGGAATCCCGCTCCCTGGGCCACATCCGCCAGCGCCATCAGCCGCCGCAGCCCCTGGTCGCGGGTGGGGGCGTCGCCCGCGGCCGTGGCCTGGGCCAACGTGAACGCTCTCTCCTGGACCGTCAGGGCGAGGTCGAGCAACACGAGGTTCCCGCGACCGTCCCGGCTCGTGGTCACGTGATCCCGGATGGCTCGCAGCAGGGCGCCGGCAGCGGCCAGGGCGGAATCGGGCTCGGAAGCACCGACGCCGGGCGCGAGCTGGTCGAAGGGCTGACGGAACGCGCGCGGCACCCGCCGCGCAAAGGACGTCACCCGCTGGCCGCCGACCGCCGGGTCGTACTGCGCCTCCAAAAGCTCCTGGAGCTCGCCCAAGCGGGAGCGCGCCTCGGCGTTGAGGCCACTGCGGGCGCTGAACTCCCGGACTGCGATCAGGTCGGTCTCGGAGGGGAAGGAGTGGATCTTGATGCGCACTTCGAAGAAGCGGTTGTCCAGGACCGCGATCTCCGTGGCGAGATTCCGGATGCGCTGGGTGCTCCGGTCTCCGGACGATCCGGGGTGGGCGATGGTCGCCACGGACTGGATCGCGAGGAGGTAGTGGCTTCGGGTCCAGCCCGGATCGGCCAGCAAACGCTCCAGGATCTCCTTCCCTTTGGCCTCTTCGTCCTCGATCTGACGAGCGCCGCGGTAGTACTGGGCTCGCTCCAGCACCCACCCGTTGTCCACCTCGAACAAGAACTGCTGGAGCGGCAACTCACGGAGCCAGGAGTTGCCGCGCTCGGCGTCCAGCAGTTGCTCGAACGTGATCGCCTGCAACAGGGTCCCGGGGTGGAAGCCCAGACGCCCCAGCGCCACCGCCTCCGGCTTGAACTCGGCATGCTGGACGCCACCGCCTCGCTCCACGCACGGATTGACGGCGGTACCGGTGACAGGAGCGGCCGTGGTCCCGTCCGCGCAAAACCAGCGGATCCGGAGGTAGGGCCCACGGGGGTCGACGCGGAACGCCGCCAGGCGCTCGCGGACCTGCGCGACCTCTTGCGATGTGAGGGGCGGGGGGAATGCCTGCGCGGCCAGGCCGAACGGCCAAGCCACCAGCAGGAGGAATGCGAATCGCATCGTGACGGGTACCCGAAGGTGCACCGGAAGCGTCCCCATTGGACGGACCGCGAATCTACCGCAAGTTTAGCGCCGTGAATAGCGAAGCCGGTCGTTTCTCACTGCCCCGAACGCTCGCCCGTCGAGCGTTCGAACTGGCAGCCCGGATCCGACCGGAAGAGCGCCGAAGCGCTGGTAGCGCCTTCTTGACGCTCTTCGGGTTCATGGCCGGGCACAGCCTGCTCGAGACCGCCCGCGACGCGCTATTCCTGGCCAGCCTTTCCGCCCGCCGACTTCCTTGGGTCTATCTGCTCATCGCGGTCGGCGCCCTGTTTCTGACCACACGGCAGCACGAGCTCGCCCGCCGCATCCCCGCCCGCAACGAGCTCACTGCCTGGTTGCTCTTCGCAGCGTTCGGCACCCTCGCATTCTGGTTGGCCATCTTCGTCGCGGGCCCCTGGATCTACTACGCGGTCTACGTCTGGTCCGGCGTCTTGGCGACCCTGGTCATCGTGCGGTTCTGGACTCTCCTGGGGGGGCTCTTCACCGTCACCCAGGCCAAGCGCATCTATGCGTTCGTGGGGGCGGGAAGCGTAGCGGGCGCCATCGTCGGCTCAGGTGCCGCGTTGGCCTTGGCCGAGGTCGTACCCGCCCAACACCTCGTGCTGGCTGCCGCTGCGGTCTTTCTGGCCGCCACCGTCCCCCCGCGTTTTCTGGAGGTGCACGACACCGCTGACGGAAACGGCGCGCTGGAGCGCATGGGAGACGTGGCGCGCGCCGCCCGCGCCGTGTGGTTGCAGCCCTACCTGCGTCGGGTCGCGGGCCTGATCCTGGCCGCTACGGTCACCTTCACGTTCGTAGACTTCGTGTTCAAGAGTGCGGCCGACCGCTACATCGCTCCGCAGCGACTCGAGGAGTTCTTCTCCTCCGTGTACCTGGCGCTCAACCTGGCGTCCCTGCTGGTGCAGCTGCTTCTGGTGCCTCGCCTGCTGCGCTGGGTCGGTGTGAACGGCGCCCTGGCCGTGGTGCCGGCGGTGCTCCTCACGTCGGCGGTCGGCCTCGCCGCCGGGGGTGGACTGACGCTCGCACTCGTTCTGAAATCCGGTGACGGCGCCCTGCGCCACTCGCTGTACCGGACCGGGGCGGAGGTACTGTTCTTTCCGATCTCGCCCGACCTGCGCGCACGGGTCAAGTCTGTGGTGGACGTGATCGGACAACGGGGGGGGCAAGCCCTCGGATCCGTTCTGATCCTCATGGTCCTGTCCGTATCGGCCCGCGAGGCCACCTTCGCTACGCTCACCGCGCTGTCCGCCCTGGCTTGGCTGGTGCTGGCGCTCACTCTGCGTGGCCACTACCTACGCGCGTTCCGCGAACAGCTGCAGGAAGAGCGGACCACCGACCAGGTACGCATGCCCGCGCTCGATCTGGCGTCGCTGGAAACCCTGCTCTCCACCCTGAACGACCCTGATGAGAATCGCGTGCTCGCCGCGCTGGATGTGTTGAGCGCGCAGGGCAAAGCCGGCGTGATTCCAGCGCTGATCCTCTATCATCCTTCTGGCCGTGTCGTGGAGCGGGCGCTGACGCTGATGACGGCCGGCGGTCGCGACGACTTCTCGCCGCTTCTGGACCGATTGGAGGCGCATGCCGACCCGAGAGTGCGCGCCGCGGCGCTGCGAACGCTCGGCGCCGTGCACCCGGATCGGGGGCGCCTCGAGCGCGCCGCGGCAGACGTGGATCCGGGAGTGAGCGCCACGGCGCTGGTCGCACGGCTCTCCCACGGTTGGGCAGACCCGGTGGAACTGGCGTCGCTCCTCGACGGTGCGCTCCGATCCGGGGCCTGGGAGGTCACGCGCGCCGTCGCTGGGGCCGCGGCGGCCGTACCGGCCCCGGCGGTGGAGGACGCGCTGATTCAGCTCGCGGGATGCTCGGACGACGAAACGTCCCTGGCGGCGGTGCGCGCCATGCGTGAAGCGCCCAGTCCCCGCTACTTCCCCGCCTTGCTGGGCCTGCTGGCCCGGCACAGTGTACGCGCCGAGGCGCGCGCCAGCTTGATCACCCTCGGAAGCAGCGCCCTGGCGCGACTCGCGGACGAGCTGGCCGACGAAGCGCTCGATCCACGCGTCCGCAAGCATGTGCCCCGCGCCATTGCCGCCTTTCGCACCACGCAAGCCGCTGCGTTGTTGCTGCGGCGACTGGATATTGAAACGGATGGCTTGATCCGGTACCGCATCCTGCGCGCGTTGGGCCGCTGGAGAGTCGATCAGCCGATGTTGCCGCTGCCGCGTGCACCCCTGGAGCGCGCGCTGGAGTGGAACCTGAGAGCCGGACTACGCTTGCTCGCCTGGCGTCGCGAGCTGGCGCAGAGCGCGATCGACGACGCGCGCTTGGATTCGCCTCTCCACCGGGCGCTCTCCGACTTCGTGCGCGACAAGCAAGCCCACGCGCTGGAGCGTGCGTTCCGCCTGCTGAATCTGATCCAGGACGATGACGACTTCCGGCGGATCTTTCTCGGGTTCCAAAGCCCTTCTCCGGTGACTCGGGCCAGCAGTCGCGAGTTGGTCGAGTTGCTGGTCCTCCCGCCTCTACGGGAGGCGCTGCTCCAGATCGTCGACGACCTGACGGGCGACGGACGAGTGGTCCACACCGTGAAAGGAACACGGCCCTACCGGGTGGTGCTCCAGGAGCTGGCGGAGGCCGGGTTCCCGACGCTCTCCGTGTTCGCCGCCGCACGGATCGGCCAGCTCGATCCCGCGTCCGTCACGGCGGTGGTGCCTCGTCCCTCTGGCGACGAACGTGCGACCCCTGCGGCTCGCCCCCTCGGTGAACGATGAGAGACAGCCCGCTCTTCTTCGGACCGTTGCTCCATCTGCGAACCGTGCCGGCGCTGAGCCAGCTTCCGCCGCACGAGCTGGCGGCTCTCGCCCATCGCGCCGATCAGTTGCTCGTCCCGGCAGGGGGCACGCTCTTCGCACCCGGCGCCTCGCGCGAGGTGCTTCACTTCCTGGTGAGCGGCGATCTCCTTCTTCGAGGCCCCGGGGGCGAGCGACGGGCTCGTCGCGACGAGACGATCGGCGTCGTCGAGGGGCTCGCGGGCCGCAGCTCGGAGCTCGAAGGGATCGCGATCTCGGATACGGTGATCCTGCGCCTGGATTGGGACGTCCAGCTCGAGCTGTGGGAGCGCCATTTCGGCCTGTTGAGAGCGACGTTGGGCTCGCTCGCGACCCGGGCGCTCCAGGCTCAGGCCGGCCTCCCGCACGTGAGAGGCCCTGAAGCGGCGTCGGTGCCTGCTCCCACCGCGGAGCTCGACATCGTCCGCCGCGTTCTGCAGCTCCGAGAGCTGGCGCTCTTTCCACCGACACACATGGAAGCCCTGGTGGAAATGGCCCGAGAAGTGACCGTGACGCGCGCCCATGCCGGGGAGACCGTGATGTCCACTACTCAGGTCGTGCCCCGTTCGATGCTGCTCCTGTGCGAGGGCGATCTGGAGTGGGTGGACCCGACGCAGGCACAGGGACCGCCTGCGCCGCTCGGGGCGGTCGCGCTTCTGGAGATGCTGGCCGGTCGACCGTTCACGGGAGAAGTCCGGGCCCGAACGCCCGTTCTCGCGTTCGAGCTTTCCAAGGACTCGTTCCTGGACACGCTGGACGACCACTTCGGACTCGCCATCGGCTTCATGGCGCGCCTGGCCCAGCAGGTCCTGCTGGCCGAACGCCGGGTCACGACATCCGTGTGACCCGCAGCACCAGGTCCCACTCGACGGGGACGCGGGTCCGACCCGTGGTCACGAGATCCACCTCGCACTCGAAGACGTCAACGGGGTCGGTGCCTCGATCCGCCTGGAAGCGCTTGGTGGCCGACCAGGTGCGCAGGTAGCCTGCCACCCGTTCGAGGGCCCACTCCTCTCGCATCTTGAACTCAGGGACCGCGACGGGATCACCGGGCAGTGGAACGGGTGCGTAGCCCTCCTCCACCAATCGCCGCTCGGGAGGCCACCAAGGCGCGACTCGCGCGTAGAACCGTTCGACGGCCTCGCCATAGGGGGGCGCCATCCGGAACCAGCGATACGTCCACGCCGCCAGGATCCCGCCCGCTTTGAGCACCCTCCGCGCCTCGGAACCGAAGCGCTGAGCGTCCAGCCAATGGAGCGCCTGCGCTACACCGATCAGATCGACGCCGCGGTCCCTCAAGGGCAGGGCCTCTCCCAGCGCCACCACCCTCCAAAGGGACTCGGGCGCTTCACCGAGTTGGCGGAAGCTGGGGTCGGTGGCCACGACGTGTTCGAAGCGACCCGCCAGCGGAAGCGCCGCCTGCCCGTTGCCTGAGCCGATGTCGACCGCCATCCGACGAGCGGGACACTGCCCGGCCAGCCAGGAGAACAGCGCCTCCGGGTAGTCGGGTCGAAAGCGCGCATAGTCGGGCGCGTGTCCGGAGAAGTGGTCCTTGAAGGCCGGCATGGCATAGAATGCACACCCGCATCCCGGAATGCACGCTCCTGGGTCGGCCGGAGCCGGCCGGCCCGGGGCGTCCCTCACCTGACAGGAAGCGCCCCATGGGCAGTCGCCGATCGACCACACTCGTGCTCGTTCTGCTGATGGTGGGGTGCGCAGAGCGCACCCCGGAGCTGGATCTGGTCCTGGCCGGGGGTCGCGTCATGGATCCGGAATCCGGCCTCGACGCCATCCGGGACGTGGGGATCCGGAGTGGACGCATCGCGGCCATCTCGGAAACGGCGCTCGAGGGCGCCCGGGTCATCGACGTCTCCGGCCACGTCGTCGCCCCAGGGTTCATCGACCTGCATGAGCACGGTCAGTCCGAAGAGGCCTATGGGCTCATGGTGCGGGACGGTGTGACCAGCGCGTTCGAGATCGAGGTGGGGACCGGAGACGTGAGTGGCTGGTATGCTGCCCGCGAGGGCGGCCAGATCGTCAACTACGGCGTGAGCATAGGCCACATCCCGGCGCGGATGTCGGTCCTGGGTGATCCCGGCGCTTTCCTCCCCGCCGGTGTCGGAGGGAGTAGCGCCGCGGACGACGCCCAGGAGGCCGCCATGGAAGAAATCCTACGGCGGGGACTGGCGGAGGGCGCCGTGGCCATGGGCTTCGGAAGCGCCTACACGCCGGGAGCGGACATGGCCGAGCTCGAGCGCATGTTCCGGGTGGCGGCCGAGGGCGGCGTGTCCGCCCACATCCATCCCCGCAACGGGTCCGCGGGTCTCGACTCCACGTTGACCGCAGCGCGACGGGCCGGAGCGGGGCTACACGTGGTCCACGTCAATTCGAGCGCGGGTGACGAGCTGGACGCATTCCTGAGCGCAATCCAGGCGGCCCGCGACGCGGGCCAGGACGTGACCACGGAGGCCTACCCCTACGGCGCCGGCATGACCGAGATCACCTCCGCCCTCTTCGACGACTGGCAGACGTGGCCGGAGGAACGCTTCGGCCTGCATCAATTGGTATCGACCGGGGAGCGCCTCACGCGGGAGAGCTTCGGGCGAGCGCGGGCCGCCGGCGGCACCGTGATCATCCATGGCCGCTCGGAGGAGCAGACCCGCGCAGCCATTGCGAGCCCGCTTTCCATGATCGCCAGTGACGGTTTCATCGAAGGAGGTCGCGGCCATCCCCGCACGTCCGGCACCTACGCCAAGGTGCTGGGGCGCTACGTGCGCGACGAGGGAGTGGTCGAGCTCATGGACGCCCTGCGCCGCATGACGCTGGAGCCGGCGCGCCGGCTTCAGGCCCGGGTGCCCGACCTGGCCAACAAAGGGAGACTGAAGGTGGGGGCGGACGCGGACATCACGGTCTTCGACCCGAATACCGTCCAGGACCGATCGACCTACGAGGACGCCACCATCCCCTCAGCGGGGATTCCGTACGTGTTGGTGGGCGGCACCCTGGTCGTCGACGGCGGCGCCCTGGTCGCGGACGCACGCCCCGGCCGTGCCGTCCGCGCTCCACGCGAACGGTAGCCCCGTGGCCTCCCAGCGCAGGTACACCGGGAAGGGTCGGCGCTCGGATTGATCGAAGCCGCCTTCGCTGCGCTCGGCGCGGTGCTCGCCCCCCACGCCCTCCTCATGATGCTGACGGGCGTCGGCATCGGTCTGGTCGTGGGCATCCTGCCTGGCCTCGGCGGCACCGTGGGGATGTCGTTGGTGCTGCCCTTCATCTACGGCATGGAGCCCAACGTGGCGCTCGCCATGCTGATCGGCATGATCGCCGTCATCCACACCTCCGACACCTTCCCGAGCGTGCTGCTGGGGGTGCCGGGCTCATCGGGATCCCAGGCCACCATCCTGGACGGCTACCCCTTGGCCCGAAAGGGCGAGGCGCAGCGCGCTCTGTCCGCGGCCTTCTTCGCGTCGATGCTGGGGGGTGTGATCGGCGCGGCTGCGCTCTTCGCTCTGCTTCCGCTGGCCCGGCCGCTGGTGCTGGCTCTGGGCTCGCCCGAGCTGTTCATGCTCGCCGTTCTCGGGCTCTCGATGGTGGGTGTCCTATCCGGGGAGGGCCCACTGCGAGGCATCCTGGCCGGGACGTTGGGCCTGCTCCTTGGCACCGTGGGCGCCGCTCCAGCCGCACCGCACTATCGCTACACGGCGGACCTCCTCTACCTGTTCGACGGCATCCCTCTGGCGGTCGTGGCCCTTGGCCTGTTCGCCCTCCCCGAGATCCTGGATCTGCTGCGCTCGGGTGAATCCATCGCCCGGGAAGCGCAGATGATCGGTGGATGGCGGCAGGGCCTCACCGATGTGATCCGCCATCGCTGGCTGGCCCTGCGCTGCTCGGTGCTCGGCATCTTCGTCGGGTTCGTGCCCGGCCTCGGCGGGAGCGTCGTCGACTGGCTGAGCTACGGCCAGGCCGTGCAGATCGCCAAGGACCGCGACGGATTCGGAAAGGGCGACATCCGCGGAGTGATCGCGCCGGAGAGCTCGAACAACGCCAAGGAGGGGGGCGCGCTCATCCCCACGCTCCTGTTCGGCATCCCGGGAAGCGGGACCACCGCCGTGCTGCTGGGTGGGATGATCCTCCTCGGTCTCGAGCCCGGCCCCACCATGCTGACGACCCATCTGGATTCGACGCTGACGATCGTATGGTCGCTGGCCATCGCCAACGTGATGGGCACGCTGGCCTGTCTGCTGATGAGCAAGCCCGTGGCGCGCATCTCGATCGTGCCTGCGCGCTGGCTCGCGCCCTTCCTCCTGGTGATCATGGTGGCGGGAGCCTACCAGACCACGCGTGATTGGGGCGACCTGATCGCCTTCCTGGTGATCGGTCTGTTGGGCTGGATCATGAAAGCGCTCGACTTCCCCCGTCCGCCCCTTCTCATCGGCTTCGTGCTGGCAGCGAGCGCCGAGCGCTACCTGTGGATCTCGGCCACCCGCTACGGGTGGACGTGGCTGAAGGACCCCGGCGTCATCCTGATCGCGCTCGTCACCATCGCGCTGACCGTGGCCGGCTCTCGCCTGCGCGGCTCCATCTCCAGACAGGGGCTGGCCTCATGAGCAGGCGGGCGGCGCGCCTGGCGCTCACGCTGGTGATCGGTGTGCTCTTCGCGCTGGCGGCCGTGCATGCGCGCAGCTTCCCGTTTCGAGCACGGGTGTTCCCGATGAGCGTGGGCGGCGCCGGCGCCCTGCTGGCGTTGGTGACCCTCCTGCGCGAGTGGACCCGGGACGCCGGGCCCGAATCACCCGCCGGACCAGGGGACCGCGTCCTGCTTTTCCGCTACCTCACCTGGGTGCTCGCCTACTACGGGCTGATCTGGCTGATCGGGTTCGTGATCGCCTCCGCAGTCTTCGTGGTGGGGTTCCTCTGGCGTGAGGCCCGGGCTCGGCCCTGGGTGGCGGCGCTGGCAGGCACCCTGACGGGGCTCGCGTTGTGGGTCATGGGCAGCGTTCTGCGCCTCCAGTGGATCGTGGGACGGATCGCGGGGTGATAGCGGGCATGGGAACACTGCGCGCTCCACTCTGGCTGCTGATCGGATCTCTCCTGGTGCTGACCTCGTGCGCCGACCGCCGCTGGTCCCCGGAGGAGATCGAGAACGCCCAGCACCTGCTGAACGCACAGCAGGCCGACGTGATCGCGGAACGGATGGGCAGCATGGACTCCCCCCACGCCACTCCGGGAGACGCGATGACGCGCGCGGTGCTCGAGCACCGTCGCGAAGCGCTGCGCCAAGCGCGCCTCGTACGGGACGATGTGCTGGAGAAAGCACGACCCGGTCTGAGCCAACAGTTCCGAGACACGTTCGAGCGCGGCCTGGAGTTGCTGATCGAGGGGGCCGAAACCGGGGACGCGGATCTCCAGAGCGAGGGGGCGCAGCTGCACCAGGCCTGGATCGACTGGTCGCACGAGCACGGAAGCGAAATCCTCATCCCGCAGGCAGCGGGCATCGAGGTCGCGCCCGCCGCTCCCGTCGATACGGTTTGAGGGGAACCGGCGCTGACCCGGGCGCGCGCTGATCGGGGCGTGCTCTAGGTCTCGCCCGCGAGCACCGTGTCGTACCTGTCCGCGAGCTCACCGTGCAGCTGTCGGAGCACGCCCACCTGCCCGGCCAGCCGCGGTACGAGCTCGGGCGAATTCGGCAGGCTCAACTCTCCCATGCTACGCAGCAGCTCGATCCGGAAGACGTCGTACAGCTTCTGCGTCTCGTAGAGCTGGGCCACGCGGACCAACCAGTCCACATCGAAACGCCCGCTCGCCGCCACGAGGCGCGCGCCCTCCCAGGCACCGCTCGAGAGGTCCGGTAGGGACAGGTCGACGCGAAGGGCGGAGCGCGCCTGGCCGGAATCGATCTCTGCTGCCGCCCGCTCCAGCCCTGCGAACGCGTCCTCGATGGACTCCTCGGTGGCGGCGAGCTCGTCGCGATTGGCCCGGAGCTCCCGGACGACCGCCGCCCGCGCCGCATCGGCCTGCTGCTGCAGTTGGCGGTTCTCACGCCATTCATCCGCCGCCAGCGCAACCACGACCGCAAACACGATGCTGATCACCTCGGTCAGCGCTGCAGCGATCCTGATGCGGAACGACGTCCTCTCGGCCATGGGCTTCTCCGGTTCAGTCCGTCGATGACCAGAGACCCGGTAGCTCGGCCACCGAGCTCACGAGGTGGGTGTGCGGGGCGCGCTCCAAGGTTGCGCGATCGTGCGCGCCGGAGAGGACCCCGATGTTCCAGCCCACGCCGGCACGAAGCCCCGCCTCGAGGTCCAGCGCCGTGTCGCCGACGGCCGCCACGGTGTCGGCTCGCTCGACCCCACAGCGCTGCATGGCGGCGTGGAGAAGGTCGGGAGCGGGCCGCCCGTGCTCGACGTCGTCCGCGGTCACGATGGCGTCCACGGCACTCTCCCACCCGAGGGCCGGGATCAGCAGGTCGACGATGTCCCGATCGAACCCGGTGTTGAGCGCCACGTGTGTCCCCTGACGCCGCAACCAGGAGAAGACCTCGGCCGCCCCCGGAATGGGAGCGACCCCGGCCGAGAACCGCTCGGCCAGCCGCGCCTTGAACGACGCGTAGACGTGCTCGGCCTGTTCGTAGCGGGCGTCCGTCTCTGGCAAGAGACGGCGGATGGCCTCCCGTTTGGACGCGCCGCGAACCCGCCCCAGTTCGGCGGTGCTCAACGCGAGACCGTGCTCGGTCAAGGCAGCCATGAAGGCGCCCGGAACCTGCCCCGCATCCTCCACCGTGGTTCCTGCCATGTCGAAAACCACCAGCTCCGGTCGCGTCACACCCCACCCCCCTTGCAGGTCCGCATTATCGTTTTACGATATATCCTGCTTCGATAAGACGCCCACCTGTCCACGCGGCGGACACATGGCTCGCACCCGCGCAACAACCAGCCCGGTCGCCACCACCCAGTTCCACATCCTGCTGGCGCTCGCCGATGCACCCCGCTACGGCCTCGGGATCGTCGAGGAGGTCGCACGGCGCACGGACGGCGAGATCCGACTCGGCCCCGGGACGCTCTATACCGCGATCAAGAAGATGGTCGAAGGGGAGCTCATCGAGGAAGTCGCCGACACGTCCCGTCAGGGTCTACAGGACACGCGCCGCCGCTATTACCGGATCACTCGCGAGGGGCGGATGGCGCTACGCGCCGAGGCCGAGCGGCTCACCCAGTGGCTCCAGGTGGCACGCGACAAACAGGTGCTGGCGGAATGAAACCCATGGAGCGCTCGCCGCTGGCCCGGACGCTGCTCCGGCTCTACCCGCCACATTTCCGGGAGCGCTTCGCGGCGGAGTGGGAGGACATCGTCGCCTGGCACTGGAAGACCCGCGACGCGAGCCTCCGCGGCACCCTTCGCTTCGCTCGGGCCCTGGTCGCGGACGCCCTGCGCACGCTTCCGGGCGCCTGGTGGGAAGCGCTCATGACCGCGGCGCGCGGACAGGGTCCTCTCGGCAGCGATCTGCGCCACGCCCTTCGCGGACTCCGTCGCAACCCCGGCTTCGCCGGCGCCGCCCTCCTCTCGGTCTCGTTGGGCATCGCTGTGAACAGCGCCATGTTCAGCGTGGTCGATGCGGTGCTGTTGCGCCCGCTTCCCTACGCTGCGTCGGATCGCTTGGCCATGGTATGGAATGCGTTCCCCGGCGCCGAGCTCTCGCGCCTCCCCATGTCGGGGGTCGAGATCGAAAGCCTCCGGGAAGAGTCACAGACCTTCGAGCAGGTAGCGGGGATCTGGGCCACGTCGACGGGGATCGAAGATTCCGAGGGGCGCGTCCTGCAGGTGTCGCATGGCCTCGTGACGCCGGATTTCTTCGACCTCCTGCAGGTCGAACCGACGGCGGGTCACTTCTTCGTGCGCGAGCCCGAACAGGGCCCGCAACCCACGGGGGTCGTGCTGAGCTACGAGCTCTGGCGGGACCACTTCGGAGCGAACCCGGCGATTCTCGAGTCCGGCATTCGACTGCGCGGCCAGACCTTGGCGGTCTACGGCATCCTCCCGGCGGACTTCACGCTCTTCCTGCCCGAAGACGGGGCCGTCCCTCCGCGGCTGGATCTGTACAGCGCGCTCCCTTGGGACCTGACGCTGCTTCCGCCCAACCAGCACTTCCTGCGCGTCGTCGCACGGCTGCACCCGGGCGTGAGCGCCGACGAGGCATCCTCTGCGGCCGCCACCGCCGCCGAGCGCGTCCGCGGACGCTACCCGGTCCTGCAGGACACCGGGGACACGTTCACAGTGCACCCGCTGCAGGCCGACGCGGTGCGGGCTGCTCGTCCGGTCCTCTTGGCTCTGCTCGGAGCTGTGGGGCTCTTTCTGCTACTTGCCTGCACCAACGTGGCCAGTCTCATCTTGGCTCGCAGTATCTCCCGGATGCGCGAGCTCGCCATCCGCGCTTCCCTCGGCGCCTCGGGCGCGAGCATCCTGCGCCTGCTCATCACGGAGAGCCTCCTCATCACGGGCTTCGGCGCGGTGTTGGGGCTGGTAGCAGGACGCGCGGGCGTTGCCTGGATCTGGTCGATGCGACCTGCCGGACTGGCGCGTGCCGAGGTGGTTGCTTTGGATGGCAGGGTCGTCACCTTCGCGGCAGCACTTGCCGTGGCCACGGGACTGATCTTCGCCGCGGTCTCCGCCTTCGCGGCGCGCACCCTGCGGCCCCAAGGCGCGCTCGGAAGCGGAACCCGGCTGCTGGGTGGTGCGGGCACCCGCATGCGGGAGCTGCTCACCGCCGTCCAGATCGCGATCGGTGTGGTCCTGGTGGTCGGTTCGGCGTTGATGGTACAGAGCTTCTCACGGCTCGGACGAGAAAGCGTGGGGTTCGATCCGCGAAGAGCGATCACCTTCAAGACCGCGCTCTCCGCCTTCGGCGAAGACGAGCGGCTTCTGGTGGTCGACGAACTGACCCGGCGCCTCCAGGCACTCCCTGGCGTGCAGACGGTCGGAGCGACTTCGCACCTGCCCTTCGCGGACTGGGCGAACTGGGCCGACGCCGCCCCTCCGCAGGGGACTGCCGAGTCCGAAGCCAACCGCTACTTCGCCGATCTGCGCTCGGTCACGCCCGGACTTCTTTCAGCGCTGGGGGCGGAGCTCCGCGCCGGACGGTTGCTGGACGAGCACGACGACGGGAGCGCGCAGTCGGTCGTGGTCATTGATGAGACGATGGCGGCGCGCGCCTTTCCCGACGGTGACGCGGTGGGACGCTCGCTCGTGCCCTCGCGATACCGGGAGGGGGGCTTTCAGCCCACCCCGGCTGTGGTCGTCGGTGTGATCCGTGATCTGCGCGACCGCTCCCCTTCTCGCCCCTCGGAGGGTCAGGTCTTCTGGCCCTACGCCCAAAGCCCGCGCTGGGAACTCACCTGGTTCGTGCGAACCGCCGGAGTCCCGGCGCTGTCGAGCGAGCAACTTCTCCGCGAAGCCCAGGCCGTTCGGCCCGAGCTCACGGTGTCCGACGTGCGCCCAATGGAGTCGTACGCCCGCCAGGCCACGGCCCTCACGCGCTTTCTCGCCCTCGTGGGGTCGGCGTTCGCGCTGGTGGCCCTCACGGTGGCCGCCTTGGGACTGTACGGGGTCGTCACCTTCGTGACGCTCCAACGTACACCAGAGTTCGGAATGCGGATCGCGCTGGGGGCCAGCGCGCGCCGTGTTCTATCCGGGGTTCTACGGCAGGGCGTACGCATCGGCGCGCTGGGGGTGACGCTGGGGGTCGTGCTGTCGATCTCGCTGGCGCGCTATCTGGAAAGCCTGGTCTACGGGGTGGAGGCTCGGGACCCCCTGACGGTTGGGTCCGTTGCGGCCCTGCTTCTGGTCGTGGCGCTGGTGTCCAGCATGGGTCCAGCGCTACGAGCGACCCGCACGGACCCGGCGATCGCTCTGCGCGAGCTGTAGGGCCGACAACGGTAGGGGCCCCACGCGCGTCGAATCACGCGATGAGGTATTCCGGCATGCAGCGGCAGCGAAGGTCCTCGATCGTCTCGAGGTGCGGGGCGCCCCTGCGCGTCGCCCCGGCCGCTCTTCTCCTCGCCGTCGCCTGTACGGATCAGGGCGATCGGGCGTCTCTCCTCGCCCTGCTCGACAACGAGCGCGCCGCGCACCTCACAGCCGATGCGTCCCTCCTCGTCCAGTCGATCGCAGACACGCTGCTCACGGTGGACGCGGGGGTCGTCCGGCGTCAGGCCCGGGACGAGGTCGAGGCGTCGTTTCGCGACTATTTCAGCGGAGCCCGCTACAGCGAGTGGTCGGATGTAGAGCCCCCGGTGATCCGGCTGTCCGCAGACGGGTCCCTGGCTCACGTCACGCGCGTGGTCATCTCGGATCGCGAGGCTCCCGCGTTCGGGGGCGGACGCGAGCGGGAGCGCTTCCAATCGGCGTGGACCGCCACCTATGAACACAGCGCGGGTCGCTGGCGGATGACGTCCGTGACCTCGACGTTCCTCGAGGGTCCCGCGGCGGCCGCCGTCGTGGCCGGCGCCCTGCGCCGGCTGAGCGCCGACGGCGTGCCGCGGCTACCCGGCATGGTCCGCTTCGACGCCTCGGCACGGGGACCGGGAGGCGAATTCGATGTATCCGTGCAGTCCGCCGCGGACCGATCGCTGCGGATCGACTTCCCACCCGGTTTCTCGGCAGCCATTACGCGGGACGACGCCTGGCTGCTGGCACGACCGGGCGAGCCTCCAGGTCCCTTGGGCGACACGCTGATCTCCTACGTGCGCGGGCACGACCTGATCATGAACCTGCTCGATCCCGAGAGCCGGGTCGGACCGCTCCACCACGCCGGCCTCGAGGAATTCGATGGGCAACCGGCGCTGCGGCTGCACGGCCTCGACGCGCTCGGAGGCCCCGTGGAGCTGTACTACGCCGCTCGTGACACGCTGCCGCTCGGCTACCGGGTCGTGGACCACTTGCGCGGGCAGGGGCCCGTCACGGTGACGGTCTCCGACTGGCAGCTGGTTGGCAACGTCCGTCTACCGCAGTTTGCCGTCTTCACCCAGGGCGCCGAGCGTTTCGAATACCGGATGCGGCTGCAGGCGTCCGAGGTTGTGGATCCAGCCGCCTTCCTTCGGCCGGGCGCCTGAGCAGAGCGCCGGATCCGCAGAGCGCGCGCCGGGCTGTAAACCGCCGGGCGTGGCACACGTAGCTCCAGGCCAGAGGAGGCAGGTCATGAGACAATCACGTGGCTGGGGATGGATGGCGATCGCGGTCTGGGCGCTGGTCGCCGCTCCGGTCAGCGCCCAGGACGCCGAGGCGAGCGTGCGTACCGTGGTCGAGGAGTTCGTCGCCGCCTGGAAGGCGGGTGATTCACAACGGCTGGCTGGCCTCATGGCGCCCGCGGGGACCGTCGTGTGGGTGTCGGACACGGCATCGGGCACAACGGTGGAATCCATGACCTTCGAGGAGCTCCTGCGCAATCGTCGTCCCCAGGAGCGCTACGAGCTCGAGGACATGCACAACCTCCACATCGTAGACGATCAGCTCGCGACGGTGGATGTGGAGATCCGCATCGCCACCGGGACCTACCACGACCACTACGTGCTCTACCGTGTCGGGCAGGAGTGGCTCATCGCGAACAAGGCGTTCGTCCTCAGGCGCCACTGAGGAGAGGTGACCAGGGCCTCCTGCGCTTCGGCACGTGTCCTACGCGCAGACCAGCTCCACTACGGTGTCGTACTCCGCGCGCACTGTCTCTCCGCGCCAATAGGCCAGGTTGAAGGTCGGCACCTCCAGGAACGTGAAGCCCACACACCCGGCGTGGGCAACACGTACGATCGCGACGCCGTTCGCACCGTATCCGTGGAGGATGGGGCCGTCCGCGAACGGGTTCCGACCGATCGCGACCCGGCCTTCTCCGTCGGCGACGGCGGTCAGATCGGGAATGTTGTCGAAGCGCTTCGCGAACCGCTGGATGTTGGGCTCCGCCCGATACACGGACACCTCCGCACCCGACAGCGGCTGACCGGTTCGGTCGGTCAGGCGCAACACGTTGTCTTCGGGCAGATCCTGCAGGAATACCCCGATGTTGTCCGGAGAGTTGGCGTTGCCCGCCACGGCTCGATGGCCGGCGATGAGGTTCAGAGCCGCGGCGCTGTACCGGTCCATGCGATCGTACTGCGCGTTCATGAGACCCTTGTAGCTCTGGTGCACGAGGATCCCGTTCTGGACCCCCGCAGGGCTACCGAAGATCACGGGCCCCAAGCTCGGCATGTAGTCGGATCCAGCGATCAGGACGCCGCCCTCCTCGATTTCGATGGTGTCGCCGCGGATGCCGTTGGCGACCTCGAAGCCGTACACATCGATGAGGTAGCGTGCATGGCCGAGCTCGTGCAGCAGGCTTCCGTTGGCCCCGGTGCGCAGGAGAGCGGCGTAGTAGGGCGCATCGTAGATCGGAAACCCCCACTGCAGATCGATGGACCGGTCGTCCGGTGCGGGTCGTGTCGGGCCTTCCAGGCTCTGGTCCGGAACCAGAACGATCTTGTCGATCCGAACGCGATCCAGAACGCCATTCGGCGTCTCTGGAAACACCGCGCCCTCGAGCATCGTGTTCCAGCGCTCGATCTCGAAGTGCGCCCAGTCCTCGAACGGAATGCGGACGCCCTGGAAGGTGTCCTTGTAGAGCCCTTCCTCGATCCAGAACCCGATCGAAAGAGCGTCGCTGTAGAAGGTACGCGTGTTGTTGAAGGGGTTGGACTCCCCAGCGCCGTCCACGGGCTCGATGTCGATGGCGATGCGCTGGCGCTGGAACGACCAGCGCAGGTCCAGGTCCACCGCAGCCTCGCCCCCGGGAGGCACCTCCACGGCAGCGAAGGGCGCGGCCACGCCGTCGACGGTCCAACGTCCCCCCACGGAGCGTGACGTCGCCGACGTGTTGAGCAGCACGGCGTGCCAGGTGACCGTCGAGCCCTCCGCCGGCCACCCCTCGCGAGTCGGATCCGCGCTACGCTCCACGTAGTCAATGGTCGGGAGTCGCTGCACGTAGCGGATCAGCAGGTCGCCGGACCCGTCGCGCGCCGACGGACCCACGCCGTCGCCACAGGCCGCGCCGCCCAGCAGCAACAGCCCGGTGATTGCCGCCCAACGGGTCCCGGCGTGGACGCCGCCAACCCGGGTGCCCCGCTTTCCTGCACGCATCCGCCACCTCTCGAGAATGACCCAAGGGTCTACGAGGGTGCCGAGCTCGCCTTACCGGAGCTGAGCGAACGTGGCGAAACCCGTGACCTTCCCCGACATTGCCCCGCTTCACCGAAGGAGCACACGCCCATGGAGCCCCATTCCATCGCGGTGGATCGCACCAGCGCCACTGCAACGATCACGTTTGCGGACCCCTTCAACGTGGCCGTGCCCTTCATCGACCGACACGTTCAGGAGGGCCGCGGAGCCAAGGCCGCCATCGTGGGGGACTTCGGTGAAGTGACCTATGCCGAGCTGGCTGAGCGGGTCGATCAAGCCGGCACAGCGCTACAGTCCCTTGGGGGATCGCCCGGCGCCCGCGTCCTCCTGTTGCTCCAGGATGGCCCCGAGTTCTTCTACCTCTTCTGGGGCGCGATCAAGGCAGGCTTCATCCCGGTTCCACTGAACACGCTGCTGCGCGCCGCAGACTATCGCTTCATCATCGAGGATTCGCAGTGCTCGTGCGTCCTCTACTCGGAGCGCTTCCGGGACGAGCTGCTGGCCGCGCTGCCGGAAGTCGACACCCCGCCACCGGTGATGCTCCCCTACGAAGGCGATACCGGCTTCGCGGCGGCGATGGCCCGTGCCACGCCTGCCCTGGAGGCCGCACCCGCACACGCTGAAAGCCCCTGCTTCTGGCTCTACTCGTCGGGCTCCACCGGTCGGCCCAAGGGAGTGGTGCATGCGCACAAGGACATCCCCGTCACCTGCGTCCACTATGCCACTGGCGTCCTGGGGCTCGGGGCAGCGGACATCTGCTATTCGGTGGCGAAGCTGTTTTTCGCGTATGGCCTCGGCAACGCCATGACGTTCCCGCTCTGGGTGGGTGCCACCGCGGTGCTGTCTTCCGACCGACCCACACCGGCGCTCAGCGCCGACCTCATCGAGCGCTACCGCCCCACCTGCTTCTTCGGTGTCCCCACACTGTACGCCGCTCAGTTGCGCGACCTGGGTCCCGAGCGCGACCTGTCCTCCGTCCGGACCTATGTCTCCGCCGGCGAGGCGTTGCCTGCCGACATCCTGCGGCGCTGGAAGGAGCGGACCGGCTGCGTGATCCTCGATGGGATCGGATCGACTGAAATCCTCCACATCTTCATCTCCAACACGCCGAGTGACTATCGCCCCGGCAGTAGCGGTCGGGTGGTTCCGGGCTACGATGCCAAGGTCCTCGACGCAGACGGAACCGAAGCCGCGCCGGGCACGCCGGGCGCTCTCTGGATTCGTGGTGCATCGGTGACGCCCGGTTATTGGAACGATCCCGAGCGAACCCAGCGATGCATCCGCGACGGATGGATCGACACCGGCGATACCTACGTCCGCGACGCCGATGGCTGGTTCATGTACTGTGGCCGCAACGACGACATGTTGAAGGTCGGCGGCATCTGGTGCTCTCCCTTCGAGATCGAGGCCGCGCTCGTCGAGCATCCCGATGTGCTGGAAGCCGCGGTGGTGGGGCGGGAAGATCAGGACGGCCTGGTCAAGCCGGAGGCGTTCGTTGTGACCATGAGCGCCGAGATCCCGCTCGAGCGACTGGCGGGAGAACTGCGTGAGCGCTGCAAGTCCACCCTCGCGCCCTACAAGTACCCGCGTTGGATCAACTTCGTCCCTGACCTCCCCAAGACCGCCACGGGCAAGATCCAGCGGTTCCGCCTCCGTCCCTGACGCCGGCGTCGCGAATCAGCCCCCGAGCCGATCGATGTCGAACTTTTCCTTGAGGTAGCTCTTCAGCCATGCCCGCGTGTCAGGATCCAATTGGGACGCGCGCGTGACGAGCCCCCGGATCTCCTCTCCGATCAAGAAGGGGTAGTTGCCGACCTCCACTCGGGCTTTGGCCACGAACTCGGGGTCGGCCACCATGCTCCGCGCTGCGGCCCTGAGGTCTCGCACCGCAGCTTCCGGGGCGTTCCCGTGCAACCAGAGCACCTTGGCCATGTTCACGCCCGCAACCAGGGTGGCGTGGTAGGCGTCCCAGACCGGGCCGGATGGTTCCTGGCCGTGCATGGCCAGGAACACCTCCCGCACGGTGGGCAACTCGGGAACTGACGGATCGCGGATGACGGAGCCGTCCGGGCCCACGAGCCCGAAGCTGAACATGGGAACCGCCAGGCCCTGATCGACCAACGGAACCACGTTGCTCAGATACGCCGGCATGGTCTGGTAGTCGATGTTGGTCTCGCCTTGTTCGAAGGCGATGCGGGCCGCCCCCTTGGAGGCGTACCCCAGGATGGCCTTCACATCGAGATCCAACAGCTCGAACGCGAGCAGCGGAACGATATCGAAGCCTGAAGCGGCGATGCCCCCATAGACCAGCTGGCCGCGCAGCGATCCCAGCTGGGCGGGGTCCGTCACCCCGAACGAGGGCGAGAGAAACACCACGCCACCACCCGGCGAGGCCACGATGGGCGACAGTTCACGGAAGTCGTAGCGGACCATGGGCTCTTCCAGGAGCGCCGACAGGAACGTCGAGTTGCTGCTGGCCAACGCCGCCAACCCGTCCGGACGCCGCCGTAGCACATACGCATTGGCGCCAGCCACGCCCGACGCGCCCGGCTCGTTGATGACCGCCACACCCGCACCCTCCCCCAACCCCGCCTGCAGGTAGGGAGCGATCATGCGTGTCCACGTATCGGTCCCTCCGCCGGGGCCGTAAGGAACAACGACTTCGAGGGTCTGGCCCACGTAGAAGGGGCCTTCGGAGTCATCGCTCTCCGCGCCGGAACACCCCAGTACCGCAGTCGTGATCAGGAGGTGGGGGATGGCGCGCGCAAGGGACACCGGACGAACTCCTGGGGAAACAGGGGACTCGCAAGATGGGCGGGCGCGCGGGAGGACGGCAACCGCTCAGGGCTCGTCTGCGCGCCTGTCCAGCGCGCCGCGCTCCGCACGCGCAAGCAACTCGTGCTCGAGCCGATCCGCCACGTTTCGCAGCAGCCGCACCTTGGCACGGGCGCTCAGGGCCCAGGGAAGCGCCGCGGCAGCGACACCCGCAGCAACGGCCGGCGGAAAGGTGAGCGCTGCCCACCCCAACGTAGACGCGCCCACACCGGCGAAGATCCCGCCCAGCGGACCCGTGCCGAGGAAGCCGCCCAACACCGCTTCGCGGAAGCTCCCCATGAGGTGCAGCCGTGTTCCCCCTGCGTCCGGGCGGATCGTCACATGAACCGGCCCCACCGCGCTCTTCCCCCGCCACTCCACCCCACCCAATACCTCACTCACGGTGCCCTGGATGCCGGCGATCCGCCGGATAAGAGCCACGAGATCGGGCAGGTGATCCGGATCGAGGGGTGCGTCGACCCATCGCTCCTGCTGCGCCACGAGCGGTATGCCGAGGATCCGGCGCACCTGCATGTCCGCCCGGTCGAGACCTCTCGCCGCCGCCTCGATACGCACCGGATCGATCCCGACCTCACGTCCGATCACCTTGAGCTCGTTGAGACTGAGGTCGAGCCCCGCGTCGCGGCGGGCGAGGTCGGTCCCCGGAGAGGGTCGAACGGCCTCCTCGAGGATCCGCGCCACCTCCGTTTCGCTGTAGCGTCGTTCCCCCATCCCACCTCGCTCTCGGTAGCCTGCTCCTCGCGCAGAGATTGCGACGCCAACGGCCTGTCCGTCCAGGCGCCAGGACTCCTTCCCCCACCCGCCTCAAGCATCCGCGTGGGCCGTCCGATCCTCGAAGCGTGGAGGGAGGCCCTCCCGAGGTGTCCGCTCGCCGTCAGAGACTCGTCATGAAGACATCCGCCCTTCCGGCCGTCATCACCGCGGTCGGACTCTCGGCCCTCGGCGGCCCGGCCGCCCCCCGGCTCTCCGCTCAGGAGGCGGCAGACAGCGTGTCGGCTCCGGCTCCCACGCCCAAGCTCCCGTTCTTCGTGACGCTGGGGTTGGGCTATGGACAGCGCAGCGATCCGTGTGCGTTCTGCACCAGTCCAGACAACACCGACAGCTTCACGGCCCACCTGAGCCTCGGGAAGTACGTCGGCAATGGGTTCGGCGTGGGACTCGATGCCAGCGTGTGGCAGCGCTCTCACCCTGGCCCCATCGTCCAGGGGGAAGCAGACGCTGAACCGGCCGCCACGCCCCTGGTCAACCGCCTGGCCAACCTCTCGGTAGCTCTGTCCTGGCAGACCTGGCACGTGTTCGTGCGCGGCGGCGCCGGGGTGGCTCTCGGCAGCCAGGGCATGGAGGACAACGCGGTCGGGCAGGAAGCCACGGTGATCACCGCCTCCGGCAAGGGCATCGGGTACACAGTCGGCGGAGGCCTGACCCTGCCTGTGCACAGCCTCGTCTCGCTGGCGCTCTTCGCCAACCTGAACAGCGGGACCTACGACCTCACCACCCTGCATGGCGTCCTGCAGCGGGATGCCGAGCATCGATACCTGGAAGTCGGCTTCGGCGTGTCGATGCGCTAGCGCATCGGCGCCCGCAGGGACAGCCCGCGCGCCTGACCTGACCCCACGCACCACGCGCGACCGTTCCGGGTCCCTCGGGGGTAGCAGCCCCTCGTCCCACCGGAGCCCCCCTGGCCCCGTGGGCCCCACTCGGAGCGGAGCACTCGATGCAGCGCAGCTGCTGGACCACCGCGGCCTGGCTCGCGGCTCTCGTCGCGGCTTCTCCTCTCGCCGCACAGGACTTCACAGTCGCGGCGGGTCTCTTTGCACAGTCCCAACCGGGGGTGGCACCCACGCGCTGGGGAAGCGGGGGCGTGCTGGCCGTCGATTTCGGCAGCGGACAAGCCCCCATCCGGGCCGAGGTGGGCTACGCGCGCACGGACTACTCGGTCCTGGGTGACGACTACCATTCACACTACGGGAACGTGCTCGTCGGTTTGGCGAGTCGGGGCCGTCCCGGTCGTGACCGCACCAACGTGGGACTCTACATCGGCGTGGGCGCGCGCGTCCGCGATGACGTCTCCGAGACCGATCCCACCTTCGCCAGCTCCGCCGAGTGGCAATCGCTCGTCTCGCCGGGCTTCACCTTCGACGTGCGACTCACCGAGAGCACCAGCGTGGCGGTGCTCGCCCGGTACTATCTCACGGGCATTGCGGGCTCGATCATCGACTCCGCGGAGCGCGACGTGCGAAGCTCGTTCGGGCTGATGGTCGGGCTGCGTCGCTAGTCCGGTCCTCCGGGACCGCTGCGCCGCGGGCGTGCTTCAGTCCCAGGATCACGGCGGCCACGGCGATCACGGAGCCCGCCAGGCGGATCCCCGCAGCGATCTCCTGATCGTGCGGAAGCAGCCGCCAGGTGGCCAGCAGGAAGGCCCAGTCGTGTTCGCCCCCTCCGACCAGCGGCAGCACCTGCGCACGCGCGTCCGCGACATAGGGTGCGATGTGCCAGAGGTTCTCGCCCACCCACCAGAAGGGAATCGCCGCGGCGTAGTGATCTCCCCGTCGGAGGAAGTAGGCGACGAACGCCGCCGGCACGATGAGTTGGAGCAGCGTGCCGCCCAGGGCGCCCACGACGTCGCCGAAGGGCATGAAGACGAGGTGCCCCGCCTCATGGATCGCCAGGTCGATGGAGGATAGTGGGCCGCCTCCACCCATCCAGCGCAGCTGGTAGAGCCCCAGCAGGCCCAGGAGGCCGATTCGCGCGATGGTGGTGAGGTCCCCGGCTGCGTCGTGTGGGCCGGCGCCCGGCGGAGAAGAGGCGGGATCGTGGCTCATGGGGGGGCTGCCCTCGCAACGGACGTGCCGGGCGGCGCCGAGACCGCAACTGGCGCGCTCGCGAGAGGGGACCTAACCCTTGAGCGCTGGAGCCGGCAGCACCTGCCCCTCCTGGTTCGACCCTGACGTCGGAGACCACCATGCGACGCGCACCCGCCGCCCTCGCCCTCTATTGGTCACTGCTCCCTCTGGGCCCCGCCGCCCTGCGCCCCGCCTCGCTGCATGCGCAGCAGGTGCTCCAGCCCCTGGACGTGTTCGAGTTCGAGTACGTACAGGATCCGCAGATCTCGCCGGACGGCGCTCAGATCGTCTACGTCCGACAGTTCTCGGACATCATGACGGACCGCAACTACACGAACCTCTGGATCGTGGGCGCTGACGGACGGGGCAATCGGCCTCTCACCACGGGCGACGTAGGCGATGCCTCACCGCGCTGGTCACCGGACGGCTCCAGGATCGCGTTCATCTCCGACCGGGAGGGCTCGGCCCAGATCTGGGTGCGGTTCATGGACTCCGGGCAGATGGTGCGCGTGACCAACCTGCAGCACGGCCCCGAGGGCATCGCCTGGTCTCCGGACGGCAGGCAGATCTCCTTCACGTCGCTGGTGCCGCGGGAGTCGACACACGTGGCTCAGCTTCCCGCGCCCCCCGAAGGCGCCACCTGGGCCGCGCCCGCCACCACCAACGACGATCTGATCTACCGGTTCAACGGCCCCGGATACCTCACGCCCGGGTACGTGCAACTGTTCGTGGTGCCAGCCGAAGGCGGCACACCGCGCCAGATCTCGAGCGGCGACTTCCAGCACGGAGGCGTGTTCCGCTCCAGCGCCGCCATGTGGACCCCGGATGGCCAGTACCTCTTGATGTCGGCGAACCGCCGCCCCGACTGGCGGGACGAACAGGTCGACACGGACGTCTTCGAGTTCCGGGTGTCGGACGGCGCGGTCCGCGCGCTGACAAACCGGTACGGGCCGGACGTCGCCCCGGCCATCTCCCCGGACGGGCGCCGCATCGCCTACCTCGGCTTCGACGACGAACACCAGGGCTATCAGGTCACGCAGCTCTACGTGATGAACCGCGACGGCAGCGACGCCCGGCTGCTCTCGGGCTCGCTCGACCGCAGCGTCTCCGATCCGCAGTGGGCGCCCGACGGCCGGGGCGTCTACGTGCAGTACGACGACCAGGGCAACACCAAGGTCGGCTTGTTCACCCTGGATGGGCAGCTGCGACCGGTCGCGGCCAACCTGGGCGGGGGCGGCAGCGCCTACTCGGGGGCGAGCTACGACATCGGCCCCACCGGCGCGGTGGCGTTCACCTACAGCCGTCCGGACCTCCCTGGCGACATCGCCTACGTGGCCAATGCCGGCCGTGAGGCCACGCTCCTCACGGCGGTGAACGCCGATGTGTTGGCCGCACGCACGCTCGGCGCGGTCGAAGAGATCTGGTACGAATCCTCGCACGACGGCCGCCGGATCCAGGGCTGGATCGTCAAGCCTCCGGAGTTCGACGCGCAGCGCACATATCCGCTCATCCTCGAGATCCACGGGGGCCCCTTCGCCAACTACGGGGATCGCTTCGATTTCGAGAAGCAGATGATGGCGGCGCGCGGCTACGTGGTGCTGTACACGAATCCACGCGGGTCGACCAGCTACGGCGGCGAGTTCGGCAACCTGATCCACCACGCCTACCCCGGAGACGACTTCTTCGACCTGAACTCCGGTGTCGACGCGGTGATCGCGAGGGGATACGTCGATCCCAACCAGGTGTTCGTCACTGGGGGAAGCGGTGGCGGCGTGCTCACCTCCTGGATGATCGGACGGACCGACCGATTCCGCTCGGCGGTCACGGTCTATCCGGTCATCAACTGGTACAGCTTCGTGCTGACGGCGGACATCGGCTCCCGGGTCATGAACTACTGGTTCCCCGGTGCGCCCTGGGACTACCCTGAACACTATGAGAGCCGCAGTCTGCTTTCGGTGGTCAAGAACGTGAAGACGCCCACCATGGTGATGACCGGCGAAGAAGACTACCGCACCCCGATGTCCGAGTCCGAGCAATATTTCCAGGCGCTGCAGATTCTGGGCGTCGAGTCCGTGCTGGTCCGGGTGCCCGGCGAGCCCCACGGCATCCGGCGCCGTCCCAGTCACTGGATGGCCAAGATGGAGAACATCCTGGGCTGGTTCGGCCGGTCGCGACGGGCAACCACGTAGTGGCCAGCCCCTCCCCCAAGGGCCCCGTCCCTCGACCGCACTACCTGCCCCGCACCCGTGCGGGGTGGGTGGCCACCGTGCTGTTCCTGCTGCTCAGTGCCCTGGCCCAGCCTCCGGTCGTGCACGACTGGGCCAACCGCATCGAGCCCTGGGTGCTGGGGATGCCGTTCCTCTACGCCTATCTGCTGTTCATCTACGTAGCCATGATCGCGGTGCTCCTCTGGGCCCTGCGCCGGGGGTTGTAGCCGATGCAGCCCTGGGTGGTCGCGACCTCGCTGATCTTCGTCTATCTGCTGTTCAGCATCATTCTCGGCATCATGGCCAACCGTCGCATGACGGTCGACCTGGAGGACTTCCTGCTGTACGGTCGCAAGGCCGGGTTCGTGGTGCTGTACCTCACCGTGTGCGCCACCTACCACTCCGCCTTCGCGTTCCTGGGCTCGGGCGGCTTCTTCTACACGCACGGCATCGGGTTCTGGGAAGCCGGCACCTGGACCGTGCTGGTCGGCGCCATCACCTATGTGCTCGGTACACGCATCTGGGCGCTGGGGAAGAGGTTCGGCTACGTGACCCCGGCGGACATGCTGGCCGACTTCTACGAGAGCGAAGCCGTACGCGTGGTCGTCGCCATCGTGAGCGTCCTGTTCACCATCCTCTACATCCAGGTGCAGGCACAGGGGCTCGGCTACATCATCCAGGTCGCGTCCGGCGACCGCATCAGCTTCGAGCTGGGCACCTTCATCCTGCTCGTGGTGGCGGCCGGCTACCTGATGGCCGGTGGGCTGCGGGCCGTCTACTGGACGGATGTGTTGCAGGGCATCTGGATGTATGCCGCCGTGTGGATCGGCGCGATGGTGCTGGCCTACGAGCTGTTCGGTGGGCCGCTGGAGCTGTGGCGCCGCGTGGCGGCCGAGCGGCCCGACCTGCTCTCGCTTCCGGGACCGCGCGGCTTCTTCTCGCCGGGCATGTGGTTCGGCATGACCATCTCGCTTTCGTTCGGGATCGTCTTCCAGCCGCACATCTTCATCCGCTACTACACGGCCGCCTCGGCGCGCACGATCAAGTTCCTGGGTGCCACCACGCCCATCTATCTGATGACGCTGTACATCCCCACCGCGCTGGTGGGGCTGGGCGGGGCCCTGGTGCTTCCGAACCTCGAGATCGCCGATCGGGTCTTTCCGGAGCTGCTCTTCCAGTTCGCGCCCGCCTGGCTCACCGGCTTGATCCTGGCCGGGGCCACCGCCGCCGCCATGTCGACGCTGGATTCGATCCTGCATTCGAACATGACCGTGCTGACCCGCGACGTATACCAGCGCTACGTCGCACCGGATCGCAGTCCGGGCCACTACATCTGGGTGGGGCGCGCCATCGTGCTGGCCTTGCTCGTGATCGGCTACCTACTGTCGGTCAAGACGTTCGCCTTCCTCGTCACCCTGGTGACCCTCTCGGGGTCGGGGGCACTGCAGCTCATGCCGGCCATATTGGGAGTCACGCTCCCCGGCCGGCGGCCCTTCACGCGCGCGGGAGTGCTCAGCGGCATCGGGGTGGGTCTGGGCGTGCTCTATTGGACGCTGGTGGTACACCCCCATCCTCTCGGGATGCACGCCGCGATCTGGTCACTGCTCGCCAACTTCATCACCACCTGGAGCGTGTCGCGCATCACGCCCCCGCCTTCGGCGGAGACGCAGGAGCGCATCCACGGTGAGATCGAGCGCTTCGTCTACGGAGGCGCGGAGGAACCCGCTTGATGATCCAGCCTGCACCCGTGCTGCTCGAAGGACACGGCGTTCGCCTCGAACCCCTGGAGGCGGGGCATGCTGCCGATCTCGCCGAGGCGGCACGCGATGGAGCGCTGTGGGAGCTGTGGTACACCTCCGTCCCCAAGCCCAGTGAGGCTGAGGCCTACATCGCTCGCGCGTTGGAGGGAATGAGTGCGGGGCACATGCTGCCCTGGGCGGTACGGGAGATGTCCAGCGGCCGCATCGTGGGCAGCACGCGCTACCATGACATCGTCGCCACCATCGACCGCGTGGAGATCGGCTACACCTGGTACGCGGCAGGCTGGCAACGCAGCCATGTCAACACGGCGTGCAAGTTCCTCCTCCTGCAGCACGCCTTCGACGACCTGGGCTGCGCGGTCGTGGGTTTTCGGACGGACAACTTCAACTTCACCTCGCAGCGGGCCATCGCAGCGCTGGGCGCCAAACAGGATGGCGTCCTCCGTCACCACCAGGCTCGAGCGGACGGCACGGTGCGCGATTCCGTCATGTACAGCGTGCTCGCAGCCGAGTGGCCGGACGTGCGACGTCACCTGCTGGGCCGCATGGCGCGGCACGCCGGTCCCTGACGGGGCGGGAGTGGGTCACCGGGGGATGCGCCATTCCCCGGAGCGGACCGCTCAGCTCGTCCGCCAGGACGCAGGGACCTGATCGGGCGGGACGGCACCCGTCATCACCGCCACCGCGTCGTTCATGGTGACGGCTCGCGGATCCAACACCGCCGCACGGCGTCCCAGACGCGCCACATGGATGCGGTCAGCCAGCTCGAACACGTGAGGCATGTTATGGCTGATCAGCACGACCGCCAATCCCCGGTCGCGCACCCGGCGGATCAGATCCAATACCATGTTGCTTTCCTTCACACCGAGCGCCGCCGTGGGCTCGTCCATGATGACCACGTGCTGCGCGAAGGCGGCCGCTCGCGCCACGGCCACACTCTGACGCTGGCCACCCGAGAGTGTCTCGACCGCCTGGGTCATGGACTGCACGCCCACCTCCAGGCGCGTCAGGTGCTCGACGCTCTGCCGGCGCATCTCGGGCTTGTCCAACATGCGCAGCACGCGCCCGGCCAGTCCGCCCCGTCGGAGCTCCCGACCCAGGAACAGGTTCTCGGCGATGGTCATCGCCGGAGCCACGGCGAGCTCCTGGTAGACCGTCTCGATCCCCGCACGCCGCGCATCCAGCGGTGTCCGGAATTCCACGGCCATGCCGTCCAGGAAGATCTCGCCGGAGTCGGCCCGGGTCGCGCCGGAGAGACACTTGATGAGCGTTGACTTGCCCGCGCCGTTGTCCCCGATCACCGCCAGGATCTCGCCGGCACGCAGCTCGAAGTCCGAGCCGTCCAGAGCAGTGACGTGGCCGTAGCGCTTCACGAGGTTTCTGGCTTCCATCACGACACCGGACATGGCCATGTCAGCGCACCTCGCGGCGCGACATCTGGTCTGCCGTGACGGCCAGAATGACCAGGATGCCCGTGACCAGCACCTGGTACACGGACGAGACTCCCATGAGCGTGAGGCCGTTGCGGAACACGCCCACGATCAGGGCGCCCACCAATGATCCCAGGACCACCCCCCGCCCGCCGAAGAGGCTGGTTCCGCCCAGGACCACCGCCGTGATCGCGTCGAGGTTCTCCGTCTGTCCAGCGTTGGGATCGCCCACTCCCGTGCGCGCGACCGACAGCAGTGAGGCGACGCCGTAGAGCACTCCCGCGCTCACGTAGACGGCCAGCAGCACCCGGTGGGTCGAGATGCCGACCAGGCGAGTGGCTTCAGGGCTGTTGCCAACCGCGTAGACGTGGCGTCCACCCGCCGTTTCCCGCAGAACGAACCAGGTCAGCAGGTACAGCGCCACCATCACTATGGCGCCCCAGCCGATCTGGGTGGCTCCCACGGCGAAGGTGTTCCCGAGCGCCGTCATCGAGGGAGGAAGCCCGGTCACCGTCTGGGCCCGCGAGTAGAGCTGGGTGATCGCGAACGCGATGTTCAGGGTGCCCAGCGTCACGATGAACGGAGGCAAGCGCACCTTCGTGACCAGAAGGCCGTTGACCACGCCGAACAAGGTGGTCACGCCGATACCGGCAGCGATCGCAAGGGCAGGGCTCACGCCCCCGTCCACCGCGAGCTTGGTCATCACCACGCCACCCAGCGCCATGACCATCCCGCAGGACAAGTCGATACCGGCCGTGAGGATGACCAGCGTCTGGCCGATCGCGATCACACCGACGACCATGACCTGCTGCAGGATCAGGGAAAGGTTGGCGCCGGTCAGGAATCGCGCGCTCTGCGTTGCGAAGAAGGCACAGGCGAGCACGAGGGCCAGGAAAGGACCCAACGTGCCCAGCGGAGGCAGCCGACGCTTCACAGCCAGCTTCCTACTGACCCCAACACGACTCCAGCCCGACCTCGACGCGCTCGCTCTCGACGCCCTCGGCAGGGGTGGCGGTGATCAACGCGACCCCCGTGTCGGTATAGCCCGACGGCTTCACGCCGGTGGCCACGTACTCCAACGCGGCTGCCACCCCGAGCGCCGCCATCTTCAAGGGATACTGCTGGGCCGTCGCCGCGATCACGCCCCGCTCAACGTTGCGCACGCCCTCGCAGCCGCCATCGACCGACACGATGAGGACATCCTCGGCGCGGCCCGCGTTGCGCAGGGCCGTGTACGCGCCCGCGGCCGTGGGCTCGTTGATCGTGTAGACCAGGTTCACCTCCGGGCTCTTCTGCAGGCAGTTCTCCATCCCGGTTTGGCCGCGCGCCTGGTCGCCGTAGCTGTCGGCCTGGCACACGATGGCCGGATCGGCACCCAGCTCGTTGCTGGAGCGGTCGGGGGCCGGGAGTCCCAGCCCTCGCATGAACCCGTTGTGACGCTGCGCTCCGACGGGGTGGCCGGCGAACAGATCGAGCGTGACCACCCGAGGTGGGCGATCTCCCAGCGCCGCCTTCGCGTAGCGACCGATCAGGATCCCGGCTTCATAGTTGTCCGTCGCGAATAGGGCGTCCGCCGCATCGATGGGATCGGTCGGGCTGTCGAGCGCCAGGACCAGCACTCCCTGGGCCTGCGCCCGTCGGACGGCTGGAACGATGGCCTTGGCGTCACTGGGCGTGATGAGGATCGCCCGCACCCCCGCGGCCACCATGTTCTCGATGGCCGTGACCTGGCTGGCGTTGTCCGAGTCCGCCCGGCCGGCGGCCGCGATCAGGCGTGCGCCACCCCGCGCCGCTTCGGCCTCGGCACCTTCCTTCATCTTCACGAAGAAGGGATTGGTGTCGGTCTTGGTGATGAGACCGATGATCACCTCGTCCGACGAGGTGCGGGTGCCGCTGCAGGCGGCGAGCAGGAGGGCGAACGCGAGTGCGATCCGCTTCATACCTCAGGCGGGTTCAGGGTGGGCCGATCGGGAGTATCGGACCCTCTCGCACCACGGGCAACGCCGGGCGGGTTCGGAATCCGGGGGCCGCAACGAAAGCCCCGTGGCGGAAGGACGACCTGCTAGAGAATCGCGTCCAGATAGAGGTCCAACCGCCACTGCCGCAGGGATCCGTTGAGCCCCCGGGACAGGTCCATGCGGAAGAGCCCATCGAGCAGGCTACCGCCGACCCCCACGCCGTAGAGCAGATCATCGCCGGAGAACGCGTCGCGCTGGCCGGCCCAGCCGACGTCGCCGAAGGTACTCACGCTACCGATGCCGTCGAAGACACGGGCCAACTCGAGTCGTCCCCGCGTGAAGGACGGGCCGCTCACCACGGAGGGCGGGTAGCCGCGCAGGGTGCTGGCCGAGCCCAGGAACCAGGCACGCTGCGGAGGCGGCGCGCCCCAGCTCGTGCCGGCACCCGCCTCCATTCCCACCCGCCATGCCCCTCCCACCAACGGCACGGCGATCCGAAGCACCGCGCTGGCGCGCGCGTAGTCGCTGGTGGTGTCAGCGCGAATGGTGCGCCAGCGGGCTCCCTGACCGTAGAGATCGAGCCCCACCTGCGCGCCCATCGGGTCGCCTCCCCACCAGGGAGACATCCGCAGCTCGCCGCCCACCTCCTCCAGATCGGTGGAGGCGACATTGGGACGGAAGTCCCAACCGCCGTCGAAGGCATGGAAGAGGGCGAATCCCGCCTCGGTCTCCACAGCGTCCTGGCGCTCGGCGTAGGCGCGGAACTCGAAGGATTCACGCGCGCCCACCGGCGGCGCCCAGGTGAGATCCGCGCCCGTGGCCCGGTAGTACTCCCCGTTGTCCCGTCCGAAGAAGAACGCGTCGACCGAGTTCCCGAACCCCAGGTAACCACCGCGCGGGTCGGTGGCCTGCAGCTCGCGATACGCACCCAAGGTCAGGGTGCGAAGCACGGTCGATCGCTCCAGATCGAGTCGCAGCGACGGATCGAGGTTGGCGAATCCGAAGAATCCGGACGCGCCCAGCGTGTAGGGGCCGCCAATGGCCGCTTCCAGGCGCCCGCCGATGGCAGGACCTTCGATCCGGTTGTAGCGGATCAGGTCCGGTCGCGCCCATCCCCAGTTCGCCGACCAGGGGATCCCCTCCACGCGGGGGGCGGGCAGATCGGCAAGCGTCCGAACGAACTCCTCGAGGTCCTCATCGGAGGGAAACCCTTCCGCCTCCTCCCAGATGGGCGGGGGAAGATAGGGGCTTTCGGCGACCTGGCTCCGTTCCTCCGGCACCAGCAGCAGCGACTCTCGCCCGCGGGCCCCAGGTTCCTGGCGTGACATCTGCTCGTACGCCACCGGCTCGCCGTCGGAGAGGAGCTGAGCGATGAACGCCATGGCCTCGGCGCGTGTCTTGAAGTGCACGTCCCTGACTGCTCCGCTCGGATCCGAGCCCACCGAGAGGTCTACAGTCTCCTCGACTCCGTTCTCCGCCATCGTGACCGACTCGATCTGGTAGGCCACGTCCATGGACACCGGAAACTTGAGGATCCCCGCGGCTGCCTCCCCTTCAAGGCGCATGCTGCGGGGCAACCAGGTGCGGAAGTCCCACAGCGCGTAGTCCACCGCAATCATCGTGAGATCGAACGTCCAGGGCTTGAACAGCCCGGGCACGTACTTGAACTCACCGGCCTCTTCTTCTTCCTGCAGCTCGGGAACGTCGCGCATCGCGTCGAACTGCTGGCTCAGGCGGAACACCGCCCGCACGAGCGCGCCCGACTCGGGTTCGATCCACAGACTTCCAGTGATGCGATGGACGTCCGCGCGGCGCGGAATCACGTCCAGCTGCACCGTGCGCAGCTGTCTCCCGCCGGGCAGGCTCAAGGTGAGCGTGTCACCGCTCTGGAACCGGTAGAGCGAGTCTGCGCCGCTCGCCAACGGATGGGCGAACCAGAAATCTTCGTCGTCGGGTTGGTAGTTGGGCTCGTCGCTGTCGTTCAGTCCGAAGAAGAGCCGGTCTCCCCCGGGTTCGAACGGCTTGTCGAACGGCAGGTCCTCCAGCCAATCGAGGTCCCCTTCCCGCACGGCGATCGAGCGACCCGGGTACTGGGAGCGCGTGCCCAGCACCTGCACGACGGCGTCGTAGTCCTGATCCCAGAACGCACGTACCGCGGTCTCGTTGCGATAGAGCACGCGGTCCTTGAGCGGCGTGCGGATCGCGGCCGCGATGCGCTGATCGATGCGCGCCGTGTAGCGGAGGATGGACTCGTCCAGAGCGCCCCAGTTCTCGGCGGCGGCCGTGTAGAGCAAACGGGCCGTCGGATCCACGAAGGCGTCGGGCCGGTAGGGATCCTGCGCGTCCAGACCGGGTGGGGCGAAGGGTGAGGCCGCCACCGCAAGAGGTGCCGCCAAGCGGAGGACCTGCCACCCCCTGGCCTTCATCCGGGTCGGACGCAGCGCCCGCGAGCTTCCGTTCATCGCCCCCCCGTCTCCGCCCGCCCTGACCCGTGCTGCTGGAAGCGTACCTCCTTGAACTCCTCCCAGGACACATACCGCTGAGCGGGTGCTCCCGCTTCCCCGCCCTCCGCGTCCTCGGCGGTCACCAGGATGCCCTTGTTGTCCCAGTCCACGTCATTGGAGTCATCGAGCTCGAACGTGCGCCCGTCGAGCAGCGTCACCCGTGCACCGAACACTTCACCGCGCTCGATGCGTGCGATCTGACCGAACTCGATGTCGAACGAGACCTTTTCCGATACGCCGTTCAGTAGCTCCCACGAGGACTCTTCGTCCATGTCCCAGCGGATGAGCCCGCTCACCTCTTCACCCGCCTGCGTCGTGACGGTGCCGACCAGGCGGTGGCCCCCGTCGAAGGCGTCGTACCCCGGCTCCGCCGGAGCCGCAGAGAACTCGATGCGCGCGAACTCATCCCACTCCACCTCGACCATGCCCAACCCGGGATCCGAGATCTGCACGCCGCGATGCCCCCGCCCGACATCGTTGGAGCCGGAAAGCTCCAGGGTCCGACCCGAGGCGAGTGTGACGGTGGAGCTACGCCGATGCCCCTCGATGCTCCGGATGTCTCCCATGGGGATGTCGCGGTCGTCCCCACCCTCGTCCCGCCCGTCCAGGATGTCGGTGGTCATGACCTCGTCGAGGTCCCAGGAGATGAACCCGGTGAAGGAGCGGCCACGGTCGTCCTCCACGGTCCCGTACAACCGGGAGGCCGGGGGCCGCTCGCCCGCAGGTGCGGCGCTGAACTCCACCCGCTCGATCTGCTCCCATTCCAGCTCGGTGCTGCGACCCGAGGACTCGACGAGGAGCTCTCGCATGCTGGGACCGAAGTCGGTGGAGCCGCCGGAGAGCCCGATGCGCGCTCCGGATCTGAGCACCACATCCACGCTGTCTTCGTCCGCAGCGACGATCTCGGCGATCTGCCCGAAGCGAAGGCCCGAGGTCACGTTCAGCGGAAAGTCCGGATCCTCCTCGTCCCAACTGACCCGGTAGCCTCGAAGCTGGATGGTGCGCGTGGGTCGATCGGTGTCCCCGTGCAGCGCCAGCCAGGTGTCGTAGTGCTCCTGCGGCACGCCTTTGGTGCCGTCCAGCTGGTCGACCCAGCTCGCCTCGTTCCGGTCCCAGCGGATGAATCCTTCGTGCACCTCGCCGTCCTTGGTGTGCACGCGCCCCCAGATGCGGTGCGCATCCTGGGCATACAGGGGAGTCGCCAACGAGCAGAGGCCCCAGAGGAGCCATAAGCGAGCGTGGTGTCGCGGCATACCTTCGCGGGAACGGTGAGGCGGGTCGACACCCGGACCTACGGTGGTTCCGGCGAGGGGGTTTCAGACGAAATCCCGTGGGTATGGGAGGGGGCCAGGCCGCGCTCGGTCCCGATCGCTGGCTCGTCGTCGGGGGGACGCTCCGGGGCGGCCGACCAGAAAGGCCGCCGCCCCGGAGCCCTCCTGTCCGCGTTCCTACTGGTTGGGGAGCACGTTGACCGTAAACGTCTGGGGCGCCACGTCACCCACGCTCAGGGTCAGCGTCTTTTGGGTGCTGGTGGCCTGGATCCCCACGATGAGCAGGCCCGTGGTGCTTCCCGGGGGGATCGTCAACGAGTTCACCGCCACGGCCCCAGGATCGCTGGCCTGGACCAGAACCACGTAGCCTCCGGCCGGCGCCGGCTGGGAGAGCGTCACGTCGAGGCGAAGCGCGTCGCCGCCGACCACCGATGCGTAGGACCCGGAGCCCCCTTCCGGGGAGACATCGGTGACTACGACTGCATCGGGATAGACCATGACCCCCGCCGACCTCGAGACGCCGTACCCGGTCACCGTGACCGTTACCTGCTGCGGCGAGGTCACCGTTCCGAAGTTCACCGGGACGTTGAGCATGCGGCTCGTGCCTGGGGTGATGGAGACGGACGTCTGGACGCTGGCCGGTCCCGAAACGCCCAGCTGGAGCGTGCCGCCCTTGATGGGCTCATGGGCCAGACGGATCCGCACGGACCGCGTCTCGCCCGACGTGGCCGGCGTTGCCGGAGGCGGACCCGCATAGGAGTTGTTGCCGAAGTCCCAATCACCGGTCCCCACGTTCGGGAAGAGGGCCAGGTCCGGCGATGGTGCGTTCAGCACACGCACGTTCCGGGTCGGGCCGCTCGTGTACGGCACCTTGCGGGCCTGGACTTCGATGGTCCAGGGGTCACCCAGGTAGATGTACTCGCTCACGCCCTTCAGCTCGAACGCCGCCTGGATCTGGCCGGCAGGCACCACCACCACGCCGGGTGCCTCGAGCGACTGGGGCCGCTCGCTCACCACCTCGACCTCCACCGGTTGTGAGGAGAGCGTGGTCAGCCGGACCCGACCCGGGACGGTGCCCCCCACGTAGACGTCGTTGGCATCGACCTCGATGGTGGCCACCTGAACCGAGGCATCCGAGGCCGGCGGGAGGGTTGCGGGTGAGCCCTGGTTGCGGCTGGCTACCAGTGCCTTGGCCGGCACGCGGATCGGCTCCTTCAGGCGGGAGCCCCGCAACTCGATGTCGATCCCGTCGAGGGGGCTCAGGGCGTCGTCCGCTGCGATGGTGAGCGTGACGTAGCCACTCGTGGCGCGCACGGTGGACGTGATGCCACGCACCTCGCGACCGTTCTTGAGGAATTTCACCTCCGTGACGTCCGCCAATCCCGCGCCATCGACGCGGAACATGAGGTCCCGAGTGCCGGGCACGATCTCGAGGGTCTGCTTCGAGACGGAGCGGATCGTCTGCGCCGCAACGTTACCCGCCAGAAGGGGCAGGAGGGCGGCGAGGAGCAGGGTGAAGTAGCGTAGGCGAGACATGGCAGGCTCCCGTGGGATCCGGGGGGTGAAAGGTCACACCCTCCCCCTAGCCGGTTCCTGGGAGCGAGGGATCACAGACCGACGCACCCGTCCGATCCGGCCCGAACCGAGTGTCCGTCGGACGCCTCGGCGGGGATCGCCGCTGTCAGTGCCCTGCCAGTTGGAGTGCCGTCAGCGCGTAGATCTTGGCGCACTCGACCAACCGGTCCACGGACACGCTCTCCTCCGGGCCGTGGGAGACCTCCAGCT
Organism: Gemmatimonadota bacterium; assembly: GCA_041390105.1. Lineage (NCBI taxonomy): Bacteria > Pseudomonadati > Gemmatimonadota > Gemmatimonadota bacterium. The sequence continues at coordinate 254,053 of JAWKQO010000003.1, forward strand.
CACCGGGACCGTAGGACACGGCGGGGATCCCCGCCGCTGTGTAGAAGCGGTTCTCCAGGAGCCCGGGGCAGAGCGCGCAGGCCGGCTCCGAGCCGGAGATCCGCCGATGTGCCGCTCGCAACGCGCCGATCAGCGGCTCGGCTTCGTCCGTGGCACTGGAGGCGCCCTCCTGGAACACGTCCACCTCCACGGCCGCCCCCTCCGGGATCGCCGTTCCGATCACGGCGAGCAGACGCTCCCGCTCGCGTTCCAGGTCCTCCTCCGGGTTGAAGCGGCGCTCCACCGTGAAGGAGAACGCGTCCGGCACCAGGTTGAACTGGTGCCCGCCCCGCACCTCCCCGCCCAGCATCAGGATGGACTCCCGGGCTTCGGGGGGTTCGATGGCGAAGCCCGTGTGGACGGAACGCACGTCGGCCTTGAGGCGGCCGAGCGCCTCCAGGATGGGCAGCGCTGTCTCGAAGGCGTTGACCCCCTGGAAGTGCAGGCCCACGTGCGCAGGCTCGCCGCGGACGGTGACGCGCACGGTGATGGCGCCCCGGCTGGCGTTCCAGATCACGCCCGAGGTGGGCTCCCCGAGGATGGCCCCGATCGGTTCCTCGTCCAGGACGTTCAGCTCGAACAGGCGGCGCGTCCCGGCCTGCCCACCGGTCTCTTCGTCGGGGACCAGCACCAGCGCGACGGCACCCGGAAAGCCATGGCCAACCAACGCAGCCTGGGCCACCATCATCGACGTGAGCGCCGCCTTCATGTCGGACGAACCTCGACCGTAGAGCCGCCCGCCTCGCTCCACCGGCTCGAACTGTCCAGGCACGGTGGCCGGGACCACGTCGTAGTGGCCGTGCAGGACCAGCGGGCGGCCGGTTCCGACCCGGCTCAGCACCGCCAAGCGGTCCGGCGTCAGTTGGACGCGCTCCGTGGGCAGGTCGAGCGACTCCAGGTGACCCACCAGCACCTCCACGCATGGCGGATAGGTCGTGCCTGGTGGGTTTTCGGTCGGGATGGCGATCAGTTGCGAAGCGAAGCGGACGATCTCGTCGCGACGAGCCTCGATCCACTCCAACATCGCCTGTTGCGCGCGCGGGTCCACGCCTTCCTGCTCCCTTCGCGCGTTGCGCGCGATGATGACTGTCAGGCCGGGTCGTGACCGGAGAGCGGCCCGACCGCGGGGGCAGTCTAGCCGGACGGACGCGCCCCGGGCGAGCCTTGCGTGGGCTTCGACGCCCACCCAAGCTCCCGATCCCTCCTCCGTCACAGTCGATCCCCTTCCTCCGAAGGGCCGTCATGGACAACGCCCAGCTCCGCGCCGTGATGATCTACCAGCTCGGCGCCTTCAACACCTCCGGTAGCGCCATCGACGAGAACACAGTCCACGGGGACATCCTGACGGACGAAGGGCCGGGCAACGCCACGCCCAAGCGGATCTACAAGGCGTTCATCCGTGCCACCTTCGTGATGAACGGGCTGCCTGATCCGACGTGGCCCGAAGCGTGGATGGACCTCACCGTGGCCGAGCTCGCCGACGAGTTGTTGCCGCCGGAGCCCCAGCCATGAGCGAGCGCCACTCGGCGCCGCAGCGACGCCCGCCGTTCCCGCGAGTCACTCGCTGGGGGGTTCTAGGATCCCTCGCCCTCGTCGTGACCAGCCTCTTCGGGGGCGCGGACGAGGCGCAGGCGCAGACCCGCGATCTGTCCGTGTCGTTGGGCACCGTGCGCACAGAAGCCGAACGGGCCGCGATGCGGATCGCGGTCGAGTACGCGAAGAACCTGGGGGACGTCTTCCAGATACGCAGTCGCGAGGGGCGTTCCCGCATCGTCGACCTGAGTCCGGTGCTCACGTTGGAGACCGGGGAGGCTGACGCCTTCAACCGCGTGATCGCCAAGATCAGTGGGAACGTGATCTGGGTGCCGGATACGACCATCGCGGGCGTGCGCACTCCGTGCGGCACCTGCTTCTTCCACGTGCTGACGCTGTCCGGCGGCATCGAGGCCGATCGGGCCTTCGACGATGTGAACGTGCTCGCGGAGGCGGGTTGGGTGCCCTGGTATCAGAACCTGGCGGGAGCCCGTCGCGGGCTGCTGGGACAGACCAGCGTGGGCGTCTTCGTGCAGGCCGGCTACCGCGCGGATCTGCCGGACGCTGCGCTGGACAGCACGAGCGCAGCGAGGGTGCCCGGGACGGAGGAGGAGCCCGGGAGCGCGCTCCTTCGCCTGAAGACGGACTTCACGCTCACGTCCCCGATCTCGCTCGTGGACTTCGGAGGAACGGGCCTCGCGCTGATCGGCCGGGCAACCGCCTGGTTCGACCTCGCCAACAGCGCGCTGTACCACCGCGTGGCCGGGGGTCTCCGTATCGAGCTGGGCGACGGCGAGAGCTTCGACTTCCTGTACCAGGATGGCTCCGGCGCACCCAACTTCAACGAAGGGGAGCAGTTCAGCGCGAGTCTGGTGATCCGGTTCTGATTCGGTGCCGCCGAAGGGGCGGGCGGGTTGCGGCAGGTCGGCGCTCGGGCGGCGTGCGCTCCGTGCGATCTGATTCCTCCCCACAGCCCGGCCTCGACTCTCCCGACGCCCCGTTCGCGCCTCACCGGACTAGCTTCTTGATGGCCGCGCCTGGCCACAGGGCCCAGGCAGCGCATGGGAGAGGGGCAATCAGGACTATCCACGGGCACGAGGGAATCATGCTCAGTCGCAGACAGTTCATCACCACGGCTACGGCCGGATCCGCCATCGCGCTCCTTGGGCGGCCGTACATCCTCCGCGGTGCCGTGGGCGTGGTGGCAGGACAGCCACTCCCCATCCCTCCGCTGCTCGAGCCCTCCGCGTCGGCTCCCGGCGTGTTGGACGTCATCACCGGCCATACCGACTTCCTGGACGGGGCGTCCACCCGGACGGCTGGCTTCGGGCAGACCTTCCTGGGACCCGTGATCCGCGTGAAGCGCGGTGCCACCGCACCCATGCGCATCACCAACCGCATGTCCGGCGAAGCCGTGACTTGCCACTGGCATGGCCTGGCGGTCCCTGGGTGGCTGGATGGCGGCCCGCACGAGATCATCGCGCCAGACGCGACCTGGAGCCCCGAGCTGGAGATTGACCAACCCGCCGCCACGCTGTGGTACCACTCGCACCTGCACGGCCGCACCGCCGATCAGGTTCTCCAGGGATTGGCCGGGATGCTGATCATCGAGGACCCGGCTGCCCCCGATCCCGGACTGCCGAAGCAGTGGGGCGTCGACGATCTCCCGCTCATCCTTCAGGACCGCACCTTCAGCTCGGACGGGTCGTTTGCGTACGCAAAGATGGGCCCCACGCTGATGCACGGATTCCGGGGGGAGGAGATGCTCGTGAACGGTGCGATCCGGCCGCTGGCCGACGTGCCGGCCGGTCTCACGCGGCTCCGTCTGCTGAACGGCTCCAACGCCCGCACCTACGTGCTCTCCTTCAGTGACGAACGTGCGTTCCACCAGGTCGCGTCCAGCGGCGGCCTGCTCAGCGCTCCCGTCGAACGCACGCGCCTCGAGCTTCCTCCCGCTGCCCGCGCCGAGATCGTCGTGGACTTCGGGCGCGGTGGTGAGGTGGCGCTCCGCTCGGGGCAGGACCCCTACGAGCCCATGATGGGCATGGGGATGGGCCCTATGGCCGGGCGTTCGCCCTCCGGTGGGGACGACTTCGAGGTGCTGCGCTTCCGGCCCGATCCGTCACGGCGAGCGGGCATCACCGCCCTTCCCACGCGCATGGCCGGAGCCCCGGCAGCGAACTCGGACGATCCCGTGCGACGTCGCACGTTCCGCCTGGCTGTGCATGGCGGCGGCATGGGGATGGGAATGGGTGGCATGGGCCGCGGGGGCGGAATGGGTCGGGGCGGAGGAGGCATGGGAGGTATGGAAGGCGGGATGACCATCAACGGGGTCTCGATGGACCTGGCGGTCATCAACGAGAGCGTGCGCCGAGGAGAAACCGAGCTCTGGGAGATCGTCTCCGAGGAGATGGCGCACCCCTTCCACGTGCATGGAGGGAGCTTCACGGTGGTGAGTCGCAAGGGCGAGCCGGTGCCCTTCGAAGCCCGCGGGCTCGACGACATCGTCGTAGTCGACGGCACCGCCGAGATTCTTGTGCGTTTCGACCACCAAGCCGATACCGCCAAGCCGTACATGTACCACTGCCACATCCTCGAACACGAGGACTCGGGCATGATGGGGCAGTTCACGGTGGAGTGAGGGGGGGGCGGGTCCTGTAGCCTCTCGGTCCCAACGGCAGGCGCGCTACGAGAGTCCCGGCGCAAATGTGCCCCCGGGACCCAGCAGATCGTCCAGCCCTTCCGCGTGGATCCGCTGCAGCATCACGCGGTTCTCCGAACGTACCCCTTCCAGGAGGGTCTCGAACTCCGGAAGACCATGCAGTGAATCCAGCCCCGGCCGGACCTGGAACTGACCTGTAGACCGCCAGCCGTCAATGCGCGCTTCCTCGAGCCATGACAGCGCCGCTGCGACGTCGCCCTGCACGGCCTCGATGGCGGCGAGCTCCAAACGCGGCCCGAAGGCGTCACTCCTGCGGCGAATCAGATCCTCCGCCATCGTCCTCGCGGCGCGCAAGTGCGGCCCGGCCTCGGCGGTCCGCCCTTGCGCCGCGAGGATGAACCCAAGCTTACCCTGCGCAGAGATGCTCGTGGGATGCCGGAAGTTTGGCGCAGCTGAGAGCAGCTTTCGTATCTGCATCTCGGCACCATTCAGGTCCTGCTCAGCCAAGGAGACATTGGCGCTTGCCCACAGGAGCCCGGGCTCATCTCCCCGAACCAACAGGGCGGAGTCCGCAAGGGCACGTGCACGATCCAACTCCCCGGCCATGGTATGGAGCAGAATGAGCCCCGAGAGGTGTTCTGGCCACTGCGGTGAGATCCTCATGCCCACCTCGCGGAGAGCGCGCGCATGGTCGAAATCGCCAAGCACACCCAGGACCAGCGGAATCATGTGGCGTGGTGGACCCCAATCCGGGGGAGCCATCTCCAAAGCCGAACGGGACCACTTCAGCGCGTACACGTAGTCGCCCCGGTAGAACCGAATGAAGGCGAGGTTGTTCACGACGAAGAAATTGGAAGGCTGAAGCTCCAACACCTTCTGGGCGGCGACTTCGGCCTCATGGTACTGTCTTTGCCAAAACCGAGCGAAGTGTAGGGCCATGTGGGCTTCGGGTAGCAACGAATCGATCGCGATGGCCGTGGTCGCGATCGTCGCAGCCGAGTCTGCGAACTCCTCGGGAAATCCGAAGAGCATCTGGCGACCGCCGATCACGAAGGACAACTCGGAGTACGCGGCTGCAAAACTCGAGTCGAGCCGGATCGCCTGATGGAGGAGCTCCTCGGCTTTGTAGCTGTCCGCCTCCAGCAGGCTTCGGTTCAGCATCCTTCCACGCAGATAGAGGTCCAGCGCCCTTGGGTCTGCCGTAAGTTGACGCGGCTGCCTGACCAGAGGGACGTCGACGGCCTCACTGATTTCGGCTACCCATCGTGGAAACAGGCCCAGCCACTTTCCACTTCCGGGCGCGACGTTGGAGCCATCGATCCACTCCACACCTCCTGTCTTGACCGCGACCAGCTCCAGCCGTACGTCAACGGTGGATTGCCTGGCTTCAACCTCGCCGGTAAGCACGTGGTCGACCCGCAGGTGTTGAAGGGCTTCCCGCAGCTCCTGCGGATCATCGAGGCCACGGGGTGTGGCAACCGCGGGAAGGACGGCGATTCTGGGATTGCGGGCCAAGTGAGCAACCAACTCGTCGCGCAGGATGTCCGCCGTTTCCTTGCCCGCGGAATCAGATGTGCTGGTCGAGAAGGGGAGAACGGCCAGCGTCACCGCGCCGCGACTCACTGCCGTCCGACCCGCCTGGCCTACGGCGTTCCCCAGCCAGAGAGCCGCCACGATCCCAGCGACCAGAAGGGAGGCCACGCTGCGGCGGGTCCGCGGAACGGCTGGGCTTGTAACGGGCGCACTGGCCGGAGTCGGGCCCGGTGGAGTCCGTTCCAGGGGGCGGCGTTCGCGCTCAGAACCGCTCGTGGCACTCTGCTGCGCCGGCCCTTCCTTGCCCGTCTGCCTGGCGACTCCGACTTGTCTTCGGACCCGGTCCACCCATTCCTCCCACTCCTGCGTGGCCCCCGAGATGTGGAAACCCTCCAGGAATCCCCCAGCGTGGTCGATTTCTCGGGGTGCGGATGTAGGCTCGTGCCCGTCCCACTGGATTACGGAGTGGTCGAGTAGGACCTGATCGTGCCCAATGGACTCAACGACATCCGTGCCCAGGGCGCTCCGCAGGAAGTGCAACGAATTCCGCAGGTTGCGGCGAGCGCGAGCCTGGCTCGACTCTGGCCAAAGGAGCGCGACGATCGAATCCCGGCTCACTGGGGAATCCGACCCCTCGATGGCCAAGTAAACGAGGAGCGCCAATCGCTTGGGCTGCGCCAACACAGCAGACACACGCCGCCCATCGGCGTCGGTCAGATCGACGCCACCCATCGTGCGCAGGCGGAAGGGCGGCCGCGCCATCGGGTCGCTCCAGGAACGGGATCCGTGATGGTCGAACCCGTCCGGCCGCCCCACGAAGGAGGGTGCCGGTATGGAGCGGGACGGGCTATCCCCAAGATGTGGGGCGGGGCCTCGCGGGCAACCCCGGTGCTGCGCCAAGGGTTCGGCCGGCGGTTCTAGCGAAGCGGGGACAGGGTCCCCGACTGGGACCCCATCCCCGGATGAAAGGCGGCCAGCGTCGCGTCGGGCGCGACCCTCGGTGTCAGCGGCGGTGAATCGTGAGGTTCCCAACCTGACTGCCACCCGGGTGGGGAGGACGATCGTTGCAGTCTACGACCGACAGGTCGCGGGGTCGTCCAAACCACACCCGATCGTTCGCCGGACCGTTGTCTTCGACAATCACCATGAAGGGGTTCCCGGGCGGCGGAGTCGGGACGGGAAAGTCGAAGTCCTTGATGACGGTCACGACGCCGGAAATCCAAGCGGTGTTGCCCTCGACCACAAGGCAGTCGGCCTCGGAGACGAAGTGCAGGCCCGCCTCCACGTCATTCACGTTTCTTCCAGGCACGAAGCGGAAGTTGAAGGAGAACCTGCCGCTCACGGACCCATCCTCTTGCTCAGCGACGTTGATCTCGCCGGTGCCGAGGAGTCCGGTACTCGGGTCGAAGCCCGCTGCGCCGCCCGTGACGCGGTAGACCCACGGGTTGGGCGCTTGGGCTACCGTCAGGCCGAGGTCAGGCAGTTGTCCCTCGGGTGATGTGATGTCGCCATGGCCGCAGGCCGCAATCAGGAGTAGCAGGGTCGCGACTACTGTTGCTCTGCCCTTCATGGAATCCTCCTGCTTTGGGAACGGATGATGCTGCTGTCATCCAGTCTCCGCAGCAGACGCCCTCCGACTGCCCCCTACCCGTCACTGTTCTCGTCAACATCCCCTAAGCTGTTGGGATGCAATGGACTCCAGTTAGCGTCGATAGCGCCCACGTGGAAGAATCTGTGCTTACCTGGGGTCGACCACCCGCACTGGGATTGGACTGGGAGGGGTGTAGTCACCGATCCCCAGCGACCCCTGGCCGTTGTTTCCCCAGCACCAGGCAACGCCATCGCGATCGAGCCCACAGGCGTGCTGGCTCCCGGCATGGATCTCGCGGAAGCGATGGCCCCCCACCACGGCCGCTGGGACCAGCCGATCGTCCGTCGTCCCGTCCCCCAGCCTGCCGCTATTGTTGCCTCCCCAGCAGTAGCCAACGCCGTCACCGTCGACTCCGCAGGTGAAGCTAGACACTCGGATCGACTCGAACGCGATCGCGCCACCGACCGGGACGGGCTCGAAGCTGGTGGCGCGTGTACCGTTCCCAAGACCGCCGTCTCGGTTGTCCCCCCAACACAGAGCGGCCCCCGAAGCGAGCAGTCCGCACGTGGCCAGGCCTCCCACGGTCAACCGCGTGAAGGTGTGGCCTCCTGTCACGGGGCCGCTCCGGAAGGTCGGTGCTCCGGACCCATCGCCGAGGGCGCCCAGGTCACCCCGCCCCCAGCAGATGGCCACACCGTCCGTCGCGAGCCCACATCCGTGGCCCAGACTCGAGCCCACCGATTGAAACTCGGTGGAGGAAGGCACGGGGGCCGGTGTCGAGCGGTCGATCGTGGTGCCGTCCCCGAGACCGCCCCACACGTTCGATCCCCAGCACAGTGCTTGTCCCGAAGTCGTGACGCCGCAGGTTTGAATGGCCCCGGCATCGATATGCCTGAACGCGAATCCGCCGGTCACGGGCGTGGGAGCGCTTCGATCGACCAGCGTTCCGTCCCCCAACTGGCCGCTCGCGTTGCCGCCCCAGCAGTAGGCCGCTCCTCCGGCGATGAGTCCGCAGGCGTGGCCGCCTCCGACGGAAAGCATCGTGAAACGAAGGCCGCCCAGGACACGGACGGGAGCGGGTTGGAACTGCGTGCCCCCGTCCCCCAACTTGCCTTCGTAGCCGTTTCCCCAGCAGTAGGCCGAGCCCGCTGCGGTCAGCCCACACGTGTGCGACCCTCCTTTGGTCGATATCGACGCGAGGCGGAACACGATGCGCGCGTCGGCGAGGCCCGTCACGTCTTCGCTGATCGCGAAGACCTGGGTCGTCCCAAGGGCCACGCCGGTCACCAGGCCCTCCGGCGACACTGTGGCCAGCCGCGCGTCCGCTGTTCTCCAACTCACCGCGCGGCCCGCAAGCGGGTTCCCCCGTGCGTCCCTGAGGACGGCTGAATACCGGAGTGTGTCGTCCAACCCCACTTCACCAGACCCTGCCAGCACCTCTATTGACGCTACCGGAGCCGGTCCGGACGGCCCGGCGGGTCCCCCCGGATCGCCGGAGTCTCCAGCGCACGCAGCCAGCGTGGACAGGGCGATGCACAGCGAGACCTCGACCGCTCCCCGCATGGTCATGCTGCCTCCAACATTGTGTGTTCGGACCTCAGCGGCGGGGAGCCGGAGCCCCCCACCCTGGGCTGCGGTCTTCAGCGAGCGTGGATCGTGTAGGCCCCGTTGATCCGACCCGTAGGCGGGAGCGCCGGGATCGGCGGCCGGTCGTTGCAGTCGACCGCACCCACGAAGCGGGGGGGGCTGAACCAAGCGCCAGCATCCGACGGGCCTCTCACCTCGACGATGGTCATGTAGGGATTTCCGAGCTGTGGAGGGACGGGCGCCGGGAAGTCGAACTTCTTGATCTTCGTCATCTTCCCGGAGATCCAAGCAGTATTGCCCTCAACGATCATGCAGTCCGCCTCGGCAACGATATGGACCTCCGTGGCCTGGCCGTCGACATCCTGCCCCTGCGGAAAGCGGCTGTGGAATTCGAACTCGCCGCTGATCGTTCCATCCGTTGCCTGCCTGACGTTCACACGCCCGGTCGTCAGCAGGCCCGTGTTCTCCACCATGCCACTGCCGCCGCCCGTCACGTGGTAGACCCAGGGATTGCCTTGGCTGGCAGCGAACAGGGAAGGCGCTTCCTCCGGCCCGGACGGCGCCGCGATATCGGACTGCGCGCATGCTCCCAAGAGGACGGCCCCAAGCGCGACGACTACTCTCCGTGTTCTCATACATCTTCTCCTTCACGGCAGGGAACGACTCTGTGATGGCGCCAACCTGAACCCGAGCCGCCACCTGATCGCCTCCTGGCCGTCACTCTTGGGGACTGACCCGTGAAGCCCTTTTCCCCCAAGCGCTTGGCGTTCGCGCACCGATCCCCAGAGCCGACCTCGATACCGGTGGATGGTCGCGTTCCGGTTGAACGCCCAGCTGGGGGAGCCAGGGTGAAGTCGCCTGGCTCGGGCCTGCCGAGGCAGTCCGTGTCACCCCGGAAGGCTGGCGGAGCGCATGGGGTCAATGAGGAGGGCCGAGGCCTGGACGATCACCATCGCAGGGGCGCCGGGTGGCGGACCGCCCAGTGGTCACGAACGGTCGCCGAGAAGACGTCGGATCGCCCCCCCTACGCCTCCACCGCCTCGTACACCCTCACCGGCTGCTGCCGCCCCCGCAGCTCCACGCTCCCCACCAGGCCGAAGTTGAAGCCTGGGTGCTCGTGCATCAGGTGGCACAGGGATTCGGAGATCAGGATCTGCGTCCCGAACTCGTTGCACTTCCCCTGGATGCGGGAGGCGGTGTTGAGCACGTCTCCGTGGTAGGCCAGCTCCTTCTTGATCTCGCCCACCTCGGCTGCGGTGACGCGCCCCGCATTCAAGCCGGCCTTGAACTCGGGAACGAGACCGTAGCGTGACTCGTAGTGTTCATGCCGCGCTTTCAGCGCGCGGTCGAAAGCGAAGAACGAGCGCACGCAGTTGGCCTCGTGCAAGCCCGTCTCCAGATCCCAGGTCAACACCACCTCGTCCCCCACGTACTGGTAGATGACGGCCTGGTGGGCCACCACGACGTCCGTGAGATCGTAGAAGCAGTCCTGGAGTAGACGACTGTACTGCATGTGGCCGAGCGCCTCGGCATACGTCGTCGACGATTTCAGATCGATGAAGAGAAAGATCCGGTCCTCCTCTTTGGGTTGGTGATACTTACCCATGAGGAAGCTGAGCAGCACCCCCTGTCCGAACTTCTCCCCCACCTGCACCACGAAGAGCGCGATCAGCACGACCGCCCCCCAATACGCGGTGGTCATGATCACGTAGGGGCTCGACAGATACTCGACGTAGCGCCGCCGCACCTCGGCGCCGAACAACGATGCGCCCGACTGCGAGGAGAGGATCAACACCTGCGCCACCGAGTTCAGCACCACGATGCACACCAGCCAGAACGCGGCTTTGGTGAGGATGGTTCGGCCGAGCGGGCGGCGGCGGAACCAGCGACTGAGTACCAGCACGTCGAACGACGCAGCCGCCGTGCCCCCGACGAAGGCCACGCCCAACGCCAGGAAGAGATCCCTCCAGAAGCTGCGGGTCGGATTGAGGGGTGTGTGGGTGTAGCGCAGGAGGGCGTTGTCGTAGAGCACGATGAACACCGCGCACAACAGCCAGAACGCGACGAGGAAGATGATCTTCCGACCATTCGGATTGCGCATCGGGACGCGGGGTTGGGGCCGACCGGATCCTGATCCTTCAACCTAGGCGTTGCCCAGCGGCGAGTCAGGGAGGGCCCCCGTACGCCGCGGCGCCTGGACCCTCCCTCTTGCGAGGCGCTGCTCCCCAATACTACGTTCACCGTAATATTACGTCTCCCGTAGTATCGGAGGATACGATGACGCCCGACGTCCTCACGCCCACGGTCTTCCACGTGCTGCTCGCTCTCTCGGAGGGACCCCTCCACGGCTACGGCGTCATGCAGCGGGTCGAGACGGAGTCCGGTCTGGCCACCGGACCCGGCACCATCTACGGATCGCTGGACCGCCTCGCAGCGATGGGGTGGGTAGAGGAGACAGACCCGCTCGGCGACGATCCGCGACGGAGGCGCGCCTACCGCCTCACGCGGCAGGGACGCGCGGCGCTGCAACGCGAGGTCGGCCGGTTCCAACGCTTGACCGAGCTCGCCCGCAGCCGGGGCCTCTTGCCGGGGGACGCGCGGTGAGCCTGCGAGAACGGCTCTATCGCTGGGCACTGCGGCTCTATCCACCCGCGTTCCGTAGACGCCATGGCGAAGCCATGGTCGAGGACGCCCGTGCGCTCCGGCAGGCCGCGCAGGCACGAGGCGGAAGCGACACGGTATGGCTACGCCTCGCGGCGGACCTCCTCCGCTCGGTGCCCCAGGAGTGGTGGCGGGCCTGGGGGGCGCGTTCGGCAGGAAGCGTCTCGCCCCCTTCGGCATGGGCCGCAGACGGTCATGCCGCAGTGCGGAGCCTGGTGCGCAGTCCCCGCTTCTCGGTCGGTGTGGTCACGCTGCTCGGTGTGGGGATGGCGGCTTGTGTGGCCGTCGCCTCGGTGGTCTCCGCGTACCTTCTGCGGCCGCTCCCCTACCCGGAGCCCGACCGGCTCGTGCTGGTCGACCCCTCCGTGCCCGTCAGCACCACCGAGGTGGACGACCTGTTCGAAGAGACCGTCTCCTGGGACCTGGACGTCTTCACACTCCTCGATGGGGAGGCGCCAGAGCTGGTGTACGGATCGTGGGTCTCCTCCGGCTACGCCGACGTGTTCGGGCTCCGCACCGCGATCGGCCGTCTCTTCACCGCCGAGGAGGCCCTGCCGGGAGGCCCCGCAGTGGCCCTCATCAGCCACGAGCTCTGGCGGACGCGCTATGGAGGTGATCCCTCGGTGCTAGGCCGAACGGTGTCGGCCTTCACCTCCGACCGCCCCGAGGACGCGGAGCTTTTCACCATCGTGGGCGTTCTCGCGGCCGATGCTTGGCACTACCAGCGCTACACGGACCTCCTCACTCCGCTGCGCGAGGAGCGCAACGTCTACGGAGGCCGCCTCCGCGAGGGCGTTCCCCCCGCAGAGGCCGCACGCACGCTGAAAGCGCGCGCCCGCCCGCGCCTGGGGGCCCGCGTCGACAGCATCGACGTGAACGTGATTCCGCTGCAGGAGATGTACACGCATACGATTCGACCCGTGCTCGACGTGGCCGTGGCTACGGTGCTGCTGGCGCTCCTGATCGCCTGCGGCAACACGGCCGCGCTGCTGCTGGTGCGTGCCGCCGGCCGCCAACGTGAGTTCACGATCCGGAGCGCCCTGGGCGCGGGAACGGGCCGGCTCACGCGACAGCTCCTGCTGGAGGGCCTTCTCCTCGGCGGAGCGGCTGCACTGCTGGGGGTGGGTCTGGCCTGGGGGGCGCTCTCCGCCTGGGGCGCGGGACTGCAGGCGCAGCTGGGGCGTGAGGTGCCTGGGGGCGCGGCGGCGCTTCGCCTCGACCTGCGTACCTGGTTGACGGCGCTCGCGCTGGCGGTCACCACCGGCACCGTGTTTGGTCTCGTCCCCTTGGCGGGCCTGCGGCGTCCCCAAGTCGCCGCTCTGGCGGAGGGCGCGCGGAGCTCGGCGGGGCGCTCACGCCGACGCAGTCTACGTGCTATCGTGGCCGGTGGGGTCGCGCTCTCCCTCACGCTGGTCGTGCCCGCGGGTCTGGCGTTCCGGTCTCTCCGGCACGTCGCCACGCTGGACGTGGGCTTCCACGGTGAACAGGTCTACGGCGGCGGCGTGCTTCTGCGCTCGGCGAGCTATCCGACGCTCGAGGAGCGCTCGCGCTTCTTCGAGCGCTTGCTGGAGGGTGCCCGAGACCTCCCCGGCGTCGAGGCTGCCGCGATCGGGGTTCAGCTGCCCTTCCACAGCGGACGTTCGGTCCGAATGGTCGAGGGTGAACGGGAACCGGGGCTGGGCTCGGGGACGGTGATGCAGTCCGAGATCCTCACACACGACGCGGACTGGTTCGACGTGCTCGCGGTACCGGTGGTCGAGGGCCGCAGCTTCACCGTCGAAGACCGAGCCGGCACGGAGCCGGTCACCGTGGTCAGTCGCACCTTGGCGCACCGATTGTGGCCGGGTTCGGATCCACTGGGTCGCCGCATCCGAGTGCGCACGATGACCATGAGCTCCGGCGAGCCGGGCCCCTGGATGCGGGTCGTGGGCGTGGTACCCGACGTAATCACGGAGATCGGTGCGTCCCAAGGCGTCGGCCTGCATGTGCCCCTCTCCCAGAACGCGGGGACGTGGGCGCTGTTGACGGTGCGGATGCGCCCGGGCTCAGGGGACCCCGCGGACGACATGCGGAGTCTGCTCCGCGCGCTGGACGCGACCGTGTCCCTTTCAGAAACCGGATGGCTGCGCGACGAGCTGGAGGCTGCGGCCCGACCGTCCCGCTTTCTCGCGTCGTTGCTGGGCATCTTCGCCGCCTTCGCGATCGCCGTCGCGGTGCTGGGCCTCTACGCCGTCCTGTCCTTCGCGGCGGTGCAACGTACGCGCGACGTCGCCATTCGCATGGCGGTGGGCGCCGCGCAGCGCGATGTGGCTCGCCTCTTCCTCGGCGAGGGGATGGCGCTGGTCCTGGTCGGACTGGCGGCCGGCTGCGCAGGCGCCTGGACGGTGTCTCGCGCGCTGACGGACCAGCTCCACGGCGTGCACGGGTTCGATCCGTTCGTGTACTCGGCGTGCGTGCTGCTGCTGGCCACGGTCGGCGGCATCGCTGCCTGGGTGCCGGCCCGCCGCATGGCCCGCACCGACCCCATGACAGCGCTGCGCGAGGAGTGAAGCCGGGCTGCGCGCTTGCGCCCCGGGCGTTTCCCTCCGGATCCTAGGGGCGCTCCCTCCCTCGCTGACACAAGGAGGCACCGCCCGTGGCCCCTCTCGCTCGCGCGCCCCGCCCACCTCGTTCATCCGCGCCCGCCGTCGCCTGGGGTTCGATGCTGCTGCTCGCCCTGTGCGTGCCCTCCGCGCTCCAAGGCCAGTCCCTGCCCGCCCGCATCCAGGCGGTCATGGACCGCCCGGAGTTCGTGCACGCCTCCTGGGCCATGGAGTTCTACGACCTCGGTTCGAAGCGAGCGGTGTTCGGCGTCAACAACCAGCGCCTCATGGTGCCGGGATCCACCACCAAGCTGCTCACCATGGGCACCGCTCTCGAGATCCTGGGACCCGACCATCGCTTCACCACGCGCGTGTACCGCACGGGGCCGGTCCAAGACGGCGTCCTCGACGGAGACCTGGTTCTCGTGGCCGCCGGCGATCCCAACCTCTCCGGCCGGGAGCGGCCGGGCGGCACCTACGCCTTCATCGACCACGACCATTCCTATGGTGGCCCGCCGCTGGACACCGACCCGCTCACCGTGGTGCGGGACCTGGCGCGCCAGGTGGCGGGCCGCGGCATCCGCACGGTCACCGGTCAGGTGATCGTCGATGCCTCGCTGTTTCCGGAGGGCGAGCGGGACGGCGGCACCGGCGTGACCATGGGTCCTCTGGTGATCAACGACAACGTCATCGACATCGTGGTGACACCGGCCGCCAGCGCCGGAGCGCCGGCTACGGTGGAAGTGACACCCAAGACGTCGTACTTCACCGTTCAGGCCCACGTCATCACGGCGGACTCGGGTCATGCCCAACGCTTCGACGCGGTGGAGGACAGCACCGATCGCTCACATCGCATGCTCGTCGCCACGGGCAGCGTGCCGCGCGGCTCAGAGCCGCAGAACCTCCGGTGGGTCGTTCCCGAGCCGAGTCGCTTTGGAGAGGTCGTCCTCTCCGAGGCCCTCAGGGATACCGGGGTCCATGCCATCCCCCGCCTCGCCTCTCGAACGGTCGACGTGGAGGCGCTCTCGGCATCGTACGACGACTCCCTGGTCGTGGCCGAGCACATCTCGCTTCCCCTGCTGGCGGAAGCGACGGTCGTGCTCAAGACGAGCCAGAACCTCCACGCCAGCAACTTCCCGCTGCTGCTCGGCTCTCTGCCGAAGGCCCAGGGGGCTGACAAAACGGGTTTCGACCTGGAGCACGACTGGTTGGCCGAGGCCGGACTGGATCTGAACGGAGCGGCCCAGGGGGACGGGGCGGGCGCCCGTGCACACTTCTCGCCGGCCTTCATGACCCGCTATCTGGGGGTGGTCGCGTCCAAGCCCTGGGCCGCCGGCTTCCGCGCCGCCCTGCCGGTGTTGGGGCGGGACGGCACGCTGGTGGACATCCAGGTGGACTCGCAGGGAGCGGGTCATGTCCAGGCCAAGACGGGCACGTACGGGATCTTCGACCCGCTCCACCGCCGCCTGCTCGTCACGGGGAAGGGCCTGGCCGGCTACTTGACCACCCGCAGTGGCCGCGAGATCGCCTTCGCCATCTACATCAACAACTTCGCCACGGACCAACCCGACCCCGCCGTCATCGCGGGCCAGGCCCTGGGCGAGATCGCGTCGATCGCCTGGGAGGAGATCCGGTAGGCGGGATGGGGAGGCCACGGGTTCGCCGCGGATCGCCGCCGCCGGGGCCGCCCGGGGCGAGGTCCGCAGTGCTGGATTGCCCCCTGCCGGTGCCCCCCCGAGATTGCGCGGCCACCACAACACCTGGGAGCCTACATGCGCACCACGACGCTGATCGCAGCCGCCCTCTTCGGGCTGACCTCCACGCTCGCAGCCCAGGAGGCCGCGCCCGGCGCAGCCGGCGTGCGCGCGCCGAACGTCGAGTTCGAGATGATGACCTGGGTCGAGGTGAAGGAGGCCTTGGCCGCCGGCAAGACCACCGCCCTCGTCTACAACGGCGGAACCGAGCAGCGGGGCCCGCAGAACGTGAACGGCGGTCATACGCTCATGGGGCGTGAGATCGCCCGACGGATCGCCATCGAGCTGGGCAACGCGCTGGTAGCGCCCGTGCTTCCCTTCTCGCCCAACCGGGCCAGCGCCGAGCTACCCGGCACCATCGGGCTCACCAACGAGCTGTTCGCGGCCATGAACGAGCAGATCGCCGAGGAGCTCATCAAGAGCGGCTTCAAGGCCGTGGTGTTGATGGGAGACCACGGGGGCGGGCAGCAGCAGCTCGGGGAGGTCGCGGCCAAGTTGGACGCCAAATACAAGGGTCAGGGCATCCGGGTGGTCTACTGCGACGACGTCTACGCCAAGGCCGGCGCGGACTTCGATGAGTGGATGGAGCAGAACGGCTATCCGGCCAGCTCGCACGCCGGTATCCCCGACACCTCCGAGATGATGTACCTCGGGGGTGACCGCGGCTGGGTGCGGATGGATCTGGTCAAGGATGCCCTCGGGGATCCGGTGATGCCCCGGGGCCAGCGGCCCGACCCCAACACCCCGCGCCTCAACAACGGCATCACCGGCGACGCGCGCCGCTCATCGGCCGAGCTGGGCAAGAGGATGATCGACATGAAGGTGGAGTACGCCGTGCGGCAGATCCACGAGCTGCTGCGGTAGCTCGTAGCGCCGGTCAGCCGTGACGCCGCCCCCTTCCCCGGGGCGGCGTCACGGCGTCGGCCCTCCCGCGACGGCGGGATCCCGCCGGTAACCCTCCCCCGGGAGTCCACCGTAGATCTCTGCAGCCCCCCGGGTTGGGGCGGCAGGGGCCGCCGGC
Organism: Gemmatimonadota bacterium; assembly: GCA_041390105.1. Lineage (NCBI taxonomy): Bacteria > Pseudomonadati > Gemmatimonadota > Gemmatimonadota bacterium. The sequence goes on from JAWKQO010000003.1 coordinate 271,016, forward strand.
ATCCCCGATTTCCCTTGCCGTACTGCCCGCTGCGGGTCTACGCTTGAAGTCTCCACCACCGCTTCTGCGTCCAGGGAGCACCAGCCATGCCCATCTCCTTCAAGGTCAACGGCGCCCCGGTTTCGGTGGACGCCCCACCCGACATGCCCCTGCTCTGGGTCCTGCGCGACCTGCTCGACCTCAAGGGCACCAAGTTCGGGTGCGGCGTCTCCGAGTGCGGGGCCTGCACGGTCCACGTGAACGGTCGACCCCAGCGGAGTTGTCAGGTCCGCGTCTCCACGCTCGAGGGGGACGAAGTGACCACCATCGAGGGGCTCTCGCCGGACGGGAACCATCCGCTGCAACAGGCCTGGCGAGAGCTGGACGTACCACAGTGCGGCTACTGCCAGGCAGGACAGCTCATGGCGGCCGCTGCCCTGCTGGAGCGCACGCCGCAACCCAGCGACGAGCAGATCGATCAGGCCATGAACCGGAATCTTTGCCGCTGCGGGACCTATACCCGCATCCGCGAGGGGATCCACCGGGCGGCCCGTGCCACCACCAACGAAATGGAGCCGAGCGGCCGGGAGCCGGGCTCCGCCGACGGTAGGGAGGGCGCATGAGCGGCACGACGATGAAACGGAGGCAGTTCCTCAAGGTGAGCGCCGCCGCGGGTGGTGGCCTGCTGATCGGCAGCTACTTCGATGTGTTGGGCCTCGGCACCGCAGTCGAGGGAGCCGTCACCGACTTCGTCCCCAACGCGTTCATCCGCATCAGTCCGGAAGGTGCCGTCACGCTGATCGCGCAGAACCCGGAGATCGGGCAGGGCATCAAGACCATGCTGCCCATGCTCATCGCGGACGAGCTGGACGTGCGCTGGTCGGACGTCACCGTGGTGCAGGGAGACCTGGACACCGACAACTTCCAGCGACAGTTCGCGGGGGGAAGCACGGCGACGCCCACGCATTGGCTGCCCATGCGCCGCGTCGGCGCCGCCGCCCGCCAGATGCTGGTCGAGGCTGCCGCCCAGACCTGGGGAGTCTCCGCCTCCGGACTCGAGACCGAGAACGGGCGCGTGATCAATCCCGCCACCTCGGACTCCCTTTCCTACGGTGAGCTCACCGCGAAAGCGGCCACGCTGCGCGCGCCGGATGCGGAGGCCGTGCGCCTGAAGGATCCGTCGCAGTTCCGGATCATCGGTCAGCCCATCCCGGACGTCGACAACGACAACATCGTGAACGGAAGGCCGCTCTACGGCATCGACGTCACGGTGCCCGGCATGCTCTACGCGGTGTTCGAGAAGTGCCCGGTGTTCGGCGGGAAGGTGCGCAGCGCCAACCTGGACGACGTCCGAGCCCAACCCGGCGTAAAGCACGCGTTCGTGGTCGAGGGCGGTACCGATCTGGCCGGCCTCCTGCCGGGCGTGGCCATCGTCGGCGACAACTGGTGGGCGGTCAACGAGGCGCGCCTCAACGTGCTGCAGGTGGACTGGGACGAAGGCCCCACTGCCTCCCAGAGCAGCGCCGGCTTCCAGGCGGCGGCCGAGCGCCTCTACGGCCAGCGTCCGACCATGAGCATCCGTTCCGACGGAGACGTCGCGGCCGCGATGGCGAACGCGGCGCACCGCGTGCAGGCCGATTACACCTATCCGTTCATCTCGCACGCGCCGCTGGAGCCGCAGAACTGCACGGCGCATTTCCAGAACGGCAAGCTGGAGCTGTGGGCCCCCACCCAGACGCCGGAGAGCGGGCGCACCATGGCGGCTGAGCTGCTGGGGATCTCGGAGCGGGACATCACGCTGCATCTGACGCGCATGGGCGGCGGCTTCGGACGACGCCTCTACAACGACTACCTGGTCGAAGCAGCCTGGATCGCTCGTGAAGTGGGCGTTCCCGTGAAGCTGCTGTGGACGCGTGAAGACGACATGCGCCATGACCTCTATCGCCCGGCCGGCTTCCACCGGCTGGAAGGTGGTGTGGACGAGTCCGGTAAGCTGGTGGCCTGGCACAATCACTTCGTGTCCTTCGGCCAGGGCGAGCGCTTCGCGCCCAGCGCAGGGACCAGGGACACGGAGTTTCCCGCCGGCTTCGTGCCCAACTTCTCGTTGGGCGCCAGCCTGATCCCGTTCGGTGTGCCCACGGGCGCACTCCGCGCGCCCGGCAGCAACGCGCTCGCGTTCGTGTACCAGTCGTTCCTGGATGAGCTGGCCCATGCAGCCGGCCGGGATCCGATCCAGTTCCGGCTGGACCTGCTGGATCAGGCCGGGGAGAACCTGGGCTTCGATCCCGCCCGCATGCGCACGGTGCTACGCACGGTGGCGGAGCGCTCGGGTTGGGGCCGGACCACGCTGCCCCGCGAGTCGGCCCTGGGCGTGGCCTTCCACTACAGCCACCGCGGCTACTTCGCCGAGGTGGTGCAGGCGACCGTCAGCCAGGGGGGCCGGGTCGGTGTGGACAAGGTCTGGGTCGTGGGTGACGTCGGCAGCGTGATCATCAATCCGCTCAATGCGCTCAACAACGCCCAGGGTGCGGTGATCGACGGACTCTCCCAGGCGTTCGCTCAGGAGATCACGATCGAAGGGGGCCGCACGGTCCAGGGGAACTTCGACGAGTATTCTCTGGCGCGGATTCCCGACACGCCCGAGATCGACGTCCACTTCGTGCTGACCGACAACTCGCCCACCGGCTTGGGCGAGCCGGCGCTGCCACCGGTGATCCCGGCGCTGTGCAACGCCATCTTCGGCGTGACCGGAAAGCGCATCCGTGCGCTTCCCATCCGGCAGCACGACCTGAGCTGGGCCTAGCCCGAGCGCGCCAAGCGCGGGTCCCCTGCTCGCGGGGGGCCCGCAGGGGTCGCTGCAACTTACGGGGCCCCGGATTCGTCATATCTCAACGAGCGGCCTACAGAACGGCCGCCCGGGCCGCCCCGGGATGTGGCCCGGACGCCACAGACCCGTCGATCGTCGTATGGCCTGGTTCATCGGACTGCTTGTCGGAATCGTACTGGGCGTGTCGGTCCAACTGGTGCTCCGGCGCCGCCGGCGACTCCGGCGGCTGGCCAGCCGCCGGGTGGAGGCCCCCAACTCGTCCTTCACGTCCCCACTGGTGCGCCAGGCCGAGCAGCGCGACCGCTGGATGGGCATTCACCTGGGTGAGCTCCACCCCCTCAATCGCAAGGAGGTCGAACGCCTCCTGTCCATCGTGACCTCGAGCGGGGTGATGGCGCTCTCCGAGCGGGAGCGCGTCTTTCTGGAGCAGCTCGCCCGGGACGACGCGCGCTGAACGGCGGGGCGAGCCTCGCCCCGACCCGGCGACCGCCCCGAGCGCCCCCGGCGCCTCGCCCGGGAATCCCGCCGCCCCGCCCTGGGACCAGGCACTCAACTCGCGGCTAGATCCTTCCGTTACTTGAACATGGATATCCTCGTCCGACCCCCCGGGCGCAGGAGTCCGTTCCTGGTCAGGAAGGAAGCACATGCGCCCGCTCATCGACATCGCGCTCTCCACCGACGGGTCCACCGTCAACGACCTCATCCGTCTCATCCGACAGGCGCTGGACCGCGGTGCGCAGAGCCTCTTGCTGCTCTCCTGTGACGAGAATGGCCTTGAAGCTGCGGCCATCGATCCGACACTGCGCTCGCTGGAGGTTCCGGTCTTTGGAGGTTGCTTCCCCACCCTGCTGCACGGACGCTCCTATCTGGACCGGGGCTTCGTGGTGGCCGGACTCTCGGAGCCCGTCGAGGTGGCAGTGTACTCCGAAGTCAGCAGCCTCGACCCGCTCGGTGGAATGCCGATCCTCTTCCCGCCGGCGCTTGCAGAGTCTCGCGGCTTCGTTGTCCTGGTCGACGGACTGAGCAGCACGATCGATCACCTGGTGGGCGAGGTCTACGATCAGGTCGGTCCCGACCGTGCGGTGCTGGGAGGCGGCGCCGGCTCCCTGAGCTTCCAGCAGCGTCCCTGCCTCTTCACCAACAGCGGGCTGGTCCAGGACGCGCTGCAGGTGGTGGGATTCCGCAGACCGTTCCAGACCTCGGTGCGCCACGGTTGGGAGAAGCTGGCCGGTCCCTTCCTGGTGACCGAGTCGGACGGGAACGTGATCCACTCCCTGAACTACCGACCGGCCTTCGAGCTGTACTCCGAGGTGGTACAGCCCTACAGCACGGCGCGCTTCGAGGACACCGACTTCTTCGAGATCGCCAAGACCTTCCCCTTCGGCCTGGAGAAGCTGGACGAAGCCTTGCTCGTCCGGGATCCGATCATCGCCGAGGACGGCAAGCTGGTGTGCGTGGGGCATGTCCCGGAGAACGCGATGATCTACGTGCTCCGCGGCGACCCTGCCGCCCTCAAGCGCGCAGCGGGGGAAGCAGCGCGGGCGGCCTGCCCCTCCGGTGATTGCTCCAGAGACGTCCTCGTCTTCGACTGCATCAGCCGCAAGCTCTTTCTGGACGGTGGATTCGCCGAAGAGCTGGGAGCGATCCGAGAGCCGTTCTCCGGTGAAGCCAATCTCGTAGGCGCCCTTTCCCTGGGCGAAATCGCCAACTCGGAGGGTGGTAGCGTCCAGTTCCACAACAAGACCTGCGTCGTGGGGGCGTATTCCTCCACCGCGTCCTGAGCCGCACACCCGGTCACCACTGTGGAGGCGAAGGACCTCAAGACGCTGCAGCTCGTCGCCATTCAGCACGAGCTGGCCATGGTCACCGGTCTGGATCTGAACCTGGACCGGATGCTGTCCCCGTTCATGCGCACCTGCTTGCGACGGCTGGGGCTCCGGAGCATCCACTTCTATCAGTTCCCGGAGACCGATTCATCGCTGGAAGCAGCCCCCGAGTATGGGTACGGCGACGCCGTACGACGGCTCAGCGTGCCCTCGCTGGCTTCGGGCTCGGCGGATGCCGCAGTGCTCGACGGACTCCCGCTCGATCGGGCGTTGGAGCCCCCCACGGGCACCCACCACGTCCATGGGGATCGTCACTACCTCACCTTTCCGCTCGAGGGTGTGGGATTCATGGTGCTCGAGCGGGCCCGCCGGCCGATCGACGTCGAGGTGGCGCGGTCGCTGGAGCCCATCTTCGCCCGACTCAACGTGAGTTGTCGCGCGTGCCTGGAGCACCACCGCATCCTCGAGGAGATCGCGGCGCGCAAGGAAGCCGAGGCGGTCATCGTGCGCCAAGCCGCCTACGACACGCTGACGGACCTCCCCAACCGCAAGACGCTCAACCAACGTCTACGGCAGGCGGTGGCGGCTGCACGACGGCATCGACACTACGGAGCCGTCTACTTCATCGACGTGGATCGCTTCAAGAGCGTGAACGACTCGCTCGGTCACGCCGCCGGCGACGCCTTGTTGGTGGAGATCGCCAGGCGCCTCGCGTCCGTGGCGCGGGAGGAGGATACGGTGGCGCGCGTGGGCGGTGACGAGTTCATCTTCGTGGCCAGCCAGCTCGGCGACACCGTGGAGCGCGCCACCTATTCCGCACGCGTGCTGGCGGAGCGCATCGTGGAGATGGCCGGGGAGTCGGTCCGCACCCAGGGAACGTCGGTCGTGCCCTCGGCGAGCGTCGGGCTCACCCTGTTCCCCGACCCCAACCTGGACACCCTTCCCCTGGGGCAGTACTGCGAGGACCTGGTGCGCTTTGCGGATACGGCCATGTACCGCGCCAAGGAGCACTCGCGCGGAGGGTTCGAGTTCTTCGCCCCCGAGATGCAGGCGGCCAGCAATCGGCGGCTCCGCATGGAGACGCACCTCCGACAGGCCGTGGCGGGATCGGAGCTTCAGCTCCACTACCAGCCGGTGGTGACACCGCTGGGGACCATCCTCGGGGCCGAAGCGTTGCTCCGCTGGAGCAGCGACGACATGGGAGCGGTGTCGCCGGCGGACTTCATTCCCGTGGCCGAGGAGACCGGCCTGATCCTGGAGATCGGTGACTGGGTCCTGGGCGAGGCCTGCCGCCTGATCGCCCACATCCTGGAGGTCTCGCGCTCACCATCCTTCCGGAGCCTGAGCGTAAACCTGAGCGCCCGCCAGATCCGACAGCCGGGCTTCGTGGCTTGGGTGAAGGACGCGGTGCTCCGGTCCGGCATTCCCCCGCGGGCGCTGATCCTGGAGTTGACGGAGAGCGCCGCCTTGACCGATCTCGAGGACACGGTGCGGAAGATGTCCCAGCTCACGGAGCTCGGCGTGCGCTTCGCGCTGGACGACTTCGGAACCGGCTACTCGTCCCTCTCCTATCTGCACCGGCTGCCGGTCAGCATGCTCAAGATCGATCGCTCGTTCGTGACGGGCATCCGGGAGCGCCCTGATCACCAGGGCATCGTCGATGCGACCCTGGCCATGGCACGGCACCTCAAGATCGCCTGCATCATCGAGGGCGTGGAGTCGCAGTCGGACGTGGACTACTTCGGCGGCGTCCCGGTGCTGGCCATGCAGGGCTACCACTTCAGCAGGCCGCTCCCCGAAGCGCACTTTCTGGAGCTGCTCGCGTCGGGCACGATCCCGGGGTCCCCGGCCGCCGCTTGCCCGGCCAGCACCGTCAGAGCCTATTGAAGCTGCGAGCGCCGGGCCCTCGCCCCACGCCTGCGCTTCACTCGACCCTACGGCCCGCCCCCGGAGAGCCCGCCGTGCTCAAATGGATTCGCGGCAAGCGCTTCGACCTGCGCACCACCATCCTCGTGATCGCGTTGGCCCTTGCGATCTGGGGGCTGGTGGTCGCCTCCAACGTGAAGAACTTCGTACCCGAGGAGTTGCGTCAACCCACCGACGACGCCGCCGCCACGCCCCGTTGAGCGGCGATGCCCTCGACCACCCGTTCTGAGTCGCGAACGATCGCACCCAGTACGCCGCCCGGCCGGTAGTTGTCGAAGCCGACGAAGTACAGGCCCGCCCAGGGTCCCTGCCCCACCACGGTCGCAGGAAGTCCGTTGCGATCCATCAACCGGTCTCCGCCCTCGACGAGGTGCTCGAGGTCCGGACGATACCCCGTGGCCAGCAGGACAACGTCGAAGCGCTCGCTGCGGCCGTCCGCGAAGACCACACCGTCGGACGTGAAGCCCTGGATCTCGGGAAACACCCGGATGTCGCCGCGTTTGATGCGGTCGACCGTGCCCAGGTCCACGACCGGCGTCTTTCCGTACAGACGAAGCTGCTGCAACGGCGCGATGCGCGGCGTCTCGATTCCGTAGCCGGACAGGTCGCCCACCGTCAGTCGACGCAGAAGCGTGCCCAACCGGTCTCCCAACCAGTTGGGAAGCCTCGCGAGCAGCAGCGCCGTGCGCTGGGTGGGACGGCCCAACACGTCCCGCGGCACGATGTTGACGGCGCCGCGCACGGAGAGCGCCACCGCGACGCCACTCTCGCAGAGATCGAGGGCCACCTCCGCACCGGTATTGCCCATGCCCACCACCAGGACGTGCTGACCGGCGTAGGGGTCGGCTCGGCGATATCCCTTGGTGTGCTCCACCACGCCCTGGAAGTCCTCCTCGCCGGGGAGGATCGGTCGGATCGGGACGCGGTTCACACCGGTGGCGACCACCACCTGTCCGGCCTCGAACCGGGACCCGCGGTGGGTCTCCACATGCCAGAGCGCTCCGCTGCGGCGGATGGAGCGGACGTCCTCACCGAAGCGCGGCTCCAACCGGAAGTGCTCCGCGTAGCGCGTGAGGTAGTCGGCAAGCAGGTGCCTGGGCACGTAGCGGGGATAGTCCGCCGGGAACGGGAGTCCCGGCAGCGAGGACAACTCCTTGACCGTGTGCAGGTGCAACCGGTCGTAGTGCTCGTGCCAGGCGTTCCCGACCCGGTCGCTCGCCTCCAGGATCTCGAACGGCAGACCCCGCTGGCGGAGCCGGCCGGCCACGGCCAGTCCGGCCGGCCCGGCTCCAACGATCAGCGTTGCGGTCTCGGTCACGGGTCATCCGGGTGAAGAGGACGGGTACGCGCCCTCCTCCCCGCCGACGCGCCCCGAGGCGCTATTCGTACCGGAGCGCCACCATCGGGTCAACCTTGGACGCCCGGGCCGCCGGCAGGTAGCCCGCGGTGAAGGCCACCGCGGTCATCACGGCCGCGACGGCGCCGATCACGAACGGATCCGACCCGCTCAGGCCAAAGAGCAGCGAGGCGGCGGCCTTCCCCAGCAACACCGCCAGTACCAACCCCACGACCGCACCCACCACCAACATGCGGCCCACCTGCCGGAGCACCATCCCGCGGACCTGACCCGCGTCCGCGCCCAGCGCCATGCGGAGACCGATCTCGCGCGTGCGCTGAGTCACGGTGAAGGCGAGCACGCCGTAGAGTCCAACCGCCGCGAGCAGGGTGGCCAGGGCCGCGAAGGCGGATGCCAACGTGCTGATGAGCCGATCCGTGACCAGGTTCTCCTTGATCTGCCGGTCGAGGGTCTTGAGGTCTTCCACGGGCAAGTTGGCATCGAGTCGCCGGATCACGTCCGGAATAGCGCGTTGCACCGCCTCCGGATCTCCCGCGGTGCGTGCATAGAAGGTCAGCGCGCCGATCGACTCGTCCTGACGGTAGGGCACGAAGAAGACGGGGGGAATGTCGTCCTTCACGTCGTTGTACTTCGCGTCCTTGACCACGCCCACGATCTCGGTGTTCAGCTCCTCGGCAGGCGGTCCGAAGCTCGGACGCATGAACTTCCCGACCGCGTCCGCTCCGTCGAGTCCGAACTTTCGGGCGAACGCTTCGTTGACAATCGCGACATTCGCGCCCCCCAGCGCGTCCGCGGTTGTGAACTCCCGACCCGCGAGCAGCGGAACACTCAGCATGCTGAAGTAGTCGGCACCGACCTGGTTGTAGCGCGAGTTGGAGTCGATGTCGGGCCCGCTCTCGAAGCCCTGCACGCGTACGTCGGTACCCCAGCTGCTCCCACCGATCACGGCCACCCGCGCTGCGGAGACGGATGTCACCCCCGGCAGCGCGCCCAACTCCTCCTCGATCCGACCGAAGAGCACTCGGGACCGCTCGGCCTCGTAGCCGTTCCGGACGGGAGAGACGGTGAACTGGACGATGTTGTCGGGCACGAGACCGAGGTCGATCCTGCTCACGTTGGTTAGGCTCTTGATGAACAAGCCGGCAGCCACCAGCAGTGCCATGGACAGCGCCACCTGCGCGGTGACCAGCGACGAGCGGAAGCGCGCGGCCGAACGTGACCCCGAGGCCTGACCCGTCACCGACTTGAGCATGGTGACCAGATCCGGCCGGGTGCTGTGCAACGCCGGGTACAGTCCGAAGAGGAAGCCTGTCCCGATGGAAATGGCCGCGGTGAAGATCACCACCTGGGGCCGGAGGGTGAGGCTCATCATGCCGGCGGCCTGGGGCGGCAGAGCGGACCCGATGAACACCAGCGTCCAGCGGGCGATCAGCAAGCTGGCCACTCCGCCCAGCACCGCCAGCGTGAGTGACTCCACGATGAGCGGGCGCAGCAGCTGCTTGCGGCTGCCTCCCAGCGACCCTCGGATCGCCATCTCCTGTCCGCGGCCGGCGCCTCGCGCCAGCAACAGGTTGGCGATGTTCGCACACGCGATCAGCAGGACCAGCCCGGTGATGGTGAGCAGCATGATCAGCGGCACCTTCACATCGGCATGCAAGGAGCTCTGTCCGCGTTGACCCGGCTTCACTGTGACGCGTTTGGCCAGGAACGCCGTCATGGTCTCTTCGCTCATGCCCGTCTGCAGCGGTGCTTCCACGTCCGCGAGAAGGCCGCTGTAGACGGTGTTCACGCGACCTTCGGCCTGTTCGGCCGTCAGCCCAGGCTGGAGGCGCCCGAAGAGATAGAGGAAGTAGGTGCGACGGTTCTCGAAGCCCTCCCAACCGCGCACCATCTGGCTACGCATGGTCAGAGGAACGAACACGTCCGGGAGGTTTCCGAGGGTCGTGCCCGTGAACGCCCGCGAAGCCACGCCCACCACCGTCAACGGCTGTCCGTTGACGGTGATCACGCGATTGAGCACGCCCGGATCGGATCCCAGCTGTCGCCTCCAGAAGCCGAAGCTGAGCACCGCGACCGGATGCCCTCCGATCGTGCGGTCGTCCTCGGGGCCCAGGAGGCGGCCCAGCGCCGGCGTCACCCCGAGCACCGGGAAGTACGAGCCCGACACCAGCAAGCCCTGACCATCGGTGGTGCGGTCGGACAGGGCCAGGTTGGCCCCGAAGTTCACGTGGGCTGCCAGCCCGCTGAAGCCGGCGTCGGCGGCCTCCAGATCCCGGAACATCGGATAGCTGAACACCTCGTCACAGCCGCCCGCCTGACCGCACGACTGGGAACCGGGCTTGGGCCCCGGATTCGCGAGGTTGACCAGCTCGTCCGGGTTCTGGACCGGCAGCGGCTGGATCAGCATCTCGTCGAACATCGAGTAGATGGCCGCGTTGGCGCCGATCCCCAGGGCCAGGGACAGGATCGCCACCAGCGTGACGAACGGGGTCTTGGACAGCGTACGGAGGGCCAGTTTCAGATCCGCCATAGTGGTGACTCGCGTTGGGGCGGGCAGGTGCGCGGGCGTCGACCCTTATAGACGGCAAAACCACCGACCAAGTTGCAGCGGGCCCCAGACCCCATGCGCGGGGACCGCCTTTCCAGGGAGCTTCGCTGGATCGGGCGGGCGCCAGGGCGGCCGCGCCGGGTCAGGGCTCTCCCTCCGCCGGCCCACCACCCTTGCGGGCCCCGGAGATCGCCACCGAAGGTGGTGCGTCCGATCGGCCCCCGTTCCCACATCCGGCTGCGTCTCCATGCGTGATGCCACCCGAATCGTGCGCGCTGGCGCCCCCGCCCCCGAGCCGGGCGCGCCGTTCCTCGCTGGCCCTACCTTCGCATCCGTCTATCACCTTCCTGGTGACCCCACCGGAGCGCCCTATCAATACGGACGCTACCAGAACCCCACCTGGACTGCCTTCGAAGCGGCCCTGGAGGAGCTGGAAGGGGGGCCCACGGTCCTGTTCGCGAGTGGAATGGCCGCGACCTACGCGCTGCTCCAGACCACACTCGGCGCCGGCGAGCGCGTGGTCCTGACCGGAGACGGCTATTACGCCACCCGTTCGGTGGCCGCCAAGCACCTGGGCGCCCGCGGCGTCGACGTGTGCACGGCCGCGACCGAAGCCGACCTCCTCGAACAGCTGGAGGGCACGCGTCTGGTCTGGGTGGAGACGCCGAGCAACCCAGCTCTGACGGTCTACGACGTACGCCGCATCGTGGAAGCGGCCCATGCCGTGGGCGCGTTGGTAGCCGTCGACAATACCACGCCGACCGTGGGTGCGCAGAAACCGTTGGCGCTCGGTGCCGACTTTTCCTTGGCCTCCGACACCAAGGCTCTCTGCGGACACAGCGACGTCGTGCTCGGTCACGTCTCGGCCGCCGATCCCGAGCGGGCGGCGGCGCTGCGCACCTGGCGTATCGAGACCGGAGCGATCCCAGGGCCGATGGAGGTGTGGCTGGCCCATCGGTCGCTGGGCACGCTGGATGTGCGCCTCGAGCGCATGTGTGCCAACGCGCAGGGGGTTGCCACCTTCCTGGCTGGCCGCAGCGACGTGGTGCAGGTGCGTTATCCGGGGCTGGCCACCGATCCGTCCCATGCAGTGGCCCAGCGTCAGATGAGTCGCTACGGACCGGTGGTGTCGTTCGAGTTGGGCACTGCCGCGGCCGCGCAGGCGTTTCTATCTGCGGCCACCCTGGTGGACGAAGCCACCAGTTTCGGCGGCCTGCACACCTCAGGCGAGCGCCGCGCGCGCTGGGGTGGAGACGCTGTGGCTGGAGGGTTCATCCGTCTGAGTCTCGGATGTGAGGCGCTGGAAGACCTGCTGGAGGACTTCGAAGCGGCGCTGGCGGGACGCTAGGATCGCCGCGGCGTCCCGACAAACTCGCGGACGCGGTTGGACGGCCACCTACGGGCGCTGTACCCGTGATGCCGAGCCTCCCTCAGGGCTCGATCAGCTCCATCGCCTTGCGTGCGCGCTGCGTGAAGCGATTGTCCTCTCCGCGGCCCGCCAGCACGAGCTCATAGCCGCCGCGAATCAGCTCCCTGACGTCGTCGCTGTGGTCGCCCGACCGCCAGCGCGCCTCACCGAGCAGGTTGCGCACGGCACCGAGCTCCCAGTGACCCTCCTCCAAGGACGTAGCGAGAGCACGCAGGCCCTCCGCAGCCTCCGGGACCGCCTGGGCCGGTCGGTCCTGACTCAAGTACAGCTTGGCCAATTCCACATGGATGCGCGCCACCTGGGGGTGGTCCCTTCCGACCGAGGCCTCGGCCCACCCGAGCGCACGGCCGAGCTCTCGCTCCGCCTCCCCGAAACGCTTCAGCTCGCCCAGCACGGACGCGATGGCGGTCAGGTCCTGCGCCACGTAGACGTGGTCGACACCCAGCACGACGCTGTCGACGCGAAAGGCCTTCCGCTGCAGGTCCACCGCACGCTCGAGGTCACCGAGCTGCTGATAGACACTGGCCATGTTGTAGTAGGACGTCGCCACGTCGGGACCGTTCTCGCCCTGTAGCTCCAGGCTCAGGGTCAGGGATCGTTCGTGGAACTCCAGGGCACCGCGCAGATCGTCCTGGTCCTGGCGGAGGTTGGCCAGGTTGTTGTACACCGTGCCCAGTATCGGAGCACGGAGTCCGTAGCGCGCGACAAAGATGTCGTGTGCTCTTCGGATCGCCGCTTCGGCATCCGCGAACTGGCCCTGCTCCTTCAGGACATTCGAAAGGCTGATCAGGTTGAAGCCGACCTGGGGATGCTCGCTTCCCAGCACTCGCTCGGCCTGTGCGATGTTCTCGCGCAGCCCTTCTTCCGCCAGGTCGAACTCGCCTTGGAGCCGATAGACCCCCGACAGGTTGCTCCGCAGGATGATGAGGTTCGAGTTGTCCTCGTGCAGCAGCGTCTCGGCAAGCTCGAGCGCACGTTCCATGTCCTGCCGGGCCCCCACCAGGTCGCCGTTGTTCAGGCGTGCGTTCCCGCGCGCCCCCAGCGCATGGTACAAGGTCGTATCCCGCACGGCGCCCTGCAGCTGCCCAGCCAACTCCACCGCCTCGCCGGCAAGCGTCGCCTCCTCCTCCACCTTCGTCGCTTCCTCCAGCACGTCCGCCAGCGCCAGGAGGCTCACGGCCAGCTCGCGCACGTCGGGCGGACGCCGAGCCCGAGCCGTCTCCACCAACTCACGCGCCAGGCGCTCGGCTTCTTCGAGGTCGCCCTGCGCCGTGTACACACGCCTCAGGCGATCCTTCGCCGTGGTCGCGGCTTCCGAGTCGTCGCCTTCCACACTCCGGGTCAGTTGCAGGGCCTCCTCCAGCGCAGGTCGAGCGCGGTCGAGCAGTCCCAACTGCTGGTAGACGTAGCCGATGAGCGAGAGCATCTCACCGCGGACTTCGGGCTGCTCCGCCAGTTCGGTCCGCAGGCGAACCTCGCCCGAGTCCACGAGCTCACGAGCCGTGATGTCTCGACCCTGGGAGGCGTCGGGATCGGCGACGCGGAACAGCCCCGTCACGAAGGCCGCGACCTGCTCCGCTTTGCGTGCTTCGATGCGCGCCGTGTTGCGCTCCACGGCCAGGCGGTAGGTGTAGAACGTCGAAAGCACGCCGAGGGCCGCTGCAGCCGCCACCCCCAATCGGTTGCGGACCACGAACTTGTGCGCACGGTATGTCCAGGAGTTGGGGCGCGCCGAGACCGGATGGCCGGCAAGGTAGGCTTTGATGTCGTCGGCGAACTGCGCCACCGATGCGTAGCGCCGCTCCGGCTCCTTGCGCATGGCCTTCAGGACGATGGCGTCCAGGTCGCTACGGATCGGCCGCTCTGCCGCCACCCGGCTCGGTGGCTCCGGCTCGCGCGTGGTCACGATCCGCTCGATCTCGGCGGCGGACTGCGACTCGAGCTTGAAGGGGAGAGCGCCGGCCAGCAGCTGGTAGAGCAGGACGCCCAGCGCATAGACGTCCGTGGCGGTCCCCACCGGCTCGCCACGCACCTGCTCCGGGCTCGCATACTCGGGCGTCATGAGCCGACCTGCCGCATTGCGCGTGAGGGGGCCGTCTCCCGATTCGCCGGGCTCCAGCAGCTTCGCGATCCCGAAGTCGAGCAGCTTCGCGGCTCCCTCGTGCGTCACCAGGATGTTGGCCGGTTTCAGATCCCGGTGGACGACCAGGTTGTTGTGCGCGTACTGGACCGCCGCGCACACCTCCAGGAACAGCCACAGCGTGCCTTCGGTCGTCAGGTTCCGGGTACGCGCCGACTCGGTGATCGGTACTCCGTCCACGTACTCCATGACCACGAAGGGCGAGCCGTCCTCCGTGGTGCCGCCGTCCAACAGCCGGGCGATTCCAGGGTGCTCGAGGTGCGCCAGGATCTGACGTTCGGCCAGAAAACGGGCTCGCCCCACATCGTTCGCGATGCCCCCGCGCATGAGCTTGATGGCGACGCGTTTCTCGAACTCGTCGTCGGCCCGCTCCGCCAGATAGACCGCGCCCATGCCGCCGGCGCCGAGCGGCTCCAGGATGCGGTAGGGCCCGAAGCGGCGACCCGACGGAGCGGCCAGATCCTCCGCGCTGAGCTGCTCCAAGGCCCGACCCAGCTCCGCATCGATGAACGCGCCTCGGGGCTGTAGACCATCCGCTCGCAGCAGAGAGCGGATTTCCTGCAGCAGCGCTTGGTCACCGGCACAGGCCCGTTCGAGGAACGCGTCGCGCTCCGCGGCGGGAACCTCCAGGGCCCCGTTGAACAGCTCTTCGAGCCGGGTCCAGTCGTTGTTCCCCACCGCTTCTCTCCCCGGTGTGAGGGGGCAGCGCCGGTCCACCCGTCCCCGCGCCCCTTACCCAGAAGGCGCCGTTCCGGTCTCCCCGACCTCACTCGGTGCGGCGCGGGGCGAGGCGCGCTAACGTGGGGCCATGTCCCGATCCTTGAACAGTCTTGTGGTCCTGGCCCTCCTCGCCGTAGTGGGCGCCTGTGCCCGGCCGGCGGCCCAGAACGCGCCCTTCGACGTGGTCGAGGCGACCATCCCCGAGATGCAGGCCGCCATGGCCGCCGGCACGCTCAGCGCCCGTCAGCTGGTGACGGCCCATCTGGTGCGCATCGCTCGCTACGAGGACCGGCTCAACGCCGCAGTCACCATCAACGCCAACGCGCTCGCGGAGGCGGACTCGCTGGATGCCGGACGCGCCCGCGGACACGTCCGCGGCCCCCTGCACGGGATCCCGGTGGCGCTCAAGGACAACATCCAGACGACGCACCTGCCCACCACCGGCGGCGCGCTGGCCTTCGCGGACTATGTGCCGCCGTACGAGGCCACGCTCACCACCAACCTGCGGGAGGCGGGCGCCATCATCATCGCCAAGGCCGGACTGACGGAGTTCGCCAACTTCATGGCCGGCACGCCCGACCCGATGCCAGGCAACTACAACGCGCTCTCCGGCCAGGGCTACAATCCGTATGATCCGCGGCGCGATCCACGCCCCGCCACCTTCGACGGACGACCGGCGCTCAGCACGGGCGGGTCCAGCTCCGGAATCGGGACGGCGGCGAGCTTCTGGGCGGGCAACGTGGGCACCGACACCGGCGGCTCCATCATCAGCCCTTCGAACGCCACGATGCTGGTGGGGATCCGTCCAACCCTCGGGCGGATCAGCCGCCACGGTATCGCGCCGGTCACGCTCGACCACGACATGGCCGGTCCCATGACGCGCACGGTCACGGACGCCGCCATCCTGCTGGGCGCGCTGGAAAGCCCCGCCCCGGATCCCGCCGACGCCGCCACCGGCGTGTGCGAACCACCGCCTGGCAGAGACTATACGCAATTTCTCAACGCCGACGCGCTGCGGGGCACCCGCATCGGGATTCCCCGTGCCTTCTACTACGATGCGATCACGCTGGACGGGGAACGCCGCTCACGCGGAGGACTGGACACCGAGGCCGCCGCCCTGATGGCCGACGCCATCGCGGTGCTGCGACAAGCGGGCGCCATCGTCGTGGATCCGGCCGATCTTCCGAGTCTCACCGCAACCGACCCCGACGAGAGCTTCGCGGCCTGGGACCTGTGCGTGGGCGGGGAACAGCATCGCGGGGCCGATGCGGCCTGCTCCATCAACTTCAAGTACGGCATGAAGCGCGACTTCAACGCGTGGTTGGAGAGCTTGGGCCCTTCCGCCCCTGTCCACTCCCTCACCGAGCTGCGGGAATGGAACCTCGCCCACGCGGCCGCCGGCGCCATGAAGTACAAGCAGTCGCGCTTCGACATCTCCGACGAGATGGAGGTCGAGCGCGATCGCGCCCGCAACCAGGCGGACATGGCCAAGGACGAGCGACTCAGCCGCACGGAAGGCATCGACGCCGTGCTGGCCGCTCACGACCTCGACGCGATCCTGACACCGGGAAGCCGGGGGGCGGGACTGGCCGCGCGCTCCGGCACCCCGATCATCGTGGTGCCGTTCGGGTTCGTGCCCAACGAGCCCGATCCGCCCTTCCCCGCCGGGTTCGACGCGTTGCCGGCCCCCTTCGGCGTGGGCTTCAACGGAGCGGCGTGCAGCGAGCCCCGCCTGATCGCGTTGGCCTATGCATTCGAGCAGGCCACCCACCGGCGGGTCCCACCACCTAGGCTGCCGTAGGGGCCCGGCCGGGAACCCCCGGTCCGACGCGTCGGTACGGGAAAGCGAACCTCAACCCCAGAAGCCTCATGCCGTACTACGAATACCGCTGCGCCGCCAACGACCGGACCCTGGAGGTCCGCCACGGGATGAACGAGACGCTCAGCACGTGGGGCGAGCTCGCCGAGCGGACCGGCACCGCCCTGGGCGACGTGCCCGCCGACACTCCGGTGGAGAAGCTGCTGAGCACGCCCGTGCCCGTCACGGCAGCCGCCAACGCGCCCGTTTCCGGGGGCTGTGGCGCCGGGTGCGCCTGCGCGCGTCCCGCCTGATCGGTTGACCGGTCCCGCCCGCGGGGGACCCTCGGGCGCCAGCGCCACCGGCCGTGCGGCCTCGGGACAGTCAGCGCCCGCTGCCCAGTCATCGGGATGCGGTGGGCCCCTTCCCCGGTCTCAGCACCACCCTTCCCGACACTGCGTAGACAAACACCCAAGCAAGCACTGCTGTGACGCCAGCGGCGATCAGGAGGGGCTCGGCACGCGAGGAGGCCACTCCTTCGACACAATTTGCAAGAGCGACGGACAGCGCGATCACGGACGGCAACAACGCTACCTGCGCGAGCAACAACCCGATGATCACCCACATCGCGACCTGGCCAGCCCCCGGTATCCACGCCGAGGCCGCGGCCACCCCGGCGGCGGCTCCGAGCGCGAGCAGGGCAGCCGACTGGGCGATCAGCGCCGCGACAAGCGCGTAATACTCATCGCTACAGGCTGACGGACGGCCCGCGCACTCGTAGTAGACCTGCGCCACACCGAGTGCGTTTGACAGCAGTGCTGCTGCTCCCAGTGCCAAACCGGCGGCGGCAGCCATCGGAACCGGCGCGCCAACCGCTGAGAAGAATCCTGAGTTGAGGGCGGCGGCCACGCCGATGAGAGCAATCGCAGCCAGCATGAGTGCTTCCGCGGCGGCCAACTGAGCTGCCAGAGACCCGATAGAACACATCTCGACCTCCCGGTTGCGGAGCTCACCTGCGCGATCGCGAGCGACGCAAACTGATAGGCGGAGTCCAGCGCCCAAACCGGACAGCACTCGGCCTGTCGTGGGGGTGCCCACCGAGGTGTGGACCATTCGTGTGCGCGAGGTCCCCCCTTCTGATTGGCCCGGGAGGGGCGGACATGCGCGGCTCAGCGTGCCAGCCGGATCCGAACGGAGGGCGCTTACCCTGCGGACGTTCGGTCCCGCGGCCGGCGCCCTAGGCCTCGGGCGCCAGCGCCACCGCCGCAATCAGTTCGGCCAGCCGGCCCAGGTCCACCAGATCCAGCACCTCTCCGGGCGCATGGCTGTAGCGGCCCGGCCAGGAGAGTCCCGCGTTGGGCGCTCCCCAGAACGTGAAGGTCGTTCCGTCCGTGCCCCCCTGGGTCAGTCCCACCTGCACGGGGAGCCCCGCCGCTTCCGCGATGCGCAGGACCCGCGCGCGCTCGGCCGGGGGCGAGACGCTCGAGTTCTCGATGCTGCGCAGAACGGGTCCGGCACCCAGCGGCGCGTACGCGAAATGGGAGGACTCCAGCGGCGTGTCCGACGAGACGAACGTGTCGATGCTGAAGATCCGGCGAGCCGAGGCACCGTAGCGGCGCGCCATGACGCCAGCACCGCGCAGCCCGCCTTCCTCCGCCACCGACCACGTAAACAACACCTTGTGGGTCAGCCGCTCCGGGTCGATGGAACGCAAGGCCAGCAGCAACGCCGTGCTTCCCGCGCGGTCGTCCAACGCGCGCGCCGTGAAACGAGTCGGTCCCAGCCGCAGGCCTTCCTTGTGGCTGGTCACACCGGCACCCACGCGTACCCCACGCGTGGCGAGCCCCTCGGCATCGAGGCCGAACCACGCCTGCATCTCGCTCGGCCGTTTACGGGTGGCCACATCGCGCGTCAGGAACACCCCTCTCAGCGGCGGCGCTGCTTCCGTCTGCAGGGCCGCGAGCGCTCGCTCGCGGGTCGGCGGTCCGCCTTCGCCGCTGGCCACGCTGGGCATGCCCGGCGGGTCGATGTGGACCAACGCCGTCTGCCCTTCCCACGCGGAGGAGACCGCACCTCCGCGAGTGCCCAACGTGACGACGCCGTTGGGGGCGATCGACTCGATCTCGTAGCCGACCTCGTCCATGTGCGCCATGAAGACGGTGGTGTCGCGATCGGGTCCCGCTTCGACGATGACGTTGCCCACGTCGTCGACCAGAGCGCGCTCGCGCGCCCATTGTGGCATCGCCTCCAGGACGGCCCGGCGCACCGCCCACTCGTGTCCGGGCACGGCATGCAGCTCCACCAGGGTGCGGAGCAGGTCGGCCGCCGGCACCAGGCGGGCGGGGGTGGGAGGCACGTGCAAAGCCGCCCGGGCGGGCGGAGCCAGCCAGGGCGCGTTCGCCGAGAGCGACACCCCGGCCGCGTCGGCAACGGCGGTGCGCAGCGCGGCCGCATCCTCGGCTTGGACGCGCTCGGAGAGGGCACCTGGAGCCTCCACGCGAGGAGCGATCCAGGTCACCTGCGATAACCCGAGCGCACCCAGGACGCCTCCCAGATTGCCCATCCGCTCGGCGGACCGTGTCCCGCGCGTGAACGCCGCTTCACCCGGCCCCACGAGAATCACGTCGGCCACCGGAGCGGAGCGCGCCAGAAGTGCGCTCAGGCCGACCCAGCCGAACACCTCCTGCGCGCTCAGTACGAACCAGGACTCGCCAGCCGGAGCGCCCCCGGCACGGGCGCGCTCACCCACGGTGGCCACAGCCGCGCAGCCTACCCGCCGACCCGCGTCCGGAGCCGCCACGCCTCCCGCGTAGCTCCAGGCCGGCCAATGGCGGGTGACCGGGTCCAGCAACTCGATGCCGAGCGCGCGCACCTCGCTCGCATCCCGTGCTCCGACATCCACCCACAGTTGATCGGCGCTCACCACCGCCGAGTCGGCAGCATGCTGCTGCGCGAAGTGCCCGTTCGGACTCGCCACGACGCCCGCGACGGGTCCGGCGGCAGTGAGGATGCGCACCTGCTGCGCCTCGTGCGCCTGGTCCCACAGCGGGTGGCGCGATCCCCGACCGATGCGATGCACCCGTAGGTATCCATCCGCGCGGATCTCGCTGACGGCCAGCGCCGGACGATCCAGCGCGCAGGCCACTACGCGTCGAGGGGTCCCCGAGCCTGTACGCAGGACCACGTTGCCCCAGGCGTCCGCGCTCCAACCGGGGCCGAGCGCACGGGCCAGCGCCTCCGCGCTGCGGGTCTCGTACCCCGTGGCCACGTCCAGCACCGTCCACTGCGCCAGCGCATCGAGCCCGGCCTGCGGCGACTGCGCCGCTCCGGTTCCTGGGGAGGCCAGGACGCCGATCGTGCAGAGGCCGGCCACCGCTGTATAGCGCTTCAGCAAGGGATACCCGTCCATCAATCCTCCTCGTTCAGGATCCCGCCCTACCGCCGTGAGCACGGATCTCGATCTGGGCCCGCCCTCCGGTTCGCTCGCGCAGGTCGTCCACCAAACCACGCACGTCGGACTCCGGGATTGCGAACACGAGCTCGATCTCCGCTCCGTACCTGGACGCGCTCGGTTCCAGCCCGTGTGCAGACAGGAAACCGCTGACTGCGCCGGACTCCGGATAGTCGAATCGCACGACGACGTCCCGCCGATCGATCAGCGGCTCCAACTCGGCCTCGGCGAGCACCGCCGCTGCGGCCGCGCCGTAGGCACGGATCAGCCCGCCCACGCCCAGCTTGGTTCCGCCGAAATAGCGCGTGACCACCAGCACCGCATCCGTGACCGCCCCACCCTCCAGGTGCTGCAGGATGGGGCGCCCGGCCGTACCCGACGGCTCCCCGTCGTCACTGTACCGGAAGGTGTCGCCGCCACGTCCCACTCGCCAAGCGAAGCAGTGATGGCGGGCATCAGGGAACTCCTCGCGCACGCGGGCCACGAACCTGTCCGCGTCGGCCGCCGAGCCGGCCTGCGACAGATCTGCGATGAATCGGGAGCCCTTGATCTTGGGGATCTCCACGCGGACCGGGCGCGTCACGGTTACCGGGCCCGGCTCCACGCCGCTATCCCCAGAGCCGCTCTTCTCGCAGGAACGCTGCGAACCCCTCCGGATCGGAGAAAGCGCGCTCCATGCGTGCGACGCCTTCCTGGATGTCCTCCATGCTGTTGGCGATGGAGAGGCGCAGGAAGTGTTCGCCCTCGGAGCCGATCTTCCCGAAGGATGCGCGGTCCATGGTGGCGATGCCGTAGCGGTACAGAAGATACATCTGCAGCATCCCGGCGGGCGTGGTGCGGGAGCGCGCGGAGTCGGGCAGCGCAGCGTGCGCTTCGAACACGCCAAGACGCGTACAGACGCCTTCGACGTTGGGAAAGACGTAGAAGGCACCTTTGGGCATCTGGCAGGTTACGCCGTCGATCGCGTTGAGGGCCGGGACCACCCAGTTCCGCCTCTCCTCGAACTGCCGCACCATGTCGGACACCGTATCGGCGGAGCGCGGGTCCTCGTAGGCCGCCCGTCCGCCTTCCTGGAGGAAGGGGGGCACACAGGAGATGGTGTTGATGTTGAGCTGCTTGAAGACGGCGGCCTCTTCCTTGGTGGGCAGCACGGCCCACCCCAGCCGCCAGCCCATGAGCGCGTAGCCCTTCGAAAGCCCGCTCGCCAGGACCGTACGCTCCGCCATGCCCGGCTGGGAAAGGATGCTGTGGTGGCGCTCGCCGTCGAAGAGGATGTGCTCGTAGATCTCGTCGGCGAACACGCGCACGTCGGGGTGGCAGCGCGTGCGAATCACGTCGGCCACCTCGGACAGCGCAGCCTCCGACAAGACACCGCCGGTCGGATTGGAAGGGGAACAGAGGATGACCAGCTTCGTGCGCTCGCTCACACGAGCAGCCAGGTCGTCTGCCGTGAAGGCGAAGCCCCGCTCCTCGGCCAACCGCAGTGGCCGGGGCGTCGCACCCACGAACGTGACCCACGACTCGTAGATCGGGAACCCGGGGCTGGGATAGACCACCTCGTCCCCCGCGTTCACGTAGGTCTGGAACGTGTAGCCGATGGGCGGCTTGCCCCCGGCGGTGACCACCACACGCTCCGGCCCCACCTCCACACCACGGGTTCGCGTGACGTGCGCGGCGATCGCCTTCCGGAAGGAGGGCAGCCCCTGGGGATCGCAATAGGTCGCGTTGCCGGCCTGCAGCTCGGCGATGGCCACGTCGTTGAGGTAGGGGGCGCTGCGGAAGTCGGGCGCACCCAGGTTGAAGCGGATCACGTCCATGCCCCGCTCGACGCACCGCTGGATGTCCTCGCCCAGCTTGAACGCGTTTTCCGTGCCCAGGGCCTTCAATCGCTCCGCCAACACCGCCATCGATCGCTGCTCCGCTCGTGCGTGGACGCGCGGCCCCCGGGAGGGCCCAGCGGGCCGGGAACTTCGACCTGCAACCGTCTCGGTGGCAAGCGTGCCCCCACCCGCTCCCCTTCCCCCCCCGTGGCCTGGGCCGGTCGCCTACCAACGCCTTGCCATCGCGGATGGACCAGCCCAACCTCCGATCCCGGCACTCTGCCGCCCCCCCTCCTGAGGAGTGCAGCGTATGATCACCGCCATCCGCAGTGCAGAGATTCACGACGGGCAGGTCGACAAGGCGTTCGAGTGGGGCGTGAAGGTGGCACGCTACATCGACGCGAACATCGAAGGCGTCTCCGTCGAGGTCCTGCGTTCCATCGGCGGAAGCGTCTTTCAGATCCACTGGATGAGTCGTTACCAATCGCTTGCGGCTTTCGAACAGGTCTGGAGCCGCCTGGAGACCGATTCCGGGTATCGCACGCTGATCGCCGAGGCACGCGACCAGGGGCTGCTCATCGGTGCCAGCATCGAGGACAACCTCTTCCAGAGCGTCGGCTGAGCCGGACCGGGCGCAGTCGCACGGAAGGTGCACCCTCGTGACCGTCCTGGAGACAGAACGCCTGCGCGTCGCCCGCCTCACCGAGGATGATGCACCGTTCATTCTGGCGTTGCTGAACGAGCCCTCCTTCCTGGAGAACATCGGCGACAAGGGCGTCCGCTCCCTGGACGATGCCCGCGAGTACCTGCGGGGTGGTCCGCTGAGCAGCTACGAAGCAAACGGATTCGGTCTGTACCGGGTGGAGTTGCGAGACGAGGGAATCCCCATTGGGATCTGCGGCCTGCTGAGACGCCCCGAGCTCGAAGACGTCGATGTGGGGTTCGCCTTGTTTCCCGCTTTCTGGTCGAGGGGATACGCCTACGAGGCCGCTCGGGCCGTGCTCGACCATGGCCGCTGCGACCACGGCCTGGATCGAATCGTGGCCATCACGTCCTTGGGCAACGAGGCCTCGGCGCGCCTTCTGTCGAGGTTGGGGTTCCAGGACGAGGGCCGGATCCCCTTCGGAGGGCACGAGGTGCGCCTGTTCGCATCGAACGGAGCGGGCCCCGCGGCAGACGCCCCCCTCTGACACCAGACGGCCCGGCCACGGGAGTCGACACAGCCGATCCACGGCGCATCTGGCCCGGGCGCCCTTCGTGTGGGAGGATTCCCGACGGCAGGGCGACCCCTGCGGGTGGTATTCTGCCTGAAAAGAGGACCTCTAGGGGAGGAAATGGCGATGTCCGGATGGGCCTCAGACCGGGTCGGCAGTGCCGCGGCGTTGGCGCTGGCGGTGAGCAGCGTCCTGGCGGTGGCGTGTGCCACAGCCCCGGGGGGCGGACCGGCCGCCACACCCGCAGAGCCGCCCGTGCAGGCCGTCTCGACTCAGGCCCCCCGCGCGCGGCGTGTCCCACCGCCCGTGCAGATCACTGAAGGGGACCCGGACAGTCCCATCGATCCCATTGCGCGGCTGCAGAAGCGTCTGGACGCCGGCGAGCTGACGCTCGAATACGACTCGATCCGGGGATACCTGCCCTCGGTCCTGGCGGCGCTCGACGTGCCCCTCGAGTCCCAGGGGCTGGTCTTCTCGCGGACCAGCCTGCAAACCGACCGCATCGCACCCTGGACACCACGGGCGCTCTACTTCAACGACGACGTCTACATCGGGTGGGTGCAGGAGAGCCCGATCCTCGAGATCGCCTCCGTCGATCCAGACGAGGGCGGCTACTTCTACACGCTCCCACAGAATCCCGAAGGGGCTCCGCGCTTCAAGCGCGAGACCACTGCTTGCCTGATGTGCCACGAGTCGAAAACCGTGACCGGGGGCGTGCCCGGGTTCATCCTCCTCTCGGTGCTCACCGACCGCCACGGCTACGTGATCACGAACGTGCACGAAGGGCCGACCACCGAGCGCACGCCCATCGCGGAGCGCTGGGGAGGGTGGTACGTAACGGGGAGCGCCGCGGCTACGGACCATTCGGGCAACACCATGGCGCCCGTGCTCAGCCATGAGGTTTCGGATCGGGCTCGCTATCTGGCCGAGTTCGATATGACGGCCGACGCCCACGCCACCGACCTGGAGGGGCGCTTCGACACCTCGCCCTACCTCACCCCGCACAGCGACATCGTCGCCTTGCTGGTGCTGGCCCACCAGGCGCGTGTGCACAACCTCATCACCCTGGCCGCCCAGGAAGCGGGCGCCGCCCTCCGGGAGCAGGAGTTCGTGTTGCGCAGCTCTGGGCAGGAGCCGCCCGCCGATGGCTTCTTGCCGATCACCCGCGTGCGGATCGACGGGGTGGTGGAGCGTCTGGTGCGCGGCATGCTCTTCGTGGGCGAGGTGGACGTGGGCGGCCCCGTCACCGGCACCTCGGGCTTCGCCGAGCAGTTCCAGACGCGGGGTCCCCGCGACGCGCGCGGCCGCTCGCTGCGCGACTTCGACCTGGAGCACCGCGTCTTCCGATATCCTCTCAGCTTCCTGATCTACTCTGACGCGTTCAAGGCACTGCCCGAGCTGGTGCGACGCACGGTGTACGACCGCCTCGACGCCATCCTCTCGGGTCGGGACACCGACCCCGACTTCGCACACCTGAGCGCCGAGGACCGCGCGGCCATCCAGGAGATCCTCACCGAGACACAGCCTGAGTTCCTGACGCTGAGGACGCAGTGACCCGACGCCTGGGCACGGCGCTGGCGCTTGGTCCGCTCCTCGCTCTCGCAGCGCCTTTGCGAGCGCAGGAGCGCGCCGAGGTCGGCGTGCAGGCCGGGATCGCCCAGTCCAGGCAACTCTGGGACGCGCCCTATCAGACAGATCGGATCTCCGGCCTGGTCATGGGCGCCTTCGCGGACGTGCGCCTGCCCGCTCCCTCGCTGTCGCTCCTCGGCGGGATGGCCCTGGTGCGGCGGGGCACGGAGGTCTGGAACGCGCAGACCGACCCCGACCGCACGGGAAGCGGTACGCTGGAAGTGGACTACCTGAGTGTGTCTCTCCACTTCAAGGCGCGGGTCCAGGTCGGCCCGGCGAGCGCCTTCCTCCTGGCAGGTCCCACGCTCGAGCAGTTCCTGCGGGCCAACCGCACCGCGACGCTCAACACGCTCCTGGAACGGGAGACGGGAACCGTGCTCGCCGCGACCGCCGGCACCGGCCTGGCCTTCGAGGTGGGCCGCTCCACTCGCGTCGGGCTGGAGGCCCGCGTCACCGAGGGACTCAACAGCGCGTTCGACGGGGTGGCTGGCTCGGTGACCAACCGGTCCTGGGAGGTCCTTCTGCGCGTGGGCCGCATCGTCCGCTGACGTAGGGCTCCCTGCCCGTGGCCGTCCTTCCATTGCCTTCTTACTATAAGCCGCTTATAGTAAGCGGAACACTCCACTGCCCCACCAGCCCGGGCCCCGAGCGATGACCGGTATCGAAGCGTCGACCCTCTACGGAACGCTGAACCTCCTGCTGCTCAAAACGCTCGAGGATGAGGCGCTGCATGGCCTCGAGATCCAGCGCCGCATCGACCGACTGACCGGGTCCTCGCTCCAGATCGACGAAGGGGCGCTCTATCCCGCCCTGCGTCGCCTGGAGCGGGACGGACTCCTCGAGTCCGAGTGGGGCATCTCCGAGGCGCGCCGCCGTGCCCGTTTCTACCGGCTGACCGCGAGGGGCCAGAAACGGCTGGCACGAGAGCAGGCGGGCTGGCTGGACTACGTGAAGGCCGTGGCGCGCGTGCTGAAAGTGAGTCCGGAGCAGCAAGGATGAAGAAGCCCCGCCGGCTGGACCGCCCCCCACGAGACGCAGCGGGCCGCACCCCCGATCCGGCGCTGCGCGAAATCGACGAAGAACTGCGCTTCCACCTGGAAGGCCGCGTCCGCGACTTGATGCGGCAAGGGCACGCGGAGGACGACGCGCGCCGTATGGCCCAAGCCGCCTTCGGGGACCTGAACCAGGTGCGACGGGAGATGCACGACGCGGAGCGCCAACGACGCCAGCGACAGAGCCGCCGGGATCTGCTACGTGACTTGGGACGCGACCTACGTCAGGGCATGCGCCGGCTGCGGCGCAGCCCCAGCTACACCGCGGTCGCCATCTGCACCCTCGCTCTCGGCATCGGTGCCAGCGTGGCCATGTTCACGGTGCTCGACGCCGTGGTGCTGCGGCCGCTCCCCTACACGCAGTCGGAGCGGTTGGTGCAGCTGTTTCCACAGGCCAATCAGAACATCTGGCTGTCACGCACTCTGGGCGCGGGTACCCCTTCCGTCGAGTCATCCACCGGCCTTTCGCGGTGGGCCTTGACCCTCACCGGGCAGGGCGAAGCCACTGTGCTGACCGTGCTCGCGGTCGACGCGGGCTACTTCGATGTCTTCGACGTGCGGCCCGCCCTGGGCCGCGCCTTCCGACCGGAAGACACCGACCCGGCGCAGTCGGACGTAGTCCTGCTTTCGTACGGCCTGTGGCGCTCGCGCTTCGGGGGTGCTGAGGTGCTGGGCCGGCGCATTCGCCTGGACGGCTACCTGCACGAGACCCGTGAGATCGTCGGCGTGATGCCGGAGGGCTTCCAGCCGCTGGGGGCTCCGGTCGACGCGTGGATTCCGCTGCACATCCCACCGGGACGCGACTTCGCCGCCGACTCTTCGTGGTACGTGAACTCGGTCGTGGGTCGAATGACGCCGGGGGCTACGCTGGAGCAGGTCACCGCGGAACTGAAGGGTGTGGTATCGGACGTGGCCGCAGCGAATCCCGGACGCATGGACGCCGAGCAGGTGGCGTCGGCCAGCGCGGTGAGTCTGCTGGACGCGGTGGTGGGAGACGTGCGCCGCACGCTCTGGACCCTGTTGGGCGCGGTGGTGCTGGTGCTCCTGATCGCGTGCGCCAATGTGGCCAATCTGCTGCTTTCCAGGGCCGTGGGACAGCGTCAGGACCTGGCCGTGCGCTCGGCGCTCGGTGCCAATCGTTTCCGACTGGCGCGTGAGCAGCTCGCGGAGAGCTCGCTCCTCGCGGCCGCCGGCGGAGGGTTGGGAGCGTTGCTGGCGCACGCCAGCCTCATCGGACTGCGCGTGGCGGATGCGTCGGGGCTCCCCCGCGTCGCTGCGCTGCATGGGGGTGTCGACGGACGGGCCCTCGCCTTCGCACTCGCGGCGAGCGTTGGATCCGTCCTGCTCTTCGGTGTGTTTCCCGCGTGGCGCACCGCACGCGACGCACCCCATACCGGGCTGCACGATTCGTCCCGGGGCGGTTCGCGGGGGCGCCGTTCACACTCCATCAACCGCGGACTCGTGGTGCTGGAGATGGCGCTCGCCATGATTCTGGTCACGGGCGCCGGCCTGATGTTGGCAAGTTTCGCCGCGCTGCGCTCGGTCGACGCCGGTCTCGATGCCCGCGATGTCCTGAGCGTGCGTTTGGCCCCCTCCGAGGGGCGCTACGCCGGGGAGCGGGCGCGTCAGCTCTGGCAGGACCTGGAGTCCAGGGTGGCGGCCCTGCCCGGAGTAACCGGCGTGGGCAGCATACAGCTGGAGCCGTTCACCCTCGGGAACTGGTCCTTCCCGTATCTGGCCGAGGGGGTCCCGCCAGCAGCGGACGGACATCTGGAAACCGCCAACATCCGCATGGTCACGCCGGGCTATTTCTCCGCGGTGGACATGCCGGTGCTGAGCGGTCGCCCCCTCACCGCCGAGGACCGCCAGGGCGCGCCGCGCTCCCTGCTGATCAACCACGCCATGGCCGAGGAGCTCTGGCCCGGCGAGGATCCGCTGGGACGTGAGATCCGCATCTTCGGTAGCCTGAGCTACCGGATTGTCGGAGTGGTGGGCGACGTGCACCAACACGCCCTGGACCTGGAGCCGCTGCCGGAGATGTACGTCCCGCATGCGCAGTGGGGGCCGCCGCCGGTGAGCATGGTCCTGATGGTCGAGGGACCGGAGCTCTCCGCGCTCACCTCCGCCATCCGGGATATCGTGCGCTCGCTCGATCCCGACATCCCGATTCCCAGCGCCCAGCCGCTGTCGGAGCTCCTGGACGCGTCCATGGACCGCAGACGCTTCTTCGCCGGGTTGTTGGGCGCCTTCGGTGGGATCGCACTGCTGCTGGGCGGGCTTGGCGTCTATGGTGTGATGTCGCACCTCGTGGGCACGCGCCTCCCGGACTTTGGGGTGCGCCTGGCACTCGGAGCGGGCCCTCGAGACGTGCAGCGCGAAGCCCTGCTCAGCGGCCTGCGGCCCGCCGCGTTGGGACTCGCGCTGGGAAGCGTGGGGGCGATGGCCACGGCGCAGCTCCTCAGAGCCGCGCTCTACGGCGTCCCCCCCGTGCATGTCCCCACCTTCGTCGGGGTCGGGTTGGTCCTGGGGGCCGTCGCGGTGCTGGCAACCTGGATGCCGGCGCGGCGCGCAGCGCGGGTCGACCCGCTCAGCGTGATCCGCGTCGACTGAGACGCCGTGGGCGCCTGCGCCAGGGAGCGGCTACGCCGTACCCGGCAACAGGACGATGTCGAACCAGAAGGACAGGATCGCCGACAGCACGCGTTTCAGCTCGCTGAGGCCGATCGGCTTGACGACATAACAGTTGGCGTGCAGCGCGTAGCAGGTGTGTACGTCCTTCCCGGCGTCCGACGTGGTCATCACCACCACCGGGATCTCGCGTAGCGCCTCGGACGCCTTGATGCGGGCCAGTACCTGGCGGCCGTCTATGCCGGGAAGGTTCAGATCCAGCAGCACCAGGTCCGGCCGCGGCGCTTCTTCGTGTCCGCCGCGCCGTTCCAGGAACTCCAGGGCTTCGTCCCCATCCTCGACCGCGTGCAGGTTCACGGCGCGAGGGGCATCCCGCAGTGCCTCCCGCACCAGCCGCACGTCGGCGGGATTGTCCTCGACCAACAGCCAGTCGATGCTGCCGTCCAGCTTCATGATCGTCCCTCCGACGCTCGCGGGATGGTGAAGCGAAACACCGAGCCCCCGGACACGCCGGCCTCGACCCAGATGCGTCCGCCGTGGTCCTCCACGATGCGGCGGCAGATGGCGAGTCCGATGCCCGTGCCCGGGAATCGCTTGCGTGAGTGCAGGCGCTTGAATACCTCGAACACCTTCTCCCTGTG